>NZ_JBFAQY010000006.1:0-63596 GCF_040678965.1 Streptosporangium sp. NPDC049248
GGTACTGCACCGGGGACGGTGTGGGAGAGTAGGTCGCCGCCGGACAATCTTTCATGTGGGCCCTCACCTTTCGGTGGGGGCCTTCGTGTTTTCCGAGGGGGTTCCGGAAGGGGCTTGCCGGGGCTCCCGCCAGTCGGTGGGAGCCTTTCTGCTGTGACGACTTCACGGACCGGGAGCCATCGGCCGGCCAGAGGCCACGGAGCCCTGGGCGCTCTCCCCCGGATCGTGCCGTGGCGAGGAAGGGGACAGGACCTAGGCGTGGAGCTCGCCGGAGAGCACGGTCACCGCGCGTCCCGCCAGCTCTACCCGGTCGCCCCGTACGGTCGTGCGGACCACGCCTCCGCGCTGCGACAGCTGGGCGCCCACCAGGCTGTCGGAGCCGAGCCTGGCCGACCAGTAGGGAGCGAGCGCGCAGTGGGCGGAGCCCGTCACCGGGTCCTCGGGTACTCCGACGCGGGGGGCGAAGAAGCGGGAGACGTAGTCGGCGCCCGGTCTGGATGCCCGAGCCGTCACGATGACTCCCCGCGCGTCGACGGCCTCCAAGGCGCGGAAGTCAGGGGCCGCGGCGAGCACGGCGTCCTCGGACTCGACCTCGACGAGATAATCCCAAACATTTTTTCCTCCCCAAACAGGTTTAACTCCGAGCGCATCGATCAGTCCTCTGGGGAGGGGCGTCTCTTGGAGTACTTTTGCCGGGAAATCTATGCTGATTAAACCTGATTTATCCCTGGTCACGGACAGGATTCCACTCTTCGTCGAGAATTCGAGGGTTTCTGGGACCGTTCCCGTGGAATACAGCACATGCGCCGTGGCCAGGGTCGCATGCCCGCAGAGGGCCACCTCGGTCACCGGCGTGAACCAACGGAGTGAGTACGGTCCGCCGTCCTCCGCTTCGAGCAGGAAGGCTGTCTCGGAGTGCCGCATCTCCGCCGCCACGGACTGCATCCAGGTGTCAGGGACTGGATTGCCGAGTACACAGACCCCGGCAGGGTTACCCTTGAAAAATTCATCGGTAAACGAATCGACCGTGTAGACGAGCATGACGCGATGCTAGCGGCGCTGGAGATATCAGTTGAAGTCGAGTCAAGGGATCGGGCAAAGTCAGGGATCGGGCAGACCAGTGCGGTAGCCGTACAAAGTGGAAATAAGCGCTGGGCGTGTCGCATGGCGAACTTCAGATCGTCGGTTACCGTCCAAGATGTAGGGACAGGCCGGGTACGGCGTGGTCCTGGCGAAAGGACGAGCCGATGGGGGCAGTGCGCAAGGTGGCAAGCTACCTTGGTCTGGGCGGGGCCGAGCAGTATGACGAGTCCTACGACTACGAGGATGAGGTCGAAGGCGAGGACTGGCAGTCTGCCTCGGAGCGCGCGGCCAAGCGCTGGCACGCGATGAACGAGCCCTCACGAATCGTGATGCTCACGCCGATGAAGTACAACGACGCACCGGTCATCGGACAACACTTTCGCGAAGGTCAGACGGTCATCATGGACGTCAGCGGGATGAGCACCGCCGAGGCCACGAGGATGGTCGACTTCGTCGCCGGGCTGGCGTACGGCTGCGAAGGGCGTATCGAGCGGATCGCGGAGAAGGTCTTCCTGCTGGCCCCTGCCGAGGTGGAGATCACCAACGGGTGATCCAGCGGCGACCTGGATGTGCGGGGTCCGAGAGATCGGCCCCCGCCACGGTCGCGCGAGCGGCAGGTTCGGCGTCGCTGAGACACCCGCCGGTGAAGAACACCCGTGGGTGAAGGACATCCGGCGAACGGAGCCGGTCAGCCCGCCCGGGGCCCCCGGCGGAGCAGCCGGGTGAGTTCGGCCAGGTCGGAGGCCGCTGTCTTGACCCGGCCCTCCGACTCGCGAGCGTAGTCATGCAGGGCCCACACCGCGCCCTGAGCGAGCTCCCTTAGCTCGGACAGCTGTTTGACGACGTATTCGGCGTCCGCCCGTTCACGCCTGCGCCTGCGCCACAGCAGGTAGCCCCCCGCCGCGGCCGGTAGCGGCGCGAGCAGCGCGAGCGGGAGAACGGGAAGGACCAGCGCGACCACCAGGATCACCGGGGCGAGGGCGAGTAGCAGGTAGGCCGCCCGGGGCCGGCCGCGGACCGGCGTGCCCTCGGTGGCGATGCGTTCCTCGGCGGCGCCCAGCGACTCGGGGTCGGGTCCCTCGGGGCGGAGCGTCACGCGGTGGCCGAGGATCGGCATGGTGACCGACTCGGGGGCCTCGGCCCGGGTGGCCTCGGCGAGCCTCTCCGCCGCGGACCGCACGATGGGCGCGGCCACATGCAGCGCGATCGCGGCCAGGTAAGGATGGGAGCCAGGGTGCAGATCGCTGAGAAGGTGGCTGGTGAGCGGCCTCATCGGGCGCTCGGGGGTGCCGGACCCCATCAGCTGGCGGAGCACGGTCAGCGGTTCGTCCTCGCTCCACACGACCGTCGCCTCGCCGGAGCGATCCGTCTGCGCGGCCTCAAGGAGCGCGAGGTCATCCAGGCCTGCCCCGGCCTCGTCAACCGCTCCGGGGGTGCTCTCACGGGCCGAGGTGATCTCGGCGCAGCGGTCGCGCAGGTGGGTCAGCCTGGCGGCGGCCTGTACGGGAACGGCGAACTCCGGGAGTTCGGCGAGTTCCGCGAACCCGGCCAGGGCCGGTGACACGACGGTCGAGGGCTCGTCGGGGACCAGAGCGCGCAACCACAGGTCGGGTTCGGATGCCGGGGACGCGGCCACCGCGTCGAGTCTGCGGAGAACGAAGATCTTTCCCGCCGGGCCGTACGCTCCGCGGGCGGCGGCGAGCCAGAGGGCCCGCTGGCCGTGGGTCACCGGGCGGTCCAGGGACAGGTCCCCGAAGGCGCTGCCGAGCCAGGAGGCGTGGATGCGGTCGCCCTGGCCGGCGACGGCGAGTGCGAGGCAGAGGAAGAGCGCGGTCCGCCGCTCGTCGCGCTGGGCGGCGCGGGCCAGGGGTTCGAGCGCCTCCTCGCCGCGCATGAGCAGCACGAGGGCCTCGATGGCCGGAGCCAGCCAGTGGTCGGACATGTCCGCGAAACCGGTCGGCAGCTCGGCGGGGACGGTGCCGGCGGCCAGGTCGGTGAGGAGCGCGTCGGCACAGCGGTGCAGCTCTGTCCCGGCCTGCGGATTCGCGGTCAGGTCCGTGCTCAAGGCAGAGAACTCCCCGAAGTTGTGACCGATGACCGCGCCAGCGTATTGCGCTTCGGACATCCCCGCGGGGAGGCGCGCCGAACATGACTTTGCCAGATGATCGCCTTTGATTTCCCAATAAAGACGATCATCTGGTGGACAGGTTACATGCGCTCGGGCACGGGGACGCCGAGAAGGCCCAGGCCGGTCTCCATGACCTTCAGGGTGAGTGCGCACAGGGCGAGCCGCGAGGCACGGGTGGCGGCCTCGACGTCGTCCTTCAGCACCGGGCAGTTCTCGAAGAACGTGGTGAAGGCGCTCGCCGTGTCGAAGAGGTAGGAGGCAAGCTTGTGCGGCGCCGAGTTCTCCGCCATCTCCTCGACCACCGAGCCGAAGCGGAGAAGCTGGAGTGCCAGCGCGCGTTCGGCCGGGTGGCCCAGCACGATGGGTCCGGCCGTCTCGGCCGGGGTCACCCCGCCCCTGCGGAAGATGGAGCGGATACGGGCCTGGGCGTACTGCAGGTAGGGGCCGGTGTTGCCGGTCAGGGCGAGCATGCGGTCGAAGTCGAAGACGTACTCGCTGTCGTGGCTGACCGACAGGTCGGCGTACTTGACCGCGCCCATACCGACGGCGTGTGCGATCCTCTCGCGCTCGGCGTCGTCGTACTCGCGATCCTGGATCACTCCGGCGGCCCTGGTCTCGGCCTCGTCGAGCAGCTCCAGAAGCTTGACCGACTTCCCGCTCCTGGTCTTGAACATCTTGCCGTCGGAGCCCAGCACGCTGCCGATCTGGACGTGCTCGGCCCTGACGTGGTCGGGGAGCCAGCCCGCCAGCCTGGCCGAGTCGAACAGCATCGACATGTGCAGCGACTGGGTCGCGCCGATCACGTAGATGATCCGGTCGGCCTTGAGGTCGTCGACCCGGTAGCGGATCGTGGCCATGTCGGTGGTGGCGTAACCGTACCCGCCGTCGCTCTTGCGGATCATGAAGGGGAGCGGCTGGCCCTCGCGGCCGGTGTAGCCGGGCGGGAAGACGCAGAGCGCGCCGTCGCTGAGCACGGCGATGCCGCGCTCCTGCAGCTCGTCGCAGACCTGGGCGAGCACGTGGTTGTACATGCTCTCGCCGGCGATGTCCTCGTTGGTCAGCGTCACGCCGAGCTGGACGTAGACCTTGTTGAAGTAGCGGACCGTGGCGTTCATGAAGATGTGCCACAGGCGCATCGTCTCGGGCTCTTCGGCCTGCAGGGTGACGACCCGGGCGCGGGCCCGCCCGTTGAACTCGGGGTCGGTGTCGAACTTCACCCGGGCAGCCTGGTAGTAGGCGTTGCCCTCGCCGGCCTCCAGCTGGGCGACGGCGGCCTCCTCGCCGATGTCCAGCAGGTGCTCGATGAGCATGCCGAACGGCGTGCCCCAGTCGCCGAGATGGTTCTGCCGGATGACCCTGTGGCCCAGGTGCTCGTGGACCCGGGCGAGCGCGTCGCCCACGATCGTCGTGCGCAGGTGGCCGACGTGCATCTCCTTGGCCGCGTTGGGCGCGGAGTAGTCGATCACGATGGTCTGCGGCGAGGCGGACACGCCCACGCCGGCGCGTGGGTCGGCGTGGATCTCCGAGACCTGTGCGGTGATCCAGTCGTCGGAGAGGGTCAGGTTGAGGAAACCGGGGCCGCTGACCTCGACGGTACCGGGGAACGGGTCGTCGGCCCGCCCGGTGAGATGCTCGGCGATCTCCTGGGCGACCTCCCGCGGGGCCCGTCGCAGCCGCTTGCTCAGACTCATCGCCACGTTCGCCTGGTAGTCGGCGAACTGCGAGGGACGGATCAGCGGGTCTGCGTCGGAGTATTCGGCACCAAAGGCCGCGGCCAGCGCCTGCTGGACGCGTTCGGTGAGGGCGAATTGCGGGTCGGTCATGTTCCAAGGGTAGCGGTTGACCGATCCTGAACCGATTGGATATCACCCTGGCCGGGCCCGGTACGGCGGGATCGCATGACCGCGAAGACGCCGGTCAGCACGGCCCCCGCGGCGACGCCGAGCCCGGCCGCGACTCCGCCCGCGGCGGGGTCGCGGAGGGTGAGCGCGAAGAACTCGCGGGTGAACGGGATGGCGAGGGCGAGGGCGAACAGCCCGGCCATGGAGGCCACGAGCGCGACCCGCCACCAGACGTACGGGCGGGCGACGAGGGCCAGCACCCACCAGGCGGCGACGAACAGCGTGATCACCGCCGAGGTGCGGCTCTCCGCCAGGGTGGCGGCCCCGCTCTGGGCGATCCAGTACGACAGGTAGACGGCGGTGGCGCAGATGATCCCGGCGGGGACCGCCAGCCGGAGCACACGTGGCACGAAGCCGCTCCTGGCGCGCTCGTTGCTCGGCGCGAGCGCGAGGAAGAACGCGGGGATGCCGATCGTCAGCGCGTTGATCAGCGTGGAGTGCCGGGGAGCGAACGGGAAGGCGAGCCCGATGACCCCGGTGAGCAGGGAGAGCACGATCGCGTAGAAGGTCTTGGTGAGGAAGAGGCCGGCGACCCGTTCGATGTTGGCCAGCACCCGCCGGCCCTCGCCCACCACGGAGGGCAGGCCGGCGAAGCTGTCGTTCATCAGCACGATCTGGGCGACCGCCCGGGTGGCGCCGCTGCCGGAGCCCATCGCCACGCCGAGGTCGGCGTCCTTGAGCGCGAGCACGTCGTTGACGCCGTCGCCGGTCATCGCGACCGTGTGCCCGCGCGACTGGAGCGCGCCGACGAACAGCCGTTTCTGGTGCGGGCTGACCCGGCCGAAGACGGTGTTGGCCTCCATGATCTCGGCGAGCTTCTCGGGATTGTCATCCGGCAGGGTGCGGGCGTCCACCGCGCGCTCTCCGCCGGGGATGCCGACGGAGGTGGCGATGGCCGACACCGACTCGGGGTTGTCGCCGGAGATGACCTTGACGGTGACGCCCTGTTCGGCGAAGTAGGCGAGGGTCTCGGCCGCCTCGGGGCGGACGCGCTGCCTGAGCACGACGATGGCCGCGGCCTCGACGGTGCCGAGGTCGTCGGGGTCGCGCAGCGAGGCGACCTTCCCCAGGGCGAGCACCCGCAGACCGGTGGCGGCGAGTGCCCCAGCCTCGGTGTACGCCGGGGTGCCGGGCGGCAGGAGGACGTCGGGGGCGCCCAGGACCCAGCAGCCGTGCCCGTCGAACTCGGCGCCGCTCCACTTGCGGGCCGAGGAGAAGGGGATCTTGGCGGCGACGGTCCAGCCGGGGGAGTCGGGGTAGCGGGTCTGGATGGCCCGGGCCGTGGGGTTGGGGTCGGGGTCGAGGTTGGCCAGCGCGCCCAGCGCCTCGGGCACGGGCAGGTCGTCGCGGAGCCCGCGGACCTCACCGAGCTCCATGCCGCCCGAGGTGAGCGTGCCGGTCTTGTCGAGGCAGAGAGTGTCGACCCGGGCCAGGATCTCGATCGCGGGGAGCTCCTGGACCAGGCAGCGGCGCCTGCCCAGCCGGATCACGCCGACGGCGAAGGCGATGCTGGTCATCAGGACCAGGCCCTCGGGGATCATGGTGACGATGCCGGCGACCGTGCTGGTGACCGCCTCGCCGATGCCGGTCCGCCTGCTGACCTGGCTCCAGGTGAGCAGGGCGCCGATCGGAACGACCAGCCAGGTCACGTACTTGATGAACCGGGTGATGCCGTCGCGCAGTTCCGAGTGGGACAGGCCGAACGCGCTGGCCTCCTCGGCGAGTCTGGCCGCGTAGGCGTCGCCGCCCACCCTGGTCGCGACGTAGGAGCCCCGGCCGGCGACCACGAAGCTGCCGGACAGGACCTCGTCGCCAGGCAGCTTGTGCACCGGGTCGGCCTCGCCGGTGAGCAGGGACTCGTCCGCCTCCAGCCCGTCGGAGTCAACGGTCTCGCCGTCGACCAGCAGTTGGTCGCCGGGCGCGAGCAGGATGAGATCGCCGAACACCACCTGCCGGGGCGGGATCTCGGTCTCCGCGCCGTCCCTGCGGACCTTGACCGGAGCCTCGTTGACGATGGCGAGCCGGTCGAGGGTGCGCTTGGCGCGGAGCTCCTGGATGATGCCGATGCCCGCGTTGGCCACGATCACCAGGCCGAAGAGGCCGTCCTGCCACTCCCCGAAGATCATGATCAGCACCCAGAGTACGCCGATCACCCCGTTGAAGAGGGTGAGGACATTGGCCCTGAGGATCGCCGAGACCGATCTGCTCGATCGGCGTCTGACGTCGTTGACCTGCCCGAGGGCCACGCGCTCGGCGACCTCTGCCGAGGTCAGCCCGCGCTGTGTCACCTGCTCCACACGGCCCCCTGCCGATCGACTGGGACTCAAGGGTACGCGGGGTCGGAGAATTCGGTGGAATACGTCACCTGATGCGCGGTAAATATCACCGCAGGTTGGTGACGTGTTCGCGGAGGGTCACCGGAGGCGGTGCGGGCGGCGGCCAGGGGTTTCGTGGCACGTCACCAGAGGCGGTGCGGGCGGGGGACGGCGGCGAGGCGTTCGCCGATGCGGTTCACCACGCCCTCGTGGGCCAGCTTGGCCGCGAGCACGCAGGCGGCGCTCACCCCTTTGGCGTGTGAGGCGCCGTGCGCGATGACCACGGTGCCGTTCAGGCCGAGCAGCACGGCCCCGCCGTGGACCTCGGGGTCGAGCCGCCGGTAGAGCTCCCTGATGCGTCTCTTCTGCAGCAGGCCGCCCACCCTGGCCGTCCGGCTCTCCCTGACCGTCTCGCGGAGCTCGGCGAAGGCGTAGCGGACGCTGCCCTCCATGGTCTTGAGCGCCACGTTGCCGGTGAATCCGTCGGCGACGATGACGTCCACGGTACGGGTGAGCAGGTCGTGGCCCTCGACGTTGCCCGAGAAGTCGAGGCCGGGGGCGGCCGACAGCAGTTCGTGGGCACGTTTGACGAGCTTGTTGCCCTTTCCCGGCTCGCTGCCGATGGTCAGCAGGCCGATCCTGGGATTCTCGATGCCCAGCGCCGTCTCGGCGTAGGCGGCGCCGAGGTGCGCGAACTGCACCAGCATCTCGGCTTTGACCTCGGAGTTCGCTCCGGCGTCCAGCAGGACGGTCGGGGTGGGCCTGGTCGGCAGGGCGACGGCGATGGCGGGCCTGAGCACGCCGGGCTGGCCGCGGAGCCGGAGCTTTCCGGTGGCCACGATCCCGGCGGTGGACCCGGCGGAGACCACGGCGCAGGCGTCACCCCGCCGGACGAGGTGGCAGGCGACGGCGATGCTGGAGCGCGGGCGGCGCAGGCTGGCGAGGGCACCCTCGTCCATGGCCAGAGCCTCCTCGGTCCTGACGATCGGGATCTCGGTGGTCGCGTCATGCCGGGCGAGTGCCTCGTACAGGGGGCGGGGGGCGCCGACGAGCACGACGGAGATCCCGTGCTCTCGCACCGCCCGCACGGCTCCCGCCACGATCTCGTCAGGGGCGTGGTCACCGCCCATCGCGTCCAGGGCGATCGGCATGGTGCCGGGAGCAGTGGTCTCAGGCAAGCGGTCACCTCGTGCGGGATGGTTTGTCCGCATCGTAGGCGGCCCCGGGAGCGGAATGTCCCGCCGGGGTGATCAGGGAGTGCCGGGGAGATTCCAGTCGGTTCTCTCCCGGGAGACGATGATCTTCCCGAAGGTGGCCCGGCCGACGACCCGGATGACGGGGGAGCCCTCGCCGCCCCGGCCGCCTGAGACGTGTCTCTTGGCGAACATGCCGCTGACCTCGTCGATGACGTGGGCGTTCTCCGGAACCCTGACGATCAGCTTGCCGCAGAGGGAGTTGACCTCCAGGGTGATCTCCCTGCCGGGGAGCACGGCCTCGGACAGGTCGACGATCAACGCGCCGAAGGTGGCGCTCAGCGTGGTGTGCCGCCCGGCGAGCCAGCGCCCGCCGCGCACGACCTTGCTGAAGACGGCCCCGACCTGCTGCCGCTCGGTGGCGGACTCGCGGCCGGGGGCCACGACGTCGGGCAGGTCGCCGGTGAGGGGGGCGAGGTCGTCCGTGGTGACGGCGCGGTAGGCGATGTCCAGGCGGTCGGCGTGCTCGACGCTGGTCAGGCGGCCGGTGGCGAGCGCCTCGCCCAGCACCGCGGCCACGCGGTCGCGATCGGCGTCGGAGGCGCGCAGAACGGGGTGATGAGACGTCATGACGCGAGTGTACGACTACTTAAGATATATCGCGAGACCTGTTCGTCGTCTGTGGCGGCGGGGAGACCGGTCGGTCTCCCCGCCGTCTCAGCGACCCGGGCGTCGCACGGAGGTGCGGCGGGCGATCTCGGCTTGGAGCCTGGCCATCTGCCAGTGCAGCTCGATGAGCTGCTCGGTGAGCTGGAGACGTGGAATCTCTGACGGGTCCTCGACGGACAGGTGGTCGATCGCGGTGGACAGCTCTCGCATCGCGCGCCCCCACTCCATGACGGCATCCTTGGATCGAAACAACGTTCGAATCATACCGGATCACCGAACACGCTGTCAGTCCATTGCCTCCTGTGTCACGTCCTGTCGGCTAGCTCTCGTACTCGGGAACGACGTATCCGCGGGCCAGAGTGTGGGCGGTGATGTTGAAACCCAGCACGGCGGCCGAGGCGTCGGCGCCGAGGCCGAGCTTCTTCACGTCGAGGGCGTGCACCGCGAAGATGTAGCGGTGCGGATGTCCGGGGGGCGGTGCGGCCCCGCCGTAGGCGGTGATGCCGTAGTCGTTGCGGCCGTGCACGCCCACACCGCCGTCACCGGCCCCCGCGCCGGCGTCCAGCTCGGTCACGTCCGCGGGGATGTCGAACAGCAGCCAGTGCCAGAACCCGCTGCCGGTGGGCGCGTCGGGGTCGAAGCAGGTCACGGCGTAGCTGAGAGTGCCCTCGGGTGCGCCGGACCAGCGCAGCTGGGGCGAGACGTTCTGGCCGTTGAATCCCCAGTCGTTGAACACCTGGGCCGCGGCCAGGCGCTCTCCGTCGCGCACGTCGTCGCTTTCGACGGTCAGCGCGGGAACCTGGGGCAGGAAGTCGTACGGAATCGGTGGCCGGGTGGACACGATTCACCTCCGATGGGAGCGTCTTTTCGGTCGCTCCTCATCTTGCCCGGCGATCAGACCTTGTTGTAGGCGGCGAGGACCGTCTGCGGGTCGCCGTCCATCTTGATTTTGCCTTTGTGCAACCAGATGACCCGGTTGCAGGTCTCCTCGATCACGTCGAGGTTGTGGGCGACCAGGAAGACGGTGCCGGCCTCGTCGCGCATCTTCTTGATCCGGTCCTGGCTCTTGCGCCGGAACTCGCGGTCGCCGGTGGCCAGCGCCTCGTCGATGAGCAGCACGTCGTGGGACCTGGCCGAGGCGATGGCGAAGCGGAGTCTGGCGCCCATGCCCGAGGAGTAGGTGGACATGGGGAACTGGACGAACTCCCCGATGCCGGAGAAGTCGACGATGTCGTCGTACTTCTCCTTGACCTGCGCGGGGTTCATGCCCATCGCGTAGCAGCCGAGCACGATGTTGCGCTCGCCGGTGAGCTCGCGCATCAGCGCGGCGTTGACGCCGAGCAGGGAGGGCTGGCCGTTGGTGTAGACGGCGCCGGAGTGCGGGGGCAGCAGCCCGGCGATGGCGCGCAGCATGGTGGACTTGCCGGAGCCGTTGCGGCCGATGATGCCGATGGCGTCGCCGTGACGAGCCACGAAGGAGACGCCGCGCACGGCGTGCACCTCCTTCATCTGCGGCCGTCCCTGGCGCTTGACGAGGCGCATCAGGGCGTTGACGGCGTTGCCCTTCTCCACGTCGCTGGCCGCGCCGTAGACCCGGTAGATGATGTGCAGGTCGTCCACGATGACCGTGGGGGTGCCCTCCCGGGCGCCCTTGGCGGGTTCCGGGTTGGGATGCACCCTGACGTCCGTGCCGGGCACGGCGGGCTCCTCGGCCTTCACTCGGGACAGCTCCTCGGTCAACTCAGCCACGGCCGTACTTCTCCTCGGCTCGCCAGAAGTACCAGAAGCCGCCGAGCAGAGCGAACACTGCCCAGAATACGCAGACCGCCCAGATATAGGGCCGGGCCGGGTGGGTCTGCATGAGCAGGTCCCGCATGAGCTCGATGTACGCGGCGGCCGGGTTGAAGTACATGATGTCGGCGACCCACTGGGGGAGGCCGGCGCCGTTGGGGCCCACGACCCGGTCCTCGATGGAGAAGAAGACTCCGGAGGCGTAGAGCCAGGTGCGCATGATGAAGGGAAGCAGCTGGTTCAGGTCGCGGGCGGTGGAGCCGACCCTGGCGAGCACCAGGCTGGCGCCGACGTTGAACATCGTCTGCAGTGCCAGGGCGACCGGGATCAACAGCCACAGCAGGGTGATCGGCTCGCCGGTGACCAGCACCAGGGCGAACAGCACGCCCATGGAGATCAGGAGTTGCTGGAACTCCTGGATCGTGTAGGCCAGCGGGAGCGCGGCGCGCGGGAAGTGCAGGGCCCGGATCAGCGACAGGTTGCCGGAGATCGCCTTGGCGCCGCCGCTCACCGAGCGCTGCGTGTAGGTGAAGACGAACATCCCGGTGATGAGGAAGGCCGGGTAGTTGTCGATGCCCTTGCTCGCGCCCAGGATCACGCCGAACATCAGGAAGTAGATCGCGGCGTTCAACAGCGGGGTGAGGACCTGCCAGAGCTGGCCCAGGGCTGAGTTGCTGTACTTCGAGACGTTGCGCGAGGTCGCGTACGTCATGACGAAATGTCGTCGTTCCCACAACTGGCGTAGGTAGACGAGCAGACTCGGGCGTGCGATGGCACGCCGAAGTCCGTAACGCGCGGCGAGCTTGGCCAGCGGCTCTGGGGTGCCGTTACTCGGGCCGCCCGCCTGGGCGTCCGCGATCGCGGATTCCGGCTGGCTCATGGCAAGGACTCTATTGGATGTGGGTGGATGAAGCGCCTGCGGCGGCGTGCTGCCGCACACATTGGACGGGATCTCCGGGAAAGAGGTTCCAGGGTAATTGTGTGGTTCGCCAGGGAGGGGCCGGATTTTTTGCGGCCCGGCAAGTGTGGATCCAGGTCGGGGTCATGGAAAGGCAACGGCGGTGAGCGGTCCTGGCGCGAGGGGAGTTTGACGTGATCGTTGATGCCTTGCGCATACCCGTATGTCGTATTTGTGGGCATGTAGTGCCCTGGTCAGGTTGATGTGATGGACACTTGACGCTGAGTCAGTTAACGCGTGACCGAACTGCAACATTACGGATATGGGTCAGTGTGGCGCGGTAGGGGATAGTCACGATCGATCGGTGTGGCGTCAGCGCCCGGACGGGAGTGGCGGGAGGCGGGGGCCACAAGATCCTCCCTCGCGTTACTCGGGTCGTGGATCCCAGCGTTGACGCAAGTCTGCAAAGGGAGGATTTACCGCAATGCGTTTAACCACGGGTGCGCGACTCACCGTCGGCACCACGTTGCTCGCCCTCGCCCTCACCGCGTGCGGCGGCTCGACGTCTCCGGAGGGCGGGGCCACCTCGGCCGACCTGCCCGTACGCATGGAACTCGGCGAGCCGCAGAAACTCTTCTATCCCGGCGACACCACCGAGTCCGAGGGCGCCGAGGTGCTGGCCGCCGTTTTCGCCCCGCTGGTCGGCTACGACGACAACAAGCAGGTCGTCGACGAGGTCGCCGAGTCGATCGAGACGACGGACAACACGGTGTGGACGATCAAGCTCAAGCCCGGCTACACCTGGCACAACGGTGAGCCACTGATCGCCCAGAACTATGTCGACGCGTGGAACTACGCCGCCAACCAGGACAACGTACAGGGCGCCAACGGCTTCTTCGGCCGGGTGGACGGCTGGGCCGACCTGAACCCCGGTGAGGGGCAGACCGTCTCCACCAAGGAGATGAAGGGGCTGAAGGTCGTCGACGAGAGCACCTTCACCGTCACCCTCAGCAAGCCGTTCTCACAGTTCAAGACGCTGCTGGGGTACACCGCGTTCTACCCGCTGCCCAAGGCGGCCTTCGGCGCCGACGGCAAGGTCACCGAGGAGTACGCCAAGAAGCCGATCGGCCAGGGCTACTTCCAGTTCGACAAGCCGTACAACAAGGGCACCGACCAGACGATCGACCTCACCCGCTACGACAAGTTCGCCGGGGCGAAGCCGAAGTTCACCAAGCTCCAGTTCAAGCTCTACACGAGCTCGGAGACCGCGTTCAACGACCTGGTCGCGGACAACCTCGACGTCCATGACTCGCTGCCTCCCTCGGCGATCTCCAGGGCGAAGTCGGAGCTCGGCGAGCGCTACCTGGACACGCCGGACGGCGGCATCGGCTACCTCGGCTTCCCCGTGGGGCACAACAAGACGTACTCGAACGTGAAGGTCCGCGAGGCCGTCTCGATGGCCATCGACCGCGCGACCATCGCCGACAAGGTCTTCTCCGGCACGCGCGCCCCGGCGGACGACTTCATCAACCCGCTGCTCGACGGATACCGGCCCGGCGCCTGCGCGGCCTGCGCCTACGACCCCGCCAAGGCCAAGGAACAGTACGCGGCCAACGGCGGCCCCAAGACGCTGGAGCTGGGCTACAACTCCGACGGCCCGCACAAGGAGTGGATCGAGGCCGTCGCCAACAACCTCCGTGCCAACCTGGGCATCGAGGTGACGGTCAAGCCGTTCGAGAAGTTCGCCGCGATCCTCGACGAGCTCGACAAGAAGACCTACGGCGGCCTGTTCCGGATGGGCTGGGCGATCGACTACCCGTCGGCGGAGAACTACCTCACCCCGATCTTCTCCACCGTCGCGATCAAGACCGGTTCCAACTACGCCGGCTGGTCGAACAAGGAGTTCGACGAACTCCTGGTCAAGGGCGACACCGCGCCCACACCGGAGGAGGGCCTGAAGTTCTACCAGCAGGCCGACGATGTCCTGATCAAGGAACTGCCCTACATCCCGGTCTACTTCTACCGGAACAACGCCGCGTTCTCCAAGAACATCAAGGGTGTGAGGGTCAACCTGCTCAACCAGGTCGAGTGGGCCGAGGTCGAGAAGGTCAGCTGACCACCGGTTGAGGGCCGGGTGGGACCCCGGCCCTCAACGGCCGCCCCGGGGCGATCTCGCGGCGCCGCGCGACCCGCCGGTCCGCGAGATCGCCACCGGGCACGTACGGGAGAACTGAATGGGCCGCTACATCATCAGACGCCTGCTCCAGGCGATACCAGTCCTGCTGGGCGCCACCCTGCTCATCTATGCCGTCGTCTTCGCGCTGCCCGGCGATCCCATCGCGGCGCTGGCGGGCGAGAAGCGCATCGACCCCAACATCGTCGCCATCCTGCGCGAGCAGTATCACCTGAACGATCCGTTCCTGGTGCAGTACTGGTACTACATCACCGGCCTGGCCGGCGGCGACTTCGGCACCACCTTCTCCGGGGTGGGGGTCGATGAGATCATCGCGGGCAAGTTCCAGGTGACCATCAACCTGGCGGTGACCGCCCTGGTGCTGGAGGCCGTCATCGGTGTGGGTCTCGGCCTGTTCGCGGCGCTGCGCCGCGGCAGGGCCAGCGACTCGCTGATCCTCGCCTCCACACTGGTGCTGATCTCGGTGCCCACCCTGGTCACCGGGTTCGTGCTCCAACTGCTGCTGGGGGTGAAGCTCAAGCAGGCCGGGGTCGACCTTTTCCCGGTCGCGGGCATCTCGGCGGGCTGGCGGAGCTACCTGCTGCCAGGCTTCGTGCTCGCCGGGATGTCGATCGCCTACCTCACCCGGCTCACCAGGAACAGCCTGGTGGAGATCATGCGTGCCGACTACATCCGCACCGCGGTGGCCAAGGGCCTGCCCAGGAGCCGGGTCATCGGCAGGCACGCGCTGCGCAACGCGCTGATCCCGCTGATCACCTATCTCGGTGCCGATCTCGGCACGTTGATGGGTGGCGCGGTGATCACCGAGACGATCTTCAACCTCCCGGGAATCGGCGGGCAGCTCTTCAGCTCCGTCTACCTGCGCGAGCAACCCGTGGTCGTCGGCATCGTGACGGTGCTGGTGCTGATCTACATCCTGGCCAACCTGGTCGTCGACCTGCTCTACGCCGTGCTCGATCCGAGGATCCGCTATGAGTGAAACCCTGATCCCGGCCGCCGACCGGCCCGAGAAACCCCAGGACGGTGGGCCGGTGAGAAGGCCGCCCAGGTCGGCGAGCCTGTGGTCCGACGCCTGGTACGACCTGCGCCGCCGGCCGCTCTTCATCGGCTCGGCCGCCCTCATCACCGTTCTGATCGCCATGGCCGCGTTCCCCCGGCTGTTCAGCTCGGTGAACCCGTTCGACGCCGCGACCTGCCGGCTGGAGGACACCCGGCTGGGCATGGGTGCCGCCCACTGGTTCGGCACCGACAACCTCGGTTGCGACGTCTACGCCCGCACGATCCACGGTGCCCGTAACTCGATCGTGGTCGGTGTGAGCACCACCGCGGTCACCGCGCTGGTGGGCGGGATGCTCGGCCTCGTCGCCGGGTTCACGGGCGGCGCGTTGGACACCCTGGTCTCCCGGCTCGCGGAGATCTTCTTCGCGATCCCGTCGATCCTCGGTGCCCTGCTCATCCTGGCCGTCTTCCGTACCGGCAACGTGTGGACGGTCATGCTCGCGATGGCCGTACTGACCTGGCCGATGACGTACCGGATCATGCGGGCCGCGGTGATCACCGCCAGGAGCCAGGACTACGTGCTCGCGGCGCGGGCGCTCGGCGCCTCCGCGTGGCGGATCATGTCCCGGCACATCCTGCCGAACGCGATCGCCCCGGTGATCGTGGTCGCCACGATCAACCTGGGCTACTTCATCGCCGCCGAGGCGGGGTTGTCGTTCCTCGGGGTGGGCCTGCGCTCGCCCGACATCTCGTGGGGGCTCATGATCTCCGATGCCAGGGAGCGTTTCCTGGAGGCTCCGTGGGCGCTGCTGTTCCCGGCGGCCTTCCTGAGCGTTACCGTGCTGGCCTTCATCATGCTGGGCGACGCCGTCCGCGACGCCCTCGACCCGAAGCTGCGGTAGGGGGACCCGTGAAGAAGACCTCGACACAGGTGGTGCCGACCGGCCGGGCTCCCGGCGGCGAGCCGCTGCTCGCCGTCGAAGACCTGCACGTGGAGTTCGTGACCAGGCAGGGCGTGGTCAGGGCGGTCAACGGGGTCAGCTACTCGCTGAACGCCGGGGAGACGCTCGCCGTGCTCGGTGAGTCCGGCTCGGGCAAGTCGGTGACCGCGCAGGCCATCATGGGCATCCTCGACTCCCCGCCGGCCCGTATCCCCAGCGGGAAGATCCGCTTCCGGGGCACGAACCTGCTCGGACTCTCGGAGGACGCCCGCTCCCAGGTCCGGGGCCGGCGGATCGCGATGATCTTCCAGGACGCGCTCTCCGCGCTGAACCCGGTGTTCACCGTCGGTTTCCAGATCGGTGAGATGTTCCGGGTGCACCGGGGGACCTCCAGACGCGACGCGGAGAAGAAGGCGATCGAGCTGATGGACCGGGTCCGCATTCCCGGTGCCAGGCAACGGGTGCACGACTATCCGCACCAGTTCTCCGGGGGGATGCGCCAGCGCATCATGATCGCGATGTCGATCGCGCTCGACCCGGAGGTGCTGATCGCCGACGAGCCGACCACGGCCCTCGACGTGACGGTGCAGGCCCAGATCATGGAGCTGCTGGCCGAACTGCGGCGGGAGAGCGACATGGGCCTGATCCTGATCACCCACGACCTCGGTGTGGTGGCCGACGTCGCCGACCGGATCGCGGTCATGTACGGCGGGCGGATCGTGGAGGAGGCCCCCGTGCACGACATCTACCGGGCGCCCGCCCACCCGTACACCAAGGGTCTGCTCGACTCGATTCCCCGGGTCGACCAGAAGGGGCAGGAGCTGTACGCCATCAAGGGCATGCCGCCGAACCTGCTCGACATGCCCTCCGGCTGCTCCTTTCACCCGCGTTGCCCCTACCGTCAGGACAACTGCGTCACCGACGCGCCCGCGCTGTACGAGATCGACCCGACACGCTCCAGTGCGTGTCACTACTGGAGAGAGGTCCTCGATGGCAGCCGCGGGTGAGCCGATCCTGGAGGTCCGGAATCTGGTCAAGCACTTCCCGCTGACCCAGGGCATCGTCCTGCGCAGGCAGATCGGTTCGATCAAGGCGGTCGACGGGGTCTCCTTCGACCTGCGCCGGGGCGAGACGCTCGGCATCGTGGGAGAGTCGGGCTGCGGCAAGTCCACGCTGGCCAAGCTCCTGATGGCGCTGGAGCGGCCCACCTCGGGATCGGTGAAGATCAACGGCAGGGAGGTCGCCCAGACCAGGGGCGGCGAGCTCAAGCGGGTCCGCCGCAACATCCAGATGGTCATGCAGGACCCCTACACCTCGCTGAATCCCCGGATGACCGTGGGCGACATCATCGGTGAGCCGTTCGAGATCCACCGGGACGTGGCCCCCAAGGGCGACCGGCGCCGCAGGGTGCAGGAACTGCTGGAGGTCGTGGGGCTGGATCCCGACCACGTCAACCGCTATCCCCACCAGTTCTCCGGTGGCCAGCGCCAGCGCATCGGCATCGCCCGGGGGCTCGCGCTCCGGCCTGAGATCATCGTGTGCGACGAGCCGGTCTCCGCGCTGGACGTGTCGATCCAGGCGCAGGTCGTCAACCTGCTGGAACGGCTGCAGGACGAGTTCGGTCTCGCCTACGTCTTCATCGCCCACGACCTGTCGGTGGTCCGGCACATCTCCGACCGGGTCGGGGTGATGTATCTGGGGAAGATGGTCGAGCTCGGCGAGGAGACCGAGATCTACGACCGGCCCGCCCATCCCTACACCCAGGCGTTGTTGTCGGCCGTGCCGGTGCCCAACCCGGAGGGGCGTGAGCGGCGTGAGCGGATCATCCTCCAGGGTGACCCGCCGTCCCCGGCCAGCCCGCCGTCGGGCTGCCGATTCCGTACGCGGTGCTGGAAGGCGGCGGAGATCTGCGCCGTCGAGGAGCCACCGCTGCGGATCCGGCCGGGCACCGCGCACGCGAGCGCCTGCCACTTCGCCGAGACCCACGACGTGACACACGTGTAGCAGGGGCGGGAAAAGCGGAAGGCGCGGCCCCCACAACGAGATGTGGGGGCCGCGCCCTACTGCGCTACGGCAGGATGCCGCCCTACTAGAGGATGTCGACGCCGACGCCGCCGATGCCGACGAGGCCGCCGATGCCGACGCCGTGGCCGACTCCGCTACCGCTGCTGATCACGTTGCCGCCGCCGACGATGTTGTTGCCCCGGCCGATGCCGCCGCCGAGGATGCCGCCGCCGATGCCGCCCCCGTAGACGCCACCGCCGTAGACGCCGCCGCCGTAGATCCCGCCGCCGTAGACGCCGCCGCCGTAGATCCCGCCGCCGTAGACGCCGCCGCAGCCGGCCCCGTAGACGCCGGCCCCGTAGACGCCGCTGTACACGGGAGCCGCGACCACGGTGGGAGCCGCGACCACCGCGGCGGTCGGGCAGGCGACGGCGAGCGGCGCGCTGACGACGCCGACGCCGCAGCAGTCGGCCTTGGCGGCCTTGGCCTTGGCCACGGACTTGGTCGCGGCCTTGGTGGTGGAGGTGGTGGAGGACGTGGACGCGGAAGCGGCCACGGCCGGTGCGAGGACGGCGATGCCGACGCACGCGGAAGTGATGAGAAGACGACGAATCATGTGTGGTTCCCCCTGGAAGGAAATCGCGGCAGTGTCTTGGGGCCTCTGGAACGGACCGTCTGCGCGCGGCTACTCAAAGTAACGGGAGTGAGACTATCCAGCGACATGCTTTGGGGAGGGTCAAGAATGGTCAGCTTGTGGCAATGATCGAAGAGCCGTGGCCGAACAGACCCTGGTTGATCGCCAGCCCGATCCGGGCACCTTCCACCTGTCGCGCTCCCGCCACGCCCCTCAACTGCCAGGTCAGCTCGCAGACCTGGGCGATGGCCTGGGCGGGGACCGCCTCGCCGAAGGAGGCCAGCCCGCCGGAGGGATTCACCGGGATCCGGCCGCCGAGCGCGGTGTCCCCGGCGTGCAGCAGCTTCGCGGCCTCGCCCCGCGCGCAGAGGCCGAGGTCCTCGACCCAGTCGAGCTCCAGCGCGGTGGACAGGTCGTACACCTCGGCGAACGACAGGTCGTCGGGGCCCAGGGCCGCCTCCTCGTAGGCGGCGTGGGCGATGGAGGCACGGAACGGGCGCTCGGGGGGCGGCACCGCCGCGGTGGAGTCGGTGGCGAAGTCCGGCAGTTCGAGCACGGTGCCGGGGAAGGACGGCGTCACCGTGGAGACGGCCGCGAGCCGTACCGGGCGGCTCGCGCCGTGGCGGCGGGCGAACTCCGCGGAGGCCAGGACCAGCGCGGCGCCGCCGTCGGAGGTGGCGCAGATGTCCATCAACCGCAGCGGGTCGGCCACCAGGGGGGAGGCGAGCACCTGCGCGGCGGTGACGGTTTCGCGGTAGCGGGCGTTCTCGTTCGCCGAGCCGGCCAGGGCGTTCTTCACCTTGACGGCGGCGAAGTCCTCGGCGGTGTCGCCGTACAGGGCCATTCGCCTGCGCGCGTAGAGCGCGAAGTACGCCGGGTTGGTGGCGCCGAGCAGCCGGAACCTGAGCCAGTCGGGATCGTCGGGGCGGTCGCCGCCCACCGGCGCGAAGAACCCCTTCGGCGTGGAGTCGGCGCCGACGACCAGCGCCACGTCGCAGAGGCCGGCCAGGATGCGGGTCCTGGCGATGTCCAGCGCCTGCGCGCCCGAGGCGCACGCCGCGTAGCACGAGGCGATGCGCGCCCCGTTCCAGCCCATGGCCTGGGCGAAGGTGGCGCCGGCGACGAAGCCCGGGTAGCCGTTCCTGATGGTGTCGGCGCCCACCACGAACCGCACGTCCGTCCACTCCAGGCCCGCGTCGCGCAGCGCGGCCCTGGCCGCCGCCACCCCGTACTCGACGAAGGGCCGACCCCACTTGCCCCAGGGGTGCATTCCCGCGCCGAGGATGACGACGTCGCTCATGAACTCTCCCCGTTCTGCCGCTCCGCTGTGGCGCCGGTGGCGCCGGTGGCGCCAGGGGCGCCCCACATCCAGACCAGCGGGCCGTCGGCGAGCGGGCCCGTGGTCAGTTCGAGCTCCATGCCCACCCGCAGGTCGTCCACCGTGAGGTCCTTGACCTGGCCGAGTACCACGATTCCCGTCCCGGCCAACTCCACCGCCGCGAGGGTGACGGGAACATAGGGATCGGCGGTCACGAACGGGGCGGGTGGCGGGTAACAGGAGTTGGTGTAGGACCACACGGTGCCCCGGCGCGGCAGGCGCGTCTCGGCCAGGTCCTCGCCGTCGCAGTACGGGTTGCGGCAGAAGCCCGTCCGGGGCGGGAAGTAGACGGTCCGGCAGTCCGTGCAGCGGGTGCCGAGCAGGTGCGCGGTGCCGCCGTCCACGGTGAACCAGCCGTTGATCACGGGTGCGGTCATAGGGCCAATATGACACAAGCGCTTGCTAGGTAAAATCCCCCCTTCGGGAAGCGGGCCCGGCGGAGGTCCGCGGGCCGGTCGCCGGCCCGCGGGTCACGGCGCGGGTGAGAGACGCACGCGGGCTCCCGGCGGCAGGCCCAGCCGTTGGGAGGCGTCGCCGGAGTTGATCGCCAGTGCGACCAGCCCGACCGAGTCGATGAAGGACACGATCTCCCCGGGAGGGACCGCGGTGAAGGACTCCTTGAACGGCACCGCGAGCCGACGCCCGCCCATCCAGACCACCAGGGTGTCTCCCAGCGAGACGCGCAGCGTCATCAGGTCGGCGGCGCCGATCGACAGCTGGATGTTGCCGTGCCGGTTGACCGACAGCACCTCCCCCTCGGCGTAGTCGTCCTGGACCGTCGAGGTGGGCGCGGGCAGCGAGATCAATCGGTTTATCGGGATCTCCTCCCCCATTTCGGCCGGATGCCGCCCGATCGCCAGGTACGCCGCGACGGGTGCGAAGAGGTCGCGGCCGTGGAAGGTCGGCGAGAGAGGAGGCAGGAAGAACTCCTCGTTGGACAGCTCGTAGGCGGCCCGCGCGCCTCCGCTGGCGTGGATCGCCCACGACAGCAGCCCGTTGTCCGGGCCCAGGAACACGTGGTCGCCGGCCTCGACCGCCACTGCCCTGCGCGAGCCGCTGGGATCCACCGCGGCGACGTGCACGCCGGGAGGCAGGTAGGTGATCGTCTGGGCCAGGATCGCCGCACCGCGCCGCACGTCTCCCAGAGGCACCAGATGGCACACGTCGATGATTCGCGACTCCGGAGAGATTCCGACGATCACGCCGTGACAGGCGGCGATATAGCCGTCTTCCAGTCCGTAGTCGGTGAGAAGGCTGATGACAGAGGTCACACTTGGTGACTGTACGGCTCCGCATCCGTCATGAACAGCGCGAAATTCCGGACTATTCTGACTTCGGACCGCGGGTGCGCGGTGTGATCGCCATGTGCCCCGACCGAGGAGGAAGCCATGGACACCGAGCCGGCCCCCGGTGACAGTGCCGACGGCGGGGCTGCCCGAGAGCCCGCATCGCGTGCTCTCACCGACTCCGAGCGGGAGTTGCTCGCCTTCGAGCGCCGGTGGTGGCGCCACGCGGGCGCCAAGGAGCAGGCGATCCGCGAGGCCTTCGACATCTCCGCGACGCGCTACTACCAGCTGCTCAGCGAGCTCATCGAGCGACCCGCGGCACTTGCCCACGACCCGATGCTGGTCAAGCGCCTGCGCCGGCTCCGGGAGACGCGCCGGAGCGACCGAGCGGCCCGGAAGACGGGCTTGCGTCCCTGATGGCGGGGTACGAGTGGTCGGGCAGTCGATCGCGGTGATGCGCCCAGATTGAGTAAGAGGCCCTGAAGATGGCTTGCGTCGCTGATCTCCGGGTACGACCGGTCGGGCAGGCGATCGCTGAAGGCGGGGGCCGATGAGACGGGCGAGACGGTGGAGACGGAGAGGAACCGGACATGACGGCGAACCCGCCCGACGGGCTGAAGGCGATCGTGGCCGACCCGGGGGGAGCGGTGATCGGGCTCGACTTCGACGGCACGCTGTCCCCGATCGTCTCCGACCCCGCGGAGGCCAGAATTCACCCAGATGGGCCCGAGGTGCTGATCAGGCTCGGCGGCCTGGTCGGCGCCGTGGTGGTGGTGACCGGCCGCCCGGCCGCCACGGCCGTCGAGTACGGCTCCCTGGCCGAGGTGCCCGGTCTGGTGGTGCTCGGCCACTACGGCCTCGAACGCTGGGAGGCGGGCGCGCTGGCCGCGCCGCCCGTCCATCCGGGCCTCGACCTGGTCAGGGCGGGGCTCCCCCGGCTGGTCGAGGGGTGGGACGGGGTCAGGGTCGAGGACAAGGAGCGGGCGATGGCCGTGCACACCCGGCAGGCCGCCGACCCGTGGGCGACGCTTGAGGCGCTGCGCGAGCCGGTCGCCGCGCTGGCCGCCGAGGCCGGGCTGGTGGTGGAGCCCGGCAAGTTCGTGCTGGAGCTGCGCCCGCCTGGGATGGACAAGGGGATGGCGCTGAGCGCCTTCCTACGCGAGCGGGCCGCCAGGTCCGTGCTGTTCGCCGGGGACGACCTGGGAGATCTCGCGGCGTTCGCGGCGGTACGGGCCTCCGGGCTGCCGGGGGTGACGGTGTTCAGCGGGTCGCCCGAGATCGAGGTGGAGGCTGACATCGTGGTGGACGGGCCCCCGGGGGTCCTGGAGCTGCTCAGCTCGATCGCCGACGCCATCGAGGGAGAGGCGCCCCGCTGAGCGGGTGAGGCCGCGGCCGGACGGGCGTCACCGCCGCCCGCCCGCTCAGGCGCGCCTGCCGGAGCCGATCAGCAGTCCTCCGACGGCCAGCCCGATCAGGACCGGGACCATGAGGAACGCCTGCTGGGTGCCGAACCCGTCGGCCAGCGCGCCGAGCAGGAACGGCCCGCTTCCCACCGCCAGGCCGGCGAAGATCGAGGCCAGGGCCGACGCCTGGTCCCGCCGCCCGCCGGAGACGGCCAGCACCCGCGACAGCGCCATCGGGAAGTGCAGCGCGACTCCCAGCCCGGATACGGCCAGGCCCACGTAGGAGAACACCGGGTCCTCGCTCAGCCAGAAGATCGCCCATCCGGCGGCCGTGACCAGGAGCGCCCCGATGAACAGCGCGGTCGGCGGTATCCGCAGGGCCAGCCGCCCTCCGGCCAGGCGCCCCACCGCCAACCCGGCGGTGAACGCCGCGACCGCGGTCGCCGCCACCGCCGCGGGCAGTCCGGTCTGGTCGGAGAACAGCTTGGCCGCCCACAGGTTGAAGCAGAACTCCATCGCGACGCAGCAGAACAGCACGGCCCCGGCCAGGTAGAAGCGCCAGCCGAAGCGGGACCCGGCCTCAGGGGCGGTTCCGGCCGCCGCGTCCTTTCGCTCCGGGATCCAGACGCGCCCCATGAGCAGCGCGAGCAGCGCGGTCAGCGCGGCGGGCACCAGCAGCGCCGCCCGCCAGCCGAAGACGCTCTGCGCGGCGGCGCTGACCACGAAGGGGACCCCGATGCCGACGATCACGCAGACCGCGTTGGCCTCGCTGATCGCCGCCGGCCCCGCGGGACCGTGGTGGTCGTCGAGCGCGGCCATGCCCGAGTACAGGGTGATGGAGGCCATCCCGCTGGCGACGCCGTAGCCGAGGAGGGTGATCGGCAGCGTGGTGGGGGCCGCCGCGACCAGGAGCGTGCCGACGCTCATCCCGGCCAGTCCGGTCCAGGTGACGGCCCGGCGGCCGATCCTCCTCGTCAACCAGGGGAGGGCGAGGCCGGTGATGATGCCGCCCAGGGCCATCGAGGTCCCGTGCAGCCCGGCCACCGCCTGGGAGATGCCCTGGTCGATGCGGAGCAGCGGGAGCGCGGCGCTGAGGCCGTACAGATAGGTGGCGAAGGCGCCGAGCTGCAGGTAGATCAGCCAGGTCGCGCGGTCCCGGATCAGCCTGACGGGGGCGATCGCGGTCAATTCAGGCTCCCCGTATGTAAAAAAGTTAAACAGCCGCGAAAACTATCTCATGAGGGCCCGAAGCTTCCTGTCCTTACCCGAGAGCGTCGAGTTGCTCGGCGAACCACCGGTGCGGCGGAAGCGCGGTCGCCGCCGTGGCCAGCAGGGCGCCCCTCCTGGCGCGCTCGGCCTCGGGCATCGTCAGCCCCTCGTGCAGCGCGGCGGCCGTGGCCGAGACGTCGTAGGGATTGACGGTCACCGCGTGCTCGCCCAGCTCGGCGGCGGCGCCCGCCTCTCGCGACAGCACCAGCGCGCTGCCCGGCGACAGGATCGGCCCCTCCTTGGCCACCAGGTTCATGCCGTCGCGGATCGGGTTGACCAGCAGCACGTCGGCCAGCCGGTAGGCGGCGAGCGAGCGCGGGTAGTCGTCGTCGACGTTGAGGATCAGCGGGTCCCAGTCCTCGGTGGCGTACTCGTCCTCGATCTCCTTGGCACAGCGCTGCACCGCCGCGGTGTACTCGCGGTATTCGGGCAGGTCGTGCCGGGACGGGTAGGCGAAGGCGAGATGGGTGACCCGGCCGTGCCACTCCGGGTGGGTCGAGAGGAACTCCCGGTAGGCGACCAGGCCCCTGACGATGTTCTTCGACAGCTCCGTCCTGTCGATCCGCACGATCAGCCTGCGGTCGCCCACCTGGGCGCGGAGCGCGGCCATGTGCGACTCCACGTCGGGTTCGGAGGCCCGTGCCCAGAGCGCCTTACCGTCCACACCCAGGCTGTGCGTGCCGACCCGGGTGGTCCTGCCCTCGTGTGTGACCGTACGGCTCGCGCGCTCGACTCGGGCGCCGAGCACGGTCTCGCAGCAGTCCATGAACGCCCCGCCCCAGCGGGCGGTCAGGAAACCCGCGTGGTCGGCGCCCAGGATGCCCTCCAGGACCTCGGCCGCGACGTCGTCGGGGAGCAGGCTGAAGTACTCGGGCGGAGCCCACGGGGTGTGCGAGAAGTGGGCCACCCGCAGGTCCGGCCGTTCCACCCTGAGCATGGCCGGCACCAGGCTCAGGTGGTAGTCCTGCACCATCACCCGCGCCCCGTGCGGGGCCTCCTCGGCCAGCGCCGTCGCGAACGCCTCGTTGTACGTCTGGTAGGACTCCCACTCCCTGCGGAACCTGGCGTCGAAATGTGGTCTGTTGGGGGTGTCGTACAGCAGATGGTGGACGAACCAGAGCGTGGAGTTGGCGACCGCGTTGTACGCGCGGTGGAAGGTCGCCGGGGGGATGTCGAGCATGCGCAGCGCCCCGGTCTCGTAGCCCGCCTGGTCGAGACGGCCGCCGGGCGCCAGCCGCACCGCTCCGCGGTCGCCGTCGGACAGCGCCGCGCAGACCCAGAGGACGTCGAGGTCCTTCGCGACCTCCGACAGGCCCGACACCAGGCCGCCCCCACCCCTGCGCATGGACAGGGAGCCGTCCTCGGAGAGGGTGAAGGAGACGGGACCGCGGTTGGAGGCCACGAGGATCGCGTTCATCAGATCCCTTCGCCGGCTAGGGACACGCTTGTCCAGAAGATTAACCGGCGCCCGGCCTGGGCGCCCTGCTCTTCAGGCCAAGGAAGAATGGCGTTCATTTGAGTGTGTCAGCTCTTGTCGGTAGCTCAGTGAGTACATCCAGGTTTGATGACTTTCCGGTGCTGGATCGGAAGCCCGGCGAGCCTGACGGCGCCGGTCGGGGGCGTTCCGAGGGGCGCCCGCGTGGCGTGTGGTTTTTGGGGGCTTGGGGGCAACGGCTGGATTAGGGTGGCGTTGCCCGTGCGGCGCTCTCCCCCTCCTGCTGTGAAAGCCGAGGTCGAGGAGAGTTTCATGTTCGGCAGACATGCCGTCGCCACGGGCTGCGTGCTGGCGGTCACCGCGCTCACCCTGACGGGTGTGCCGGTCGCGGCCGGACCTCGGGCCTCGGTCACCGCGTCCGCCTGGAAACCGCCGTCGGGCATGCTGGAGGCGTTCCAACGCGACCTGGGACTGACCCGGCGGCAGGCCCAGGCGCGCCTGCTCAACGAGGCCCGCATGCTCCCGGTCGCGACGCAGCTCCGCAGGAGGCTCGCCGACCGTTTTGGCGGTTCATGGCTTGTCGGAGCCATTTCGCAGACCCTCGTGGTGGCCACCACCGACGAGGCCGACATCCCCCACATCATCGCGGCGGGCGCCCGGGCCGAGGTCGTCACCCGGTCGATGGCGGAACTCCTTTTGATCAAGGAGAGGATCGACGGCGTGCTGCCCGCCAAGCCACGCGTGGGAGGCGTGCGCTACGTCGACGCGAAGAGGAACCAGGTGGTCGTCCTGTCCGCGCAGCCCGCGGTCGCCGAGAACCTCATCAAGGACGCGAACGTGGACACGGACGCGGTGAGCGTGGTGTCGTCCACCGAGCAACCCCAGCCCCTCCACGACGTGCAGGGCGGAGACGCCTACTACGTCGGTGTCGCGAGTCGCTGCTCGATCGGTTTCTCGGTGACCCACGGAGCCCAGGCCGGTTTCGTCAGTGCCGGACACTGCGGCAGGACGGGTGATGCCACCACCGGTTTCAACCGGGTGCCCCAGGGGGTCTTCCAGGCATCGGTCTTCCCGGGCAGCGACTACGCCTGGGTCGCGGTGAACCACAACTGGGTGCCCAAGCCCGCGGTCAGCAACGGCGTCGGCGGCACCGTGTCCGTCGTCGGCTCCAAGGTGGCCGTCGAGGGGGCCTCGGTCTGCCGGTCCGGTTCCACCACCGACTGGCACTGCGGGATCATCCTGCAGCGCGACACCAGCATCACCTACCCCGAGGGGGCGGTCTCCGGGCTGACCCGCACGAACGTCTGCGCCGAGCCCGGCGACTCGGGTGGCTCGTTCATCTCCGTGGATCAGGCCCAGGGAGTCGCCTCCGGCGGCTCCGGGGACTGCACCTCGGGCGGCGTCACCTACTTCCAGCCGATCAACGAGATCCTCACCGCCTACGACCTGACCCTGGTGACCGACACGCTCACCTCGCCGAGCACGGGCACCTGCACCGGCTACCCGAAGATCTATGTCGGCAGTCTGGAGAGCGGTCAGGTCGTCTACCGGCCGAGCACCAGCTACTACCGGACGACCGTCGCCGGCCAGCACCACGGCTGCCTGGACGGGGACGACGGCGTCGATCTCGACCTCTACCTGGAGAGGTGGAAGGGAAGCGGTTGGAGCACCGTCGCCGCCTCGGACAGCTCGGGGCCCGACGAGCAGATCAGCTACACCGGCATGCCCGGCTTCTACCGCTACCGGGTGGTCTCGGTGAGCGGCTCCAGCCCCTACACCCTGGGGTTCACGACGCCTTGACGACCGGTCCCGCGCTCCTGGCGGACCCCCACTGGGAGCACACATAAGGGCGGAGATCGGCATATTTCGGGTTCGTCGCTTTTTGTAACGAAGCCGAAGGTCGGCAACGGGGATCCCCGACCGTAGGATGTCCAGCGACTGTGACCGCTGATGGGGGCTCGTGATGGCGTTGGACGAGACGACCGAGGAGCTGGCCCGGGCGGCCGCCCAAGGTGACCACCGCGCGCTCGGCGAGCTGCTGAAGCGTATCGAGCCCGCGGTGCTCCGGCACTGCGGGCGCATCCTTCCCTTCCGGCAGGACGCGGAGGAGGCCTGCCAGGACACCCTGCTGGCGGTGGCACGCAACATCGGCCGCTTCGAGGGGCGCGCCAAGTTCAGCACCTGGCTGCACATCGTGACCGCCAACTGCGCCAGGAGCACCTACCGTTCGCTGAAGCGCCGCGCCGCGGAGCAGAGTTCGGACGAGTTGCCGCTGCAGAAGCCGGACGTCGCCAGGGTGAGCGTGATCGCCGGATCCCGGCTGGACCTGCTCGACGTGATGGAGGCCCTGGAGGCGGAGAAGCCCGATCTCGCCCAGGCACTGGTGCTGCGCGACATCTGCCAGCTCGACTACAACGAGGTGGCCGAGCAGCTCCGCATCCCGCTGGGCACCGCCAAGTCCCGCATTCACCAGGCGCGCAAGTACGTCCAGGGCGCTCTGGGCGACGCCTACGGCTTCTGACCTCGACGGGTCCCGGGAACGGCCGAGCCGGCCCGGGGAGCCCCCGCGCGGGAACGAGAGCGCGCCGGCGAGGTGAGATCCGATCGAAATCGTCTGCCGCGTGGCGTGTGGCGTTCGAGGCCCTGGCGGCAATGGCTGGATTAGGGTGGCGTTGCCCGTGCGGCGCTCTCCCCCTCCTGCTGTGAAAGCCGAGGTCGAGGAGAGTTTCATGTTCGGCAGACATGCCGTCGCCACGGGCTGCGTGCTGGCGGTCACCGCGCTCACCCTGACGGGTGTGCCGGCTGCGGCCGGACCCCGGGCTAAGGGGGTTCCGGTCGCCGCGTCCGCCTGGAAACCGCCGTCGGGCATGCTGGAGGCGCTCCAACGCGACCTGGAACTGACCAAGGAACAGGCCCAGGCGCGCCTGCTCAACGAGGCCCGCCTGACGGGAGTGGCGGCGGACCTCCGTGCGAGACTCGGCGACCGTTTCGGCGGCTCGTGGCTGATGGGAACCATCGCGCAGACCCTCGTGGTGGCCACCACCGACGAGGCCGACATCCCCCACATCATCGCGGCGGGCGCCCGGGCCGAGGTCGTCAAACGGTCGCTGGCGGAACTCGGCAAGCACATAGAAGGACTCGACCAGTCGGTGCCCGGCGCCAAGAACGAGGGGAGTGTCCGCTACGTCGACGCCAGGAACAACAGGGTGGTCGTCCTGTCGTCGGAGCCGTTGGTCGCGGAGGACCTCATCGAGGCCGCCGGTGTCGACACTGAGGCGGTGAAGGTGGTGCCGTCCACCGAGCGGCCCCGGCTCCTCAGCGACCTGCAGGGCGGCGACGCCTACTACGTCGGTGTCGCGAGTCGTTGCTCCGTTGGTTTCTCGGTGATGCGCGGGACCCAGGCGGGGTTCGTCAGTGCCGGTCACTGCGGTAAGACCGGTGATGCCACCACCGGTTTCAACCGGGTGCCCCTGGGGGTCTTCC
This sequence comes from Streptosporangium sp. NPDC049248, assembly GCF_040678965.1. Classification (NCBI taxonomy): domain Bacteria; kingdom Bacillati; phylum Actinomycetota; class Actinomycetes; order Streptosporangiales; family Streptosporangiaceae; genus Streptosporangium; species Streptosporangium sp. NPDC049248. Next base: position 29,005 of record NZ_JBFAQY010000006.1, read on the forward strand.
GGGCGTCGTCCTTTCCCGAGAACGACTACGCCTGGGTCGCGGTGAACGCCGGCTGGACGCCCAAACCGGTGGTGAGCAACGGCCTCGGCGGCACCGTGCCCGTCGCGGGCTCCCGACCGGCTCTGGAGGGCGCCTCGATCTGCCGTTCCGGCTCCACCACCGACTGGCACTGCGGGATCATCCGGCAGCTCAGTGCCAGTGTCACCTACCCCCAGGGCACCATCCACGGGCTGACCCGTACCAGTGTCTGCGCCGAGCCGGGCGACTCGGGTGGCTCGTTCATCTCCGTGGATCAGGCCCAGGGGGTCACCTCCGGCGGCTCCGGGGACTGTGCCACGGGCGGCGTCACCTACTTCCAGCCGATCAACGAGATCCTCACCGCCTACGACCTGACCCTGCTGACCGACAGCACCGTCGGCTCGCCGGGTGGCGTCTCCGGCACCACCCCATCGGACAAGCAGGACTGCAGCGGCTACCCGAAGACCTACACCGGCACGCTGAACAACGGTCAGTCCGTCTCCCAGCCGAGCCGCTACTACCGGGCCGCCGTCGCCGGCATGCACTCCGCCTGCCTGGACGGCGGCGACGGCGTCGACTTCGACCTCTACCTCCAAAGGTGGCGGCGGCCGAACTGGGTCACCGTCGCGACCTCGGAGGGCGCGGGTTCCGACGAGCAGATCAGCTACACCGGCCCGCCCGGCGCCTACCGCTACCGGGTGGTCTCGGTGAGCGGCTCCAGCCCCTACACGCTGAAGGCCAAGGCGCCCTGACCCGCCTTCCGCGGCCCTCACCCAGGCCGCGGCCGGCATGCCGCCGAACGGCCTCAAATCGTCTGCCGCGTGGCGTGTGGCGTTCGAGGCCCTGGCGGCAATGGCTGGATTAGGGTGGCGTTGCCCGTGCGGCGCTCTCCCCCTCCTGCTGTGAAAGCCGAGGTCGAGGAGAGTTTCATGTTCGGCAGACATGCCGTCGCCACGGGCTGCGTGCTGGCGGTCACCGCGCTCACCCTGACGGGTGTGCCGGCTGCGGCCGGACCCCGGGCTAAGGGGGTTCCGGTCGCCGCGTCCGCCTGGAAACCGCCGTCGGGCATGCTGGAGGCGCTCCAACGCGACCTGGGCCTGACCAGGGAACAGGTGCGGGCACGTCTGGCCAACGAGATCCGTATGTCGGGAGTCGAGGCGGACCTCCGTGCGAGACTCGGCGACCGTTTCGGCGGCTCGTGGCTGATGGGAACCGTTTCGCAGACCCTCGTGGTGGCCACCACCGACCCCGCCGACCTCCCCGCGATCGTCGCGGCGGGCGCCAGAGCCGAACTCGTCAAACGGTCGCTGACGGAACTCGCCGGGCTCATCAGTGACCTCAACGTGGACCTGCCGGGAAAAGGCGGCGGGGGTGATGTGCGCTTCGTCGACGCCAGGAACAACAGGATCGTCATCCTGTCGAAGAGCCCACTGGCAACCGAGGATCTCGTGGAGGCCGTGGGGGCCGACTCAAGTGTGGTGAAGGTGGTGCCGTCCACCGAGCGGCCCCGGCTCCTCAGCGACCTGCAGGGCGGCGACGCCTACTACGTCGGTGTCGCGAGTCGTTGCTCCGTTGGTTTCTCGGTGATGCGCGGGACCCAGGCGGGGTTCGTCAGTGCCGGTCACTGCGGTAAGACCGGTGATGCCACCACCGGTTTCAACCGGGTGCCCCTGGGGGTCTTCCGGGCGTCGTCCTTTCCCGGCAACGACTACGCCTGGGTCGCGGTGAACGCCGGCTGGACGCCCAAACCGGTGGTGAGCAACGGCGCCGGCGGCACCGTGCCCGTCGCGGGCTCCCGACCGGCTCTGGAGGGCGCCTCGATCTGCCGTTCCGGCTCCACCACCGACTGGCACTGCGGCCTCATCCGGCAGTTCAACGCCAGTGTCACCTACCCCCAGGGCACCATCCACGGGCTGACCCGTACCAGTGTCTGCGCCGAGCCGGGCGACTCGGGTGGCTCGTTCATCTCCGTGGATCAGGCCCAGGGGGTCACCTCCGGCGGCTCCGGCAACTGCGTCACGGGCGGCGTCACCTACTTCCAGCCGATCAACGAGATCCTCACCGCCTACGACCTGACCCTGCTGACCGGCGACGCCACCAACCCACCGGGCACCGTCCCGCCCGCTCCGACGGTCTGCACCGGCTACCCGAAGGTCTACACCGGCACGCTGAACAACGGTCAGTCCGTCTCCCAGCCGAGCCGCTACTACCGGGCCGCCGTCGCCGGCATGCACTCCGCCTGCCTGGACGGCGGCGACGGCGTCGACTTCGACCTCTACCTCCAAAGGTGGCGGCGGCCGAACTGGGTCACCGTCGCGACCTCGGAGGGCGCGGGTTCCGACGAGCGGATCAGCTACACCGGCCCGCCCGGCGCCTACCGCTACCGGGTGGTCTCGGTGAGCGGCTCCAGCCCCTACACGCTGAAGGCCAAGGCGCCCTGACCCGCCTTCCGCGGCCTGGCGCGGGAGGTTCCACGGGACGTCCACCGCGACCGGTGCCTGCCGGCCGCGGCGGCGCCCCTGCTGCGGACAAGGGCGCTCTGTCCGGCAGGTAACACGCTACGTCTCGCATAGTGAGACAAGTGGCCGGGGTGGCGGTACGGCGATGTAGAGTGCCTAAGACCTGCCTGTCAGGTCTCCAACTGAATATTTGCTCATCCAGAGGGGTGGAGGGATCGGCCCTGCGAAGCCCCGGCAACCATCCCGGTTCAAGACTCGTAATCGACACGAGGTCAGCCGGGACAGGTGCCAATTCCGGTCTGTGACCAGGGTGGTCCGCAGACGAAGATGAGGGAAAGGCCTCGCTTCATGGCGCTCGCAACCACTGAGAACACCACCACCTCGCTCGGTCGTGTCGAAGACACCCGAAACCAGCAGTTCGGCCCCGCCGTGGCCCTGTCCTGTCGCGAGTGCGGTGCCCGCTACGACCTCGGCCCGAGCTTCGCCTGTATCGAGTGTTTCGGGCCCCTTGAGATCGCCTACGACTTCGGGCGGGTGACCCGGGAGCAGATCGCCGAGGGGCCGGCCAACATCTGGCGTTACCGCTCGCTGCTGCCCGTCCCCGCCGACGTGGCCGCCAAGCCCAACATGGAGCCCGGCTGGACCAGGCTCGTCAACGCCGGCAACCTCGCCCGCGAGCTGGGCATGCGCTCGCTGCACGTGAAGGACGACTCCGGTAACCCCACGCACTCCTTCAAGGACCGTGTGGTGGCCATCGCCGTCGAGGCGGCCCGTAACTTCGGCTTCCACACCCTCTCCTGCTCCTCCACCGGCAACCTGGCCGGTGCCGCCGCTGCCGCCGCCGCGCGGGCCGGGCTGGACGCCTGCGTGTTCATCCCCGCCGACCTGGAGCAGGCCAAGGTCGTCATGGCCTCCGTGTACGGGGGCAGGCTCATCGGCATCGAGGGCACCTACGACGATGTGAACCGCTTCTGCTCGGAGCTCATCGGCGACGAACTGGGCGAGAAGTGGGGCTTCGTCAACGTCAACCTCCGGCCGTACTACGCCGAGGGCTCCAAGACGCTGGCGTACGAGATCGCCGAGCAGCTCGGCTGGCGCGTTCCCGACCAGATCGTCGTGCCGGTCGCGTCGGGCTCCCAGCTCACGAAGATCGACAAGGGTTTCAAGGAGCTGATCGAGCTCGGTCTCGTCGAGGACAGGCCGTACAAGATCTTCGCGGCCCAGGCCGAGGGATGCTCCCCGGTCTCCACCGCCTACAAGGCGGGCCACGACGTGATCCGCCCGGTGAAGCCGGACACGATCGCCAAGTCGCTGGCGATCGGCAACCCCGCCGACGGTCCGTACGTGCTGGACATCGCCCGCCGCACCGGCGGCGCGGTCGAGGACGTCACCGACCCCGAGATCGTCGACGCGATCCGGCTGCTGGCCAGGACCGAGGGCATCTTCGCCGAGACCGCCGGAGGTGTCACCGTCGGCGTGCTCCGCAAGCTGGTCGCGGCCGGGAGGCTCGACCCGGAGGCGGAGACCGTGGTTCTCAACACCGGCGACGGTCTCAAGACCCTCGACGCGGTGGCCGCCGAGGCGCGCCCCACCGCCGTGATTCGTCCCTCCCTTGACGCATTCCGTGCGGCAATCGCCTAGAAATCGTGAAAGGTACTGAATTATGAGCGTTTCTGTGCGGATTCCGACGATTCTCCGGACTTACACCGGTGGTGCTGCCGAGGTGAGCGGAGAGGGCGAGACCCTGCGCGACGTCCTCCAGAAGCTTGACGCGGACTTCCCGGGGATCGGTGCCCGGATTCTTGATGAAACGGGTAAGATCCGCCGTTTTGTCAACGTCTATGTGGGAGATGAGGACGTCCGCTTCGCCGACAACCTCGACACGGCCACGCCCTCCGGCGTCCAGGTCTCCATCATCCCGGCGGTCGCCGGGGGCTGAGACCCACCCCCCGCACCGCGCCGGTCGCACCCGCCTCACCCTCCCGGGGGGCGCTTGCGACACCCTCTCCATGACACCCGCCCGGCTCCGGCCGCGTGCGGGTGTCATGCTTTGTGGCGTAAACCGGTATTCGCGGTGGGGAAAGATAATGTAATCTTTAACTAACTAATAGTGATAGTCAAACTGTGCTCTCGTACTAAATGCTCTTGTAAAGAGCTAGTTTGGTGCTTGACTCTGTTGCCCAACCGGTTCCCACAGGTATGGTCGAGGACGATCGATGTGGCGAAGTCTGCCCCGGAGATTGAGGACTTCGCGAGAGGAATGGGCGTCGTCCTTAAGTCCAGTAAGAGGAGTCGCAAGTGGCGCAGGGCACCGTCAAATGGTTCAACGCGGACAAGGGCTACGGCTTCATCGCGGTAGACGGTGGTAAGGATGTGTTCGTCCATTACTCCGCGATCATGATGGATGGCTACCGTGCACTCGAGCAGGGCCAGCGAGTCGAGTTCGAGATCACCCAGGGGCAGAAGGGTCCCCAGGCGGAGTCCGTCCGGGCGGTCTGACATGGCCGTCCCGTGAACCCGCGGGGAGGGGCCGGTGGATCCCGCGGCAGCGCAGTCCGCCGGATCCACACCACCTAGGCCCGGCTCGCCTCCCCAATCGGCGAGCCGGGCCTTCGCTTTGCGCGGAACACACGCCCGCGTGACGCGGCGCATACGCTGACGTGGCCCGGAGCGGAAGCCCGCTCCGGGCGCGACGCAGGTCAAGGGGTCGTGGCTTGCACTCGGCAAGGTAGAGTGCTAAACACGTTGTTGGCACTCACGCATAGAGAGTGCCAACCCTGGATCGAGGCGATGGGGCCCGCCGAACGGAGTCGTGGGCCCGCATGCCGTCGCGGGCGTCGGCTCGGTCCGGTGCAAGCCACCCTGTCTCTGGGAGGTCTAGCCGTATGGCAGCCAAGATGATCGCGTTTAACGAGGACGCCAGGCGCGGTCTCGAGCGTGGCATGAACCAGCTCGCGGACGCCGTCAAGGTGACCCTCGGCCCCAAGGGCCGCAATGTCGTTCTGGAGAAGAAGTGGGGCGCCCCCACCATCACCAACGATGGTGTCTCCATTGCGAAGGAGATCGAGCTCGAGGACCCGTGGGAGAAGATCGGGGCCGAGCTCGTCAAGGAAGTCGCCAAGAAGACCGACGACGTCGCGGGTGACGGCACCACCACCGCCACCGTGCTCGCTCAGGCTCTCGTACGCGAGGGTCTCCGCAACGTCGCCGCCGGTGCCAACCCGATGTCCCTGAAGAAGGGCATCGAGGCCGCCGTCGAGCGCGTGTCGGAGGAGCTGTCCAAGCTGGCCAAGGACGTGGAGACGAAGGCGCAGATCGCCTCCACCGCATCCATCTCCGCGGGCGACCCGCAGATCGGCGAGATGATCGCCGAGGCGATGGACAAGGTCGGCAAGGAAGGCGTCATCACCGTCGAGGAGAGCAACACCTTCGGCCTTGAGCTCGAGCTCACCGAGGGCATGCGCTTCGACAAGGGTCTCACCTCGATGTACTTCGTGACCGACCCGGAGCGTATGGAGGCCGTCCTCGACGACCCGTACATCCTGGTCGTCAACTCCAAGGTGTCCGCCAACAAGGACCTGCTCCCGGTTCTCGACAAGGTCGTGCAGGCCGGCAAGCCGCTGCTGATCATCGCCGAGGACGTCGAGGGCGAGGCCCTGGCCACCCTGGTCGTCAACAAGATCCGCGGTCTGTTCCGCTCGGTCGCCGTCAAGGCGCCCGGTTTCGGTGACCGTCGCAAGGCCATGCTGGGTGACATCGGCATCCTGACCGGTGCCCAGGTCATCAGCGAGGACCTCGGCCTCAAGCTGGAGTCCACCACCCTGGACCAGCTCGGCCGCGCCCGCCAGGTCATCGTCACCAAGGACGAGACCACCATCGTCGACGGTGCCGGCGACGCCGAGCAGATCGCCGGCCGGGTCAACCAGATCCGCGCCGAGATCGACAACACCGACTCCGACTACGACCGCGAGAAGCTCCAGGAGCGTCTCGCCAAGCTGGCCGGCGGCGTGGCCGTCATCAAGGCCGGCGCGGCGACCGAGGTCGAGCTCAAGGAGCGCAAGCACCGCATCGAGGACGCCGTTCGCAACGCGAAGGCGGCCGTCGAGGAGGGCATCGTCCCCGGCGGTGGCGTGGCCCTGCTGCAGGCCGGCGCCAAGGCGTTCGACAAGCTGGAGCTCTCCGGCGACGAGGCCACCGGTGCCGCGATCGTCAAGAAGGCCCTTGAGGAGCCGCTGAAGCAGATCGCCGTCAACGCCGGCCTCGAGGGTGGCGTCGTGGTGGAGAAGGTGCGCAACCTTCCCGCGGGTGAGGGCCTCAACGCCGCCACCGGCGAGTACGTCAACCTGTTCGAGACGGGCATCATCGACCCGGCCAAGGTGACGCGTTCCGCTCTGCAGAACGCGGCGTCCATCGCGGCGCTGTTCCTCACCACCGAGGCCGTCATCGCCGAGAAGCCCGAGAAGGCCGCGGCCGCTCCCGCCATGCCCGGCGGCGGCGACATGGACTTCTAAGTCCAACGCTTTCTGGTAAAAGAGGCGACCCCGGGATCTCGGGGGCGCCTCTTTTGCTGTTTCCCCGAGGGGACGCCTGTCGTCGTACGTCTTCGGAGGAGTCGCCCCGATGGGCGCCGCCCGTGCGGAGCCGCAGGCGAGAGGGGGCCGCGAAAGGCCGGGGCCGATCAGGGCCGGGGGCCGCGACCACATCCATGCCGTCCGGCTGATTTCCGTGCTATCAAGCAATAAATGGACAAGGTGGGCGGAACAAGAGTTCAAGCCGGTGTGTCGTTTCCGGGACACGCCGCCGTGTGGCCATAGAACGAAGTCCTTGCCGTAGCGACGGGTTCTTGGTGGTGCAGCGGTGTGCGAGGGGAACGATGGAGCATAGCCACTGGAAATCGCCCGGTCGGTTACAGAGAGGCGAGTGGCGGTCGCGCGTCCGTTCGGCTGTGGCGGTGCCGGTCATCGTGGCCGGACTGGCGGTGCCGACGGCCACGGCTGTGGCGACCAGACCGCCGGAGAACGTCGTCTACGTGGTCAACTCACAGTCGAACACCGTGTCGGTGATCGACACGACGACCAACCGGGTCACCGCCACCATCACCGTCGGTGAGAACCCCATCGGGGTGGCGGTCGCTCCCGACAACGCGCATGTCTACGTGACCAACGCGCAGTCGGACAACGTGTCGGTGATCGACACGAGGAGCAACAAGGTCAGCGCCACCATCCCCATCAACGGCCACCCCGTCGGGGTCGACGTCTCCTCCGGCGGCACCCGCGTCTACGTGACCGATGTGCAGGCGAACGTGGTGTCGGTGATCGACACGAGAGACAACAGGGTCATCGCCATCATCCCGGTCGGCCACAGCCCCTTCAGACTGGCCGCCGCTCCCTATCGCCGTGTCTACGTGGCCAATCAGGACTCCGACACCGTGTCGGTGATCAACATGGTGACCAACAGGGTCGTCGCCACCATCCCGGTCGGCCGCAGTCCGTTCGGGATCAGGTTCTCTCCCACTCGTCCCCGTGTCTATGTGGCCAACCAGGACTCCGACACCGTGTCGGTGATCAACGTGAGGACCAACAGGGTCATCGCCGAGATTCCCGCCGGCAACCATCCTTTCAGGATCGCGGTCTCCGATGACGGCGCCTACGTCTACGTGACCAACCTGATCCCGAACGTGGTGACGGTGATCGACGCCAAGACCAACAAGATCACCGCCACCATCCCGGTCGAGGGCTCTCCCTTCGGAATCACGATCTCCCCTGACGGTGCCCAGATCTATGTGGCCAACCTGGACACGGACAGCGTGACGGTGATCGACCCCAAGACCAACGAGGTCGTCAGGGTCATCTCGGTCGGGACAAATCCTTTCGGGATCAGAGCGGCGCATCACATTCGCCGGAGTGCCGCCCCGATCAGGGCGCGCGGGCCGGGGAGCGGGCCCTAGCGCTCGGCATCGGTGTGCCGGCGCGCGGTCACCCGCTGAGCTGGGCGGGAAGCTCCCGGGCGTGCAGGACGGTCAGTGAGGTGACGGCCCGGGTCAGGACCACATACAGGCGGGCCAGGCCGCGAGGTTCGGCGTCGACGATGTCCGCGGGTTCGGCCACGATCACGTGGTCGTACTCCAGGCCCTTGGCCAGGGTCGCCGGGATGACCAGGAGACGATGGTCCTCGACGGTGTCGGGGCTCAGCACCCGGTGGTCCAGATCGGACAGGGCTTCGGACGCGGCGCCCACCAGGGCGTCGGGGACGATGACGCCGATCGAGCCCTCGCGGGCGAGTGCCTCCCGCGCGGCATGGGCCAGCGCCGTGGCCAGGTCGGGTACCGGCCGCACCGACAGGGAGCCCGCGCCGGGGCGCAGCGACCGGGGGGCGGCCAGGTCCGGGGCGACGGAGGGCAGCAGCCTGGCCGCGTAGTCGAGGACCTCGCGGGGCACGCGGAAGCCGAGGGTCAGCTCGGTGACGGCGCCGTCCTCGAAGCCCAGATGACTCAGGACCTCGCCCCAGGACCGGGCGGACCAGGGCGTGGTGCCCTGGGCGAGGTCGCCCAGCACGGTGGCGGAGCCGGTGCGGCAGCGTCGGCCGAGAGCACGTAGCTGCATCGCCGACAGGTCCTGGGCCTCGTCCACGACCAGGTGACCCAGCGGGACGGTCCGCTCGATCATGTCGCCCAGCTCGTCCATCAGCGCGCCGTCGGCCGCCGACCACTTCGCCGAGCGGAAGGACTTGGGAGGCTTGGGCCAGAGCAGCAGCGACTGCTCGGCGGCGGTGAGATCGTCCTTGGCGGCGGCGGAGAGGAAGGCGGGGTCGCTGAACAGCCGGTGGAGCACCTGCTGTGGAGTCAGCTTGGGCCAGACCGTGTCCACGAGCTGCCTGACCGGCTTGGACCTGGCGACCGCGTCCTGCACCCGGTCGTCGGGAGACTCACCGCGCTGCTCCATCCGGACGAGCACCAGGTGGGCGAGCCGCTGGGCGAGCGTCGCGCGCCCCGGACCGTAGCGAGTGGTGCCGCGGAGCGAGGCGACGATCTCGCGGACCTCGTGGTCCGCCACCCGGTAGCGGTTGATCCCCTTGGTGAACAGCACGCCCTCGGTGGGCTTGACCACGTGCGCCCACAGGGCGCGTCGTAGTACACCGACGATCCTCGCGTCACCCTTGAGCGTGCCGACCGCGGGGTCCTCGGGCGCGGAGTGGTCGCCGAGGATCCCGGCGACCGTGGTCTGGTCGACCTTGACCTCGCCCAGCGCGGGCAGGACCGAGGAGATGTAGGAGAGGAACGCCCGGTTCGGGCCGACGATCATCACGCCCGACCTGGCGAGCCGCTCACGGTGGGTGAAGAGCAGGTAGGCGGCCCGGTGCAGGCCGACGGCGGTCTTCCCGGTGCCCGGGGCACCCTGGACGCACACCGTCCGGCCGAGTTCGGAGCGGACGATCTCGTCCTGGTCGGGCTGGATCGTCGCGACGATGTCGCGCATCGGTCCCGAGCGGGGGCGCTCGATCTCCTCGGTGAGGATCCTGCTCTGGGCGAGGGCGGCGCCGCCCTGGTCGAGGCGCTCGTCCTCGTAGGCGGTCAGGTCGCCGCCCTGGTAACCGAATCGGCGGCGCAGCACCACGCGCATCGGGTCGGACGGGCTGGCCTGGTAGAAGGCCCGTGAGACCGGGGCGCGCCAGTCGATCACCAGGGGGCGGCTGCGGTCGTCGTGGACGTGCCTGCGCCCGACGTAGACCGTGCCGGGAAGATCGTCGCCCGCCTGGCGGTCGAGGCGGCCGAAGAACAGGGGCGTGCCCGAGTGGTCGGCGAGCGCCGCGACCCGCTGGTCCAGCAGCGCCTGCAGGATCTGCTGGGAGACCCAGTCTCCGGCGGCGTCGGAGGAGAGGGACTGGGCGTGCTCGCGCATCGCGCGCAGCGCCGTTCTGGAGATGGCCAGGTGCTCGCGTTCGGCGGCGAGGATCCGGGCGGGATCGTCGGTTATGTCAGGGGCCAATTGATGTGCGGGCACGCTGAAGCGCCTCCCATTCGATAAACGGAGGTGGTGGTCATCGGGTAGCGAATGGACCAGCTTAGCGGCGACGCCGGTGTGTCTCAAAAGGATTAACGCCGGACTGGGACGCGGCGGGCGCGGGTATCCCGATGGTCGTGCGGATCTCCCCGGTCATACCGACGGTCGCCAATCTTCTACTGGCCGCGCTCTGGGGGCTTTCGGTGTTCGCGGGCTGGGGGCCGGAGGCATTCTGCTCCGACCCGGGCTGCGTGGCTCGGCTGGACGGGGTGGCCTGGGTATCGGCCCTGTTCGCGGTGATCGCGGCCGGTTGCACGGCGGGCGCCTGGCTGGCGCCCCCGATTCGCGATGACGAAAATCGTTTCATCACTCTGATGATCGCTGCGGTGATCATGTGGGTGATCGCGGAAAGCGTTTTCTTTACCGGTGCTCTGATCGTTCGGTAATCGTCCTGGCACCCTCCGTCATTCTCCTGTGAAATGGCGAAAAAGCCAGGCGAACATGGTGACTCCCGCAGATCATGGGGGTATGTCGCCAGTGGCCGTAAGGCCTAGCGAGGGGGTGGTTCGTTTGTCGAAAGCCCGCGGGATTTCGTGGACCTGACACAAATTGACGACGTGTTCGCCATGTGGGGCTATTCTCCGGCGAGCACGTCGTCCGCGTCGATGATCTGATAGGCGTACCCCTGCTCGGCCAGGAACCGCTGCCGGTGGGCGGCGAAATCCTGATCGACCGTGTCGCGGCTGACCACCGAGTAGAACCGGGCCCCGCCTCCGTTCGCCTTCGGCCGGAGCACCCGGCCGAGCCGCTGCGCCTCCTCCTGCCGCGACCCGAAGGTGCCCGAGACCTGAATGGCCACCGCCGCCTCCGGCAGGTCGATCGAGAAATTGGCGACCTTGGAGACGACCAGGACCTGGATCTCCCTGTCGCGGAAGGCCTGGAAGAGCCGCTCCCGCTCCTTGACCTTCGTCTCCCCCTTGATCACCGGCGCGTTCAGGTGTTCGCCCAGCTCGTCGAGCTGATCGATGTACTGCCCGATGACCAGCACCTGCTCGCCCGGGTGCTGCCGGACCAGTGCCTCGGTCACCTGCGTCTTGGACGGTGTGGTCGCGCAGAACCGGTAGCGCTCCTCGGACTCGGCCATCGCGTAGGCCAGCCGTTCGGTGTCGGTCAGCGTCACCCGCACCTCGACGCAGTCGGCCGGGGCGATCCAGCCCTGGTTCTCCATCTCCCTCCACGGCGCGTCGTACCGCTTGGGGCCGATCAGGGAGAACACGTCACCCTCGCGGCCGTCCTCGCGCACGAGCGTCGCGGTCAGGCCCACCCGCCGCCTGGCCTGCAGATCGGCGGTCATCCGGAAGATCGGCGCGGGCAGCAGGTGCACCTCGTCGTAGACGACCAGGCCCCAGTCGCGGGCGTCGAACAGCTCCAGGTGCCGGTAGACGCCCTGCCTGCGGGTCGTCATCACCTGGTACGTGGCGATGGTGACGGGCCGGATCTCCTTCTTCGTACCGGTGTACTCGCCGATCTCGTCCTCGGTCAGCGAGGTCCGCTTGAGCAGTTCCTGCTTCCACTGGTGCGCCGAGACCGTGTTGGTCACCAGGATCAGCGTCGTCGCCTTGGCCCGCGCCATCGCCGCCGCGCCCACGATCGTCTTGCCCGCGCCGCAGGGGAGCACGACGACGCCGGAGCCGCCGTGCCAGAACGCCTCGGCGGCCTCCCGCTGGTAGGTGCGCAGCTCCCAGCCGTCCTCGGTGAGCGCGATCGGGTGGTGCTCGCCGTCGACGTACCCGGCCATGTCCTCGGCGGGCCAGCCCAGCTTGAGCAGGTGCTGCTTGATGTTGCCGCGCTCGCTCGGGTGCACGGCCACGCCGTCGTCACCCAGCCGCTCGCCCAGCAGCGGCTGGATCTTCTTGGAGCGCAGCACCTCCTCCAGCACGGCCCGGTCGGTGCTGGTCAGGACGAGCCCGTGGACGGGATGCTTCTCCAGGCGGAGCCTGCCGTACCGCGACATCGTCTCGGCGACGTCGACCAGCAGCGCGTGCGGCACGGGGTAGCGGCTGTGCGCGATCAGCGCGTCGATCACCTGTTCGGCGTCGTGCCCGGCGGCCCGCGCGTTCCACAGCGCCAGCGGGGTGACGCGGTAGGTGTGCACGTGCTCGGGCGCACGCTCCAGCTCGGCGAACGGGGCGATCGCCTTGCGGCACTCCCCGGCCTTCTCGTGATCGACCTCAAGGAGCAGGGTCTTGTCCGATTGGACGATCAGTGGTCCGTCAGTCACAGACTTCTCCCTATGGTCACTGCGGGCTACGGCGGATCAGCTCATGGTCGCACTCGCGGGCGCGCCCCGCTCCATGTCTCCTGTGTGCAACGGGCGGGAGCGCCCAGGCAGTCCCGCCTCCCGTCCGGCGTGATCGATCTCACCACCTGGCCGTCCCTCGCCTGCCCGGTCCACGGCACCCGTGCGCGACCACAGGCCGCGGACGGCGATCCCCGGGGATGTTCAGTCGAAGGCGCCGTTGATGCCGGCGATGATGAAGGCGGCCACACCCAGGATGATCAGCCCGATGTTGATGCCGATGCTGATCCAGGTCCACTTGAGCAGGTTCCTGGCGGCCGGGGGATCGGTGTCCACCCTCCCCAGGGCGACACTCGACAGGATGACGCCGACCAGGCCGCCGAGGGTCACGTAGCAGCTCAGCGTGCACACGATGCTGATGACCATGGCGACGATCGCGTGGGTCCTGACACCCTCGGTGTTGCGGTGCGGGGGTGCGCCGTAGCCCTGGCCATAGCCGGGCCGGCCATAACCCTGTCCGTAGCCGGGCTGGCCGTAACCGGGTTCGCCGTAGCCGGACTGACCGTAACCGGACTGTCCGTAACCGGGTTCGCCGTAACCGGGTTCGCCGTAACCGGGTTCGCCGTAGCCGGGCTGTCCGTAGCCGGACTGGCCATAATCGGGCTGGCCGTAGCCGGGGGCCTGGTAACCGGACGGCTGGGAGTGCTCGGAGTGGTGACCCTGCTGGGGCTGGCCGTAGCCGGGGGTCTGGCCGGGCCCCGTGGTATAGGGGCTCTTCCAGTCGTCCGGGTTGGTACTGGGACCTTCGGAGTGACCGCTACTCACTGTGGATCTCTCGCTTCTGTGGAGCTCGGAACGTCGACAGGTATCACGATATGGGGCGTGAGCCGTGTGCCTTCGGCGAATGGACCCGGTCGTATCCCGGTGGCCAGGCCCTACCCTCCTGGAACTTTCGCCCGTCGCGGCCGCTCGGGCGACGCCCCGCCGCGTCGTCGGCCACCGCGGCTACCTCCCTCCGCCTCACGAGGCACCACCGGCCGATCCTCGCGACGGCAAGGTCCGCGGGACAGGGCCCGGGGCCGGGATGAGACTGAAAAGGGGCCCTCGCGTCCCGGCGAGTGGCGCGGTCCCGCAGGACCGGTGACCGAGCTCGCGGCGGCCCCATCCCTGGATCGAGACTACCCCCGTGGTCTTTCCCCGGCACGCCGGGGCAGCCCCCGAGCCCGGCCGGGCCCGCCGAGGACGTCTCAGGCGATGTCGGCGATGCCGGTGATGCGGTGCAGGGCGAAGCGGTGCACCGCCGCCCGCGTCTCGTCGTAGGCGGTGAGATAGCCGCCCTCCAGCCGGGCCGGTTCGAGGATCCGGCTGGTGGCGTTGCCCTGGGAGTCGAGGTAACCGATCCAGACCTGCGACCCCTGCCGGATGGCCTCGCGCAGGGCGACGATCGTGGAGGTGGCGGGGGAGCGCGGCACCTGGCCGCCGGGGGCGGCCACCGGGGCCCTGCGGGCCTGGTGGGCGGCGTCACCCGCGCGCACGGCGCGGACGGCCGCCGCCACCACGTCGGCCTCGGGGCCGCCGAACGTGATCGGGGGGCGGGCCGCCAGGGGGCTCTCGGTCCTGCGGACGTCGAGCTGGGTGATGATCACGTCGCCGTCGAGGGACTCCGCGGCCGGGGCGTACCCCATCGCGCGCAGCGAGTCGACCAGCGTCGGCCGGGAGGACTTGGAAGCGATCACCGTGGGGGCGAGCCGCCGCAGCCGTAGCGGGATCGCCCGCTTGTCGGCCATCACCTCGTCCAGCAGCGAGGAGTCGTCGCATCGCACGTACGCGCTCGCCGTGCCGACGCGCATCCGGCCGTGGCGCCGGGCCACGTCGGTGACCAGGTAGCTGAGCGGTTGCGGCACCGGCGTGGTCGAGTGGCGCTCCAGCATGGCCAGCATCTCCTCGGCGCCCTGCCCGGAGTCCAGTGCCCGCCGGATCGACCGCTCGTCGAAGCGGTAGACCGTCGCACCGCCGGTCGACTCCACCTCGGCCGCCAGTGCCAGCCACCGTCTCAGGTCACCGGTGAGCGGCCCGGGGGCGACGGCGGTCAGGTCGGCCTGGAGGAGCACGTGGTCGAGCGGCTCGGGCAACAGCGGGAGCAGCAGGCGGGCGGCGGAGGCGGCGCGGCCACCGCCGGGGTCACCGGAGACGCCGGGGCCGTCGAGGGCCTCGGGGAGCAGGGCGCGGCCGTGGCCGGAGAGCAGCCCGAGGCCGGTGACGCCGATCTGCTCGGCCTCGCGCAGCGTGAACTCCACCAGCTGGTCGCGCTGGCCACCGCGACGGCGGGGCTGCTCCCAGGCCAGACGCGTCCGTACCGCCTCCAGAGTGGGTGCCACCCCGGGCGTCGAGGCGAGCATGGCCAGGGTGGTGGTGCGGACCTCGGCGGCGGCGGTGCGGCGCAGGTCGGGATGGAGGGCGTTGAGCAGCCGGTCACGCTCGTCGCGCTCGCCGATGACCCCCGGCACCCGGTCCATGGTGAGCCAGGCGCCTGCCAGCACGGCCCAGCGGTCCTCGGTGGCCTTCACCCGCCAGCCGTCGTAGCCGGGGGTGGGCATCCACTCCCCGTCGACCGCGCCGCTCGCCGCGACCAGCCCCGCCGCGTGACACACCTCGACGATCAGCCCCGCCACCCACTCGGGCAGGTCGAGCAGGGTCGCGACCCGTTTGAGGTCGCGCACGGCCAGGCCGCCGCTGCGGAGCACGCCGGGCGGGTCGACGCTCCAGCGCTCGCACAGTTCCTCCACCGCGCGGGTGAAGGTGAACGCCTGTCCGGCCGCGGTACGGTCGGCGAGCCGCTGGTCGCGCTCGGTGCCCCCGGTCGTGGGCGGGAGGGGGGACAGGTCCCGGTGGATCCGGCCGTCGCGCAGGAACAGCGCGACCTCGCGGGGCAGCACCACGGTCTCCTCACCGGTGGCGGCCAGCAGCGCGCGGGAGAGGAGCTGCTCGATCGGCGACTGCGCGGTGGCGGCCCGAACCTCGCGACGGGCGTTGGGCACCCGGCCGCTGGCCGGCCCCCAGGCCAGCTCGTTGAGCGCCGACCGGGCCTGCGGCGAGACCTCCTCGACCAGCCGTCCGACGATCTCCGGATCGCCGAGCAGTGCGGCGAGGGCCTCCCTGGTGTCGCCGCCCTCGCCTCCGATGTCCTGGACCAGCTCGGCCAGCCGCTCGGCGGAATGGTGCCGGAACGCCTCCTCGGCGGGCGGGCCGAGCCCGGCGGGACCGTCCAGCACCTCCCGCACACCGGGGGCCGGGGCCAGGGCCCGGTCGGGCCCGTAGACCAGCGCCATGGTGCGCAGCCGCTCGACCGCCTCCTTGAGGGCGCCCTGGAACGCCGGGCCCGCCGTCCCCGGCAGGGCGCGGGCCAGCTGGGCGCGTAGCGACCGGTAGGGGACGGGGGAGGGGAGCACGACCAGCGTCTCCATGACCGCGAGTGCGAACCGGTCGAGCCGGTCGAGTGCCCTGCCCACCGCCGACGGGCTGCAGGCTCGCCCGGCCAGCCCCTCCAGATGCGCGGGTACGGGGGTGATGAGCTCGGGGCGTACGGAGACGAGTGCCCGCAACCGGTCGTCGCTCTGACTGCGCAGCCACTCGGTGAACTCCGTGCTCATTCCGTCAATGGTAAGAGGCTTGACCGACATCATGCGGCCTGAGCGAATTCCGTGATCACACGAAGGGGGTGAATCGATCACGTGATGGGTGGTGAATGGGGAAAGAAGCCCACGAGCGAGAAGATGTGGAGAGAGGATGGCCAGCGTGATCGAGCGTGCCGATTCCGATTCGGTGGATCCGGACGAGGTAGCACCGGGCGATCTCGATGTCCCCGCTCCCCGCCGGGCCGTGCGGGGGCATCCGTACGCCTCGACGGGAGTCCCCTCGGACGCCGCCGAGCCCGCACCGGGCGATTCCGGCCCCTCGGCCGCTCGCGCGTCAGGGCGGAAGGATCAGGAGACGTCACCGGATGGCGGATCGGGGGGCGGAGCGGACTCCGTGGACGAGTGGGAGGACATCGTGGAGGGCGATCCGCCGACCGAGGAGATACCGCCCGTACGGGAGCCCTCGCCGCGGGAAGCGCGGGAAGCGCGGGAAGCGCGGGGAACCCCGCCCGAGGCGCGGGAGGCGTCACCGGCGGCACCTGCGGCATCGGGGACGGCCCGGCAGGAGGCACCGGAGGACGCGGGGCCGTGGCCCCGGCTGCCGCCTGGTGTGGTCAGGGGCATGCGAGCGGCGGAGGAGCTGCTGGCCAGGAGGCGGGTAGGTGGTCAACGGGGATGGCCGCGCCGGCGAGGCCCGGCCCGGTCGCGAGAGGACGTCGCCCCCGCCGCGCGTGACACCCGGGCGATCCTGCTGAGCCACCGGCGTGAGACGGTCGGCATGGGCCTGCTCGCCCTGGCGGGACTGCTGATCCCCATCCCTTTCCCGCCGATCGCGATCTTTCGGATCCCGGTGCTGGTCTGGGCCGTCGCGGTGCTCGTCGTGATCGCCTGCCAGAGCTGGCACACCTCCGACAAGGTGCTCGGGATGGCCGCTCCGATCGTGAGCTACACCCTCGGTGGTGGCCTGGTCGCCCTGGTCCGGGCCAGGAACGACCTCGGCACCGTGGTGGATGAGTTCTTCGGCATCAGCGGGCTCATGTTCCTGCTGGGCGCGGCATGGGGGGTCTTCTGGCTGGCCTACCGCCTGCTCGACTCCGAGGTCGTCCCGGGGCGGGGAGGCAGGTGACGCTCCACGGGCCGTGCCGGGCCGCTCAGCCGATGGCCTGGACCGCCGACCGGGGCAGCAGGCCGAGCGCGAGGCACACCCAGGCGGCGACGAAACGGTCGCGCTCCGCGCGACCGGGGGGTTCGCCCACGGTCTCCTCGAACAGCCGGTAGTGGACCACCGCCCCGCCGAGCGCGGCACCGATGGCGGGCCAGTCGGCATCGGCCTCGGCGTACTCGGGCTGGGCGCGGAACCAGGTGGTGATCGCGTCGAACATGGGCTGCAGGAGGCCCTCGCGTACGGTCGTGACCAGCTCGGGGAACTGGCTCAGGTCGCGGAAGAAGACGCGTGTGAGGTCTCTCTCCTCGCGGACCTTGGCCAGCCCGGCCCTGCACAGGTGGGTCAGCCGCTCCTCGATCTCGGTCGAGGTGTCGACGGCGCTGAGGTCGGTCAGGGTCTCGGCGATCTGCGCCCGTGTTCTGGCCGCGTGCTCGTTCACCGCCGCGGCCAGCACCTCGTACTTGGACTTGAAGTGCCGGTAGAGCCCCCCGGCTCCCGGCGACAGCCCGGAGGCGGCCTCGATCTCGGCCACCGAGGTTGCCGAGTAGCCCCGCTCGGCGAACAGTCGCAGGGCTTCGTCGATGATCCGCTCGCGCGTTGATCTGGTCATTTCTCTGCCGATACCTCCACCATGACCCTATCCAGTGCCGACCATGCCGGGTCGCACCGCGCCGGTCCAAGCCCGTTGTGAGGGCACGTTCGCCCGGCCGTCGGGCGCTCGGGGGAACCGTCCGGGGAGGTTTGCCCGCAGGATAAGTAAACCCTTCCGGTGCAGGGTTCCACAGTGGGCGACGTCATGTACAACACTTGGGATTGGCCATATTTAGGGGGATTTGGCATTCTTTGAGGGCTTCTCGAAGAAACCTCTTCGGGTAGCCGACAAGGAGCGGTGAGTGACCCGATGAACTCGGTGGGATTCGACCTCGATCTGACGCTTGCCGACACCCGCGCGGGCATCGCCGCCGTTTACGACGAGGTGGCGTCGCGCACCGGCTTCTTCATCGACAGCGGCGCCGTGCTGGCCAGGCTCGGACCGCCGCTGGAGTGGGAACTGGCCAACTGGATGCCCGCCGCCGAGGTCCCCGCGGCGGCCGACGTCTACCGGCGGCTCTACCCGTCGATCGCGGTCCCGGTCACCACCCTCATGCCCGGTGCGCGCGAGGCGGTCGACGCGGTACGGCGGGCCGGGGGCAGGGTCACCGTGGTGACGGGGAAGAACGCCCGCGACGCGGCGCACACCGTCGAGTTCCTCGGCCTGGAAGTGGACGAACTCGTCGGATCGGTCTTCGGGGCGGCCAAGGGGCCCGCGCTCGCGACTTTCGGCGCCGCCGCCTATGTTGGAGATCATGTCGCGGACATCGAGGCGGCGCGAGCGGGAGGAGCCGTCAGCGTGGCGGTGGCAACGGGCGTCTATCCGGCGGTGGAACTGCGTGATCACGGAGCGGATGTGATCCTGGGCGATCTGACCGAGTTCGCCGAATGGTTCGACAGCTGGCGAACTCCTACGGCTCTTGTGTAATTCAGGCCCCAATACACGGTCGCTCTCGGCGTCCGCTGGGCATAACCTACATCCATTCCTTTTCACGACAGTCTGAACGAGGTCACCCCTGTGCCGAGTGGCAAGGTCAAGTGGTACGACGCCGACAAGGGTTTCGGTTTCCTCACCCGCGACGACGGCGGTGAGGTCTTCGTGCATTCTTCCGCGCTGCCCTCCGGCGTGGACTCTCTCAAGCCGGGCCAGAAGGTCGAGTTCGGCGTGGCCGAGGGACGCCGCGGCCAGCAGGCGCTCTCGGTTCGAGTGATCGACCAGCCCCCCACGCTCGCCAAGACCGCGAAGCCCAAGGGCAAGCGCAAGAAGCCCGACGAGATGGTCGTCATCGTGGAAGACCTGATCAAGCTTCTGGACACGGTCTCCATGTCGTACCAGAAGGGCAAACACCCCGAGGCCACGCACGCGAAGAAGATCGCCGCCGTGCTCCGGGCGGTGGCCGACGACCTGGACGACTGACCGCCCGCCGACCGCCCGCCCCCGGCTCAGCCGTGGGGGGTGGTCAGCGGTCTGGTCCGCTTCTCGGTGGGGGCGTTCTCCGGCCGCACGACCACCGTGGCCGTCTTCGCGGCCCGCGGCCTGACCCACTCCGCGGACACCCCGTCCCGCGCGAACCGCTCTGTACCTTCGGCGGGACGAGGCCCCGGGTGGGAGGTGCCCGGATCCCGGGCGGCCTCGACCCTGGCGTCCACCTCCCGGACCCGCCTGCGGCGGCGGACCAGCAGCCAGCCGAGCGAGCCCGCCAGCACCACGGTCATCAGAGCCAGCCCGGCCGATCCGCCGGCGAACAGCGAGAGCAACAGCCCGATCAGGCCGCCCAGCACCCAGGAGATCTGCAGGAAGGCCTCCACCACGCCGAACGTGGACGAGCGCACCTCCTCGCCGATCTCCCGCTGCACGATCGCGTCCAGTGCGAGCTTGCCCAGGCCCTGGGCGAAGGCGGCCACCAGCGCGACCGCCACCGCGCTCCACAGCTGGAAGACGACCGCGGCCAGCACCGTGATCGTGGTCGTCACCGCGAGCGTGGCCAGCACGATGACCTGTGGGGAGTGGTTGCGCACCCAGGAGGCCACGGCCGTGCCCGCCAGCCCGCCGGCACCGGCGGCCACGGCCAGCACACCGATGGCGACCGTCGGCGGAAGGCCGGGCAGGTTCCTGTCCTGCACGAGGAAGAGCAGGTAGAAGAGGAGGAATCCGGAGTAGAGGCGGATCGCCACGTTGGCCCACATCGCCTCGGCCACCACCGGGCCCACGTTCAGCATCGTGCGCCAGCGGTGCGGCCGCTCCTCGCCACTCTCGTTCAGCTCCTCCAGGTCGGGGGAGTCGACGTGGCGCGGGAGTCGTACGGCCAGCACGCCCTGGAGCAGGAAGAGCACCGTCGCCCCGCGCAGCACCCACTCGGCGCCGAGCCAGGCGCTGACCCCCGCGCCGACCGGCACCGCGACGCCGGCCGTGACCAGCGCGAACAGGGCGACCCTCGCATTGGCCGTGACCAGCGCGATGTCGGCGGGCAGCACGCTCGGCATGATCGCCGCGCGGGAGACGTTGTACGCCTTCGACAGCACCAGCACGGCCAGCGCGGCCGGGAAGATCGTGAACACGTCTCCGGGGACGATCGCCGCCGCCATCGCGAAGCAGAGCAGCCCGCGGCCGAAGAGGGTGCCGGCCATCACGAAGCGCCGCCCCGAGCGAAACCGGTCGAGAACCGGGCCGACGAAGGGGGCGACCACCACGAACGGAATCATCGTGATCAGCAGGTAGAGGGCGACCTGGCCGCGGGCCTCGTTCACCGGGAGCTTGAAGAGCGTCCCGGCCAGGGCCGCGGTGACCAGGGCGTCACCCGCGCTGTGCGCGGCGGTCAGCTCGATCAGCTGGCCCAGCCCGGTGCGGCCCGCGCCCTGGGCATGGGTCAGCCGTCGCGCGGCCCGGCCCACTCGCTGGGTGCCGTTGACCGCGCCCAGGGCCGCCCGGGTCGTCGCCCGGCCCGTGCCCCGGCCGGCCCGCGCGCCGGCTCGGCCCGCGGCGGCGACCGACCTGCCGACCTGCCGAGAGGCGTCACTCACCGTCTTGCGAACCCGCTCCCACCCAGCTGCCACGTATCCAGTCATACCCGAAGGGTGGGGGAGTTGTCCGATGCGCCTGGTCACTCCCCGGGCTAACGGGAGTCCGCGGTGCCGTTCGCTCCGGTCATGGGTGAGAATGAACTGTGAGCGCAGTGAGCGAGCGAGCCAGTAGGGACAGCAGCCGTCGTGCTGCGGGGCTGACGGGAGACGACTCGTGAGCCGGACTCGATCCCGCGCCGTGGTCCTTGACCAGGCGTGTGTCGCGGCCGTCGACCTGGCCCGTGCCGCGGTCGAGGAGAACGTCAGGCCGGGCGATGTGGGCGAGCACCTCGGGGTCGAGGGCGAGGGCGACCGCGTCGTCACCCACTACTTCGCATGTCTCGACCGCGCCTACCGCGGCTGGCGCTGGGCCGTCACCGTCGCCCGTGCCTCGCGGGCGCGCAACGTGACGGTCAGCGAGGTCGTGCTCCTGCCGGGGGCGGGCGCGCTGATGCCGCCGCAGTGGGTGCCCTGGAGCGATCGGCTCCGTCCGGGCGACCTCGGCGTGGGCGACCTGCTGCCCACCTCGGAGGACGACGACCGGCTCGCGCCCGGCTTCACCGAGACCGGTGACGACTCCGACCAGCAGATGATCTTCGAGTACGGCCTCGGCCGGGCCCGGGTGCTCTCCCCGATCGGCCGCGACCGGGCCGTGCGGCGCTGGCACTCCGGCGAGTCGGGACCGCACACCCCGCTCGCGCACGCCGCCCCCGCCCAGTGCTCCACCTGCGGTTTCTACTGGCCGCTCGCGGGCGCGCTGCGTACCGGCTTCGGCGTCTGCGCGAACGAGTACGCCCCCGACGACGGGCGGGTGGTCGCCGCCGACCACGGCTGTGGCGCGCATTCCGAGGCCGCGGTGCTGCCGCACCAGGTCGAGCCGACCGCGCCGATCCTCGACGATCTCTCGCTCTCGTACGACACCGCCGAGGACGTCCCGGAACCCGACCTGACCGGGTCGGTGGACGATACGGCCTCCGAGCCGCTCGGTCACTCCTGACCCGGCGCCGCCGGGTCTGTTCCGCCCCGCAGCCGCCCCCGCAGCCGCCCTCGCCGCCCTCCCGGCGGTCCGCCCGGCCGTCGCCGTTCGGGCGCCGCTCTCGTGGTGTCCCGGCAGGGGAGCCCGGCCGCGGGGCCCTGACCTTTGGAAGATCGCCTTGACTGACATCTTCGGCACCGAACGACTGCGCTCCACCGTCCTGGCGGCCTGGAAGGCCTCGCCCGCGCGTTTCCGCGAGGACGCCAACGCGGAGGAGGACTTCGCGCTCGGTGGTTACCGTGACCGGCTGATCGTCGAGCTCGCACAGAACGCCGCGGACGCCGCGCTCCGCGCCGGGGTGCCGGGAAGGCTGCGTCTCTCGCTGCGCGAGGGCGTGCTGTCGGCGGCCAACATCGGCGCTCCCATCGACACCCATGGGATCGAGGCGCTGTCCACGCTGCGCGTCTCCGCCAAGCGCGGCGACGCCCACGCGGCCGGCCGGTTCGGCGTCGGGTTCGCGGCCGTGGTGTCGGTCTGCGACGAACCGGTGATCGGCTCGCTCGGCTCAGGGGTGGTCCGCTGGTCCCGTGACCAGACCGCCGCCCTGGTGGCCGCCGAGCCCGAACTGGCCAAGGAACTCGCCGAGCGCGGAGGGCACGTCCCGCTGCTGCGCCTGCCCTTCCCGGCCGGTCCGATCGAGATCCCCGCCGGGTTCGACACGCTCGTCCGGCTGCCGCTCCGGGACGGGGCGGCCGAGGACGCCGTCAGAGCGATGTTGAGGGAGACCAGCCCGGCTCTGCTGCTGGGTTTGCCCGCTCTGGAGGTGATCGAGATCGACCTGGACGGGGAGACGAGGGTCGTCACCGCGGAGGGCTGGCAGGTCGTCTCGGTCTCCGGGCGCTTCACCCCCGAGCAGATGGCCGAGCTCTTCGCCGACCGTCCGACCGAGGAGCGCTCCCGGCCGCACTGGCTGGTTCGCTGGGCCGTACCCGTGAGCGAGGCGACCGGGGAGCCCCGGCCGCTGCCCGCGCTGGTGCCGCCCGTGGTGCACGCGCCCACGCCGAGCGACGAGCCGCTCGACCTGCCCGCGCTGTTGATCGCCTCGTTCCCGATGGCCACCGACCGGCGGCACGTCGCACCGGGCCCGCTGACCGACTTCCTGGTCGAGCGCGCCGCGGACACCTACCTGGAACTGCTCGCCGGTCTGCCGCGGACGCCCCGGCTCCTCGACCTCGTCCCGGGCCTGATGGGCAAGGGCGAGCTCGACGCGAGCATCCGCCGGGCGATTCTGCGCAGGCTCCCCGACGCCCCGCTGCTCCCCGCGCTCTCCCTGCCGGCCGACCAGGGGGCCGAGGCCGGTCCCGGCGAGGCCGGAGCCGCGCTGCTGCTTCCCGACGACCTCGCGGAGAGCGCCGGCGCGGCCTGGGCTCCGCCCGCGGTCGGCGCGGACCTGGTCATCTCGGGGCGGCAGGCGTCCGTGGTCACGGCCACGGCCGAGCTGCTGGAGAGGATCGCTCCGATGATCGGTGGGCTGCTGCCCGCGGGGTGGCCGTCCCGGCATCCGGCGATCAACGCGCTCGGCGTCAGGCGGGTGCGGCTCTCCGACATCGTGGACATGCTCTCCGGCGACGCCGTCAAGGACCGGGATCCGGCCTGGTGGCGGTCGCTGTACGAGGTGCTGCCCGCCGACGACCCGGAGGCGCTCGGCGCGCTGCCGGTGCCGCTCGCCGACGGCCGCCTGGTCAGGGGACCGCGCGGCACGCTGCTGCTGACCGACGGCTCCGCGCTGGATCCGGCGGTTCTCGCCCCGCTCGGGCTGCGCGTGGTGCACCCGGACGCGGCCCACCCCCTCCTGCTCAGGCTCGGCGCGGCTGAGGCGACGCCCCGCACGGTCCTGGAGGATCCGCTGACCCGCTCCGCCGTCTCGGAGTCCCTGGAGGGCGCCGACCCGGAACCGGTGGCCCAGGCGGTGCTCGCGCTGGTCGACGCCGCGGGGCTGACCGCGGGCGACGCGCCCTGGCTGGCCGAGCTGGCGTTGCGCGGCGCCGACGGCGAGCTGTACCCGGCGGGCGAACTGCTCCTCGCCGACGGGGCGCTGGCCGGGCTGCTCGACGCGGAGACGCACTTCGGCACCGCCGCGCCCGAGCTGGTCGAGCGGTACGGCCGGAGGGTACTCGCCGCGGTCGGGGTGCTCGACGGCTTCGCCGTGGTCAACGACCACGACGTCATGATCGACCCGGACGAGTGCGACCACGACCTCGACCGCGAGGACGAGTGGCTGGAGACGGTCCTCGACCTGCTGCCCGAGATGAACGTGCCGCCGGTCGCCCGGGAGTTCTCCGCGGTCCGGGACCTGGAGTACGTCGCCGACTGGCCCGCCGCCCTCGCCCTGCTGTCCCGCCCGCCGCTCCGCTCGGTACTGCATCCGCTGCGGGTCCTGGTGTCGGGGGAGGTCGTGGAGGTCCCGTCCTACACCGCGTGGTGGCTGTCCACGCACCCGGTGCTCGGCGGCAGGCGCCCCACGCAGCTGCGACTCCCGGCGGGTGACCCGCTGCTGTTCGGCCTGTACGGGGACGCCCCGGCGGATGTCGACGAGGCCGCGCTGGCGATGATCGGCGTCCGGAGCACGCTGGCCGACCTGCTCGCCTCCCACGGGGGTCCGGACGAGCTGCTCGATCTGCTGGGCGACCCCTCCGTGGAGGTCGACCGGGCGCAGCTCCGCTCCCTGTGGGTGGCCCTCGCCGCCGTCGACCCCGCCCGTGTCGCGCCCCCGCGCGCCGTCCGCGCGGTCCTGGGTGACGAGATCGTCGTGGTCGACGCCGCCGACGGCCGGCCGGTGCTCGCCGATGCCGAACCGGGGGCCGGTTCGGGGAACGGGGGCGCGGGCGAGCCGGTCGTGGTCGAGGCGCCCGACCTGCTGCCGCTCGTCGCGGGGCGGCCGTTGGTCCTGGCCCCGTTCGACCTGGCTGAGGCACTCTCCGAGCTGCTCGACCTGCCGCTGGCCGGCGAGGAGGCGGCCGGGGAGGTGACGTCCTCGGGCGAGGTCCGTGACGTCCCGCCCGCGGTACGGTCGCTGCTGCCGACCGCACCGGCGAGCTACGTGGCGCACGAGCGGCTGCTGGTGGACGGTGTCCCCGCGGCCTGGCGGTTCTTCGAGGGCATGGTGCACGCCTCGGATGTGGAGGGGCTGGCGCGCGGGCTCGCCTGGGCGTCCGGCCAGTGGGGCGACCGGCTCGCGGTGGCGGCGCTGCTGCGCGATCCCGCGGCGGTGCCGCTGCTGCTCGCCGAGGCCGACCTGGACAGCTGGACCGCCTCGACCTAGGGGCTCGACCCGGACGATCGTTTCGGGCGCGTGCCGGGTGACACGTTCGCCGACCTTCGTCGGGTCACGCTCGCGCCGGTTCCGGGCACGCTGCCGGGATCGGCGCGGGCGTGGCCGGTACGGCGGCGGTCGAGCGGCTCAGAGGATCGCCGTGGTGGGCTCGATCGGGCCCTCGGACGGGGGCGGGGGGCGGCGGTCGCGGCGGCGTACGAACCAGAGGCCGAAGAGGCCGCCGCAGATGCCCGACACGCACATCCAGATCCACCAGCGGTGCTCGGGGTCCGGCTGCACGACCAGGAGGACGACCAGGGCGACGGCCCACAGACCCGTACCCGTGAGGATCGTGAGCTTGTCGTTGGTCTTCAACGGCTGCAGATCCGGGAGGCGTGGCTGGTTCACGCGCTCCAGACTAGGCGACGGGGTCGCAGGGTTCGCAAAACGGATTACGTCAAAGCGCGAATCCATCTCGAAACCATCACCATCGGCGACCAGGTCTTCCCGGAAGGGGGACTCGCTGTCACTCTGCGTGAGTGAAAGATAGTAAAACCTCCCAAATAAGTGGACTT
Source organism: Streptosporangium sp. NPDC049248 (assembly GCF_040678965.1). NCBI lineage: Bacteria > Bacillati > Actinomycetota > Actinomycetes > Streptosporangiales > Streptosporangiaceae > Streptosporangium > Streptosporangium sp. NPDC049248. The sequence goes on from NZ_JBFAQY010000006.1 coordinate 55,096, forward strand.
GACCGTTTCTTCCACATCTCCGACCGGGGCTCCTCCGTGGGCCGGGAGGTGCGCGGCGGTCTCGCCACGTTCTTCACGATGGCCTACATCGTCGTGCTCAACCCTCTGATCATCGCTACCGTCCCGGACGTCGAGGGCCAGTTCATCGGCGACGGGAGCGTGCCCAACGTCCCGCTCGTCGCGGCCGGTACCGCCTTTGTGGCGGGAGTGCTCAGCATTCTGATGGGGGTCGTCGGCAAGGTCCCCTTCGCGATGGCCGCGGGACTCGGCCTGAACGCCTTCGTGACCTTCGGCATCGCCTCGCAGATGTCCTGGGAGTCGGCGATGGGCCTGGTGTTCCTGGAGGGTGTGATCATCGGGCTCCTGGTGCTGACCGGTTTCCGCACCGCCGTGTTCAACGCCATCCCACCCCAGCTCAAGACCGCGATCAGCGTCGGTATCGGCCTGTTCATCGCCCTGATCGGCTTCGTGGACTCGGGCTTCGTCCGCCGCGTGGCCGCGGGACCGCCGCTGGAGCTCGGCATCGCGGGTTCGCTGGCCAGCTGGCCGATCTTCGTCTTCGTGGTCGGCCTGCTGCTGATGGTGGTGCTGGTGGCGCGCAAGACGAAGGGCGCCATCCTGATCGGCATCATCGCCACGACGGTTCTCGCGATCATCGTCCAGGCCGTCACCAAGGTCGGCGCCGCGACGGTGCCGGGCCAGGACCCCAATCCGGCGGGCTGGCAGCTCGTCGTTCCGGAGATGCCCAAGGAGATCTTCGGGTTCCACAACCCGCTGGTGCTGTTCGCGGAGTTCGACCCGATCGGCGCCTTCGGCTCGGTCTCGGTCATCGTGGCCCTGCTGCTCGTCTTCACCCTGCTGATCACCGACTTCTTCGACACCATGGGCACGATCGTGGGCGTCGGCGGACAGGCCGGGCTGGTCAAGGAGGACGGCACCCTGCCCAGGACCCGGGAGATCCTCCTCGTCGACTCGATCGGCGCGGCGGCCGGAGGCGCGGCCTCCGTCTCCTCCAACACGACCTACATCGAGTCGGCCGCGGGTGTCGGCGAGGGGGCGCGCACCGGCCTCGCCAGCGTCGTCACCGGTGTGCTGTTCCTGCTGGCGATCTTCTTCTCGCCGCTCGTCGCGGTCGTCCCCTACGAGGCCGCCGCCCCCGCCCTGGTCGTGGTCGGCTTCCTGATGATGACCTCGATCCGCGAGATCGACTTCACCGACTACGAGATCGCCATCCCGGCGTTCCTGACGATCGTCCTGATGCCGTTCACGTACTCGATCGCCACCGGTATCGGCGCGGGCTTCGTCACCTTCGTGCTGATCAAGCTGATCAAGGGCAAGGCCCGCGAGCTGCACGCGCTGATGTGGATCGTCGCGGCGCTGTTCGCCGTCTACTTCGCCCTCGGCCCGATCAAGGTCCTGTTCGGCCTGGGCTGAGAAGTCGCGCGGAAGCCGTCACGGTGCTCGATCCTCATCGGTCGCCGTGGCGGCTTTCGCGTGTCGGGGGCGGCTGCTTCACGCCAGGATTGGCGAGCCCCTGACCGTCCGCCCGCCCCCGGCAGGAAACCCATTGGAGGGAATCACGTGCGGTCGTATATAGTTAGCAAAGGTAATGACTTATGATAACGAATCATCCCAGGAAGGACCACGTCGCGATCCTGCGAAGCGACGCCGGTCTGGCTTCGTCCCTGCGCGTGTCACTGGCACGACTGAACAGGCGCCTGCGCAGGCAGGCCGCGGTGCACTCGCTGACGCCCACCCAGCTCGCGACGCTCGCCGCCGTGGAACGGCATTCCGGGATAACCCCCGGAGAATTGGCCGATCTAGAGAAGGTGCAGCCGCCCTCGATGACCCGCGTGATCGCCGTGCTGGTCGAGCGGGAGCTGGTGTCGCGTACGCCACACCCGACCGACCGACGCCAGGTGACCGTGAGCGTGACCGGCCAGGGGTCGGCGCTGCTGAAGGAGGAGCGCCGCCTCAAGGAGGCATGGCTGACGCGGCAGCTGAAGGAGCTGACACCCGAGGAGAAGGCGACGCTCAGGCAGGCGGCGCTGATACTGGAGAAGCTCAGCCGGATCTAGCCGACCCCGAGGAACCCGGGGCCCCGGCGGTCCCGTGTGACGCCGGGGCGTCCGCCGTGCCAGGCGGAAAGTCCGGAAGAAGGCCCAGAGGAAGACTCGGGCCGAGGGCGCGGATGCGTCGGCGGGCCGCGAGGGCCGCCGTGGTGAACGAGCTCCAGGCCACCGAGAGCGGATCGGCCCAGACCGTGCCCGAGACGCGGGACGGAATGTTCCGGTCGCTCCGCGTCTACAACTACCGGCTGTTCGCGGCCGGAGGCGTGGTCTCCAACGTCGGCACCTGGATGCAGCGCACCGCGCAGGACTGGCTGGTGCTCGACCTGACGAAGGGCAACGCCGCCGCGCTGGGCCTGACCGTCGCGCTGCAGTTCCTGCCGCTGCTGCTGTTCGGACTCTGGGGCGGCATGCTCGCCGACCGCTATCCCAAGCGGTCGCTGCTGATCGCCTGCCAGTCGCTGATGGGCCTGCTCGCGCTCACCATGGGTGTGCTCACCGTGACCGGCTCGGCCCAGGTCTGGCAGGTCTACGTGATGGCCTTCACGCTCGGCCTCATCGCCTGTGTCGAGGTGCCGACCCGGCAGGCGTTCGTCGTCGAGATGGTCGGCCGCAAGGACCTGTCCAACGCGATCGCGCTGAACTCGTCGAGCTTCAACCTGGCCCGGGTGGTCGGCCCGGCCGCCGCGGGTGTCCTGATCCACGCGCTGGGGGGCACCGGCCCGATCTTCCTGATCAATTTCGTGTCGTTCGCCGCGGTGCTCAGCGGGCTGCTGCTGATGCGCACCTCCCAGCTGACCACCCCCGAACCGGTGCCGAGGGCCAAGGGGCAGCTTCGCGAGGGCCTGCGCTACGTGACGGCGCGGCCCGAGCTGCTCATGCCGATCCTGCTGATCGCCTTCGTCTCGATGTTCACCCAGTCGTTCTCGATGTCGATAGCGCTGATGGCGCGCGAGACCTTCGGGGCCGGCGCCTCCTCGTTCGGGCTCGCCTCCAGCATGTTCGCGATCGGAGCGCTGGCGGGAGCGCTGATGGCGGCGCGGCGGGTCAGGCCGAGCAGGCGCCTGCTGGTCGGCGGAGCCGTCGCGTTCGGCCTGTTCCAGATCGCCAGCGGCCTGGCCCCCTGGTATCCGCTCTACCTGATCCTGCTCGTGCCCGCCGGCGTCGCGCTGATCTCGATAAACACCGCGGCCAACGCCGGCGTGCAGCTGGCCACCTCGCCGGAGATGCGCGGCCGGGTGATGGGGATCTACGTGCTGGTGTTCACCGGGGGAGCCCCCCTCGGCGCGCCGCTGCTCGGCTGGATCTCCGAACTGGGCGGGGTGCGTACCGGAGTCGTGATCGGCGGGGTGCTCACTCTGATCGGCGCCGCTGCGGCGACAATGCTGACAAGGGTGATCAGCAGGAGGTCGCATGCGGCTGTTCGTGGGGTTACCGCCGCCACCGCCGGCGCGCGATGAGCTGGTCCGCGCCCTCGAACCTCACCTGGCGCGATGGCCGGGGCTGCGCTGGCTGGACGCGGAGAACTGGCATGTGACGCTGTCGTTCCTGGGGGAGGTGCCCGACCGTGCGCTGCCCGAGTTGCGGACGCGGCTCGCCAGGGCGGCCGCGCGGCACGCCCCGATGACACTGTCCTTCGCCGGCGCCGGCGCGTTTCCCTCGGCGGGCAGGGCGCGGGTCTTCTGGACCGGGCTGTGCGGTGACCGCCTCAGGCTGGGCCGCCTGGCCGACTCCGTGGCGGCCGGAGCGCGCCGCGCCGGAGTCGGCCAGGCGGAGCACCGGAGGTTCACCCCGCATCTGAGCCTGGCCAGGTGCCGTCCCGAGACGGACATCGGTCCTCTGGTCGAGGCGTTCGGGCCGTTCTCCGGCACCGAGTGGGAACTGGGGACGGTGCACCTGATACGGAGCAACCTCGGGGCCAAGGTCCGCTACGAAACGGTTGAGGAATGGGACCTGGCGGCGCGGGCACCTCGTGGGCAGGGCTAGGCTCCAGGTCGTGGATCGTCCCCGTCGCTGGCTGCTGCCCACGGTGCTCGTGCTTCTCGTGCTCCTCGTGGTGATCGGCGCACTCGTGTCCTAGACCCTGTCCCCTGGCGGCCCACCGCGGCCCTCTCCCACGCCCCACGAGAGGCCCCTGACCGAGCCCGGCCACGGCGAGAGCCGCGGGACGGGACGCCGGCCTACCAGGCGTACTCCTCCGGCGCCGTCCGGAAGCCGGGGAAGATCTCGTCCAGGCGGGCCAGGGCCTTCTCGTCCAGCGTGATCTCCAGCGCCTTGACGGTGCCGTCGAGCTGGTCGAGCGTGCGCGGCCCGATGATCGGCGCGGTGACGACCTTCTGGTGGAGCAGCCAGGCCAGCGCGAGGTTGGCCGGGTCCACACCGAGCTCGTCCGCGAACGCCTCGTAGCGCTCGATCTTGTCGCGGTGCTTCTCCAACTGGGCGGTGATCTGCTCCGAGGCCGACCGGCCCTTGTCGATCTTCTTGAGGATGCCGCCGAGCAGGCCGCCCGCGAGCGGGCTCCACGGGATCAGGCCCAGGCCGTAGTCCTCGGCCGCCGGGATGACCTCAAGCTCGGGGGCGCGGACGATCAGGTTGTAGTGGGACTGCTCGGAGACCAGGCCGAGAGTGTTGCGCCGCCGCGCGCTCTCCTGGGCCTTGGCGATGTGCCAGCCCGCGAAGTTGGACGACCCCACGTACAGGATCTTGCCCTGCTGCTTGAGGATGTCCATGGCCTCCCAGAACTCCTCGAACGGGGTGCTCCGGTCGATGTGGTGTGCCTGGTAGAGATCGATGTAGTCGGTCTGCATCCGCTTCAGCGACGCGTCGGCGGCGCGCCGGATGTTGAGCGCGGACAGACGGCCCTCGTTGGGCCAGTCGCCCATGTCGCCGTAGAGCTTCGTGGCGATCACCGTCTTCTCGCGGCGCTCGCCTCCCTTGGCGAACCATCGACCGATGATCTTCTCGGTGATGCCCTCGCCCTTCTTCCAGCCGTACACGTTGGCCGTGTCGAAGAAGTTGATCCCCAGCTCATGGGCGTGGTCCATGATCGCGAAGGAGTCGTCCTCCGAGGTCAAGGGGCCGAAGTTCATCGTGCCCAGGCAGAGGCGGCTGACCTTCAGGCCGGTACGGCCAAGCTGCGTGTATTCCATGCGCCCACCCTAAATACCTGGAGTGCACTCCAGGCGAGAGGATCGGCGGGAAAATCCGTGCCGGCCGCCCCCGCCGCGTCTGTGACGCCCGCCGGTTCCGCCGGGGCATGATGGCTGGATGCTGAGTAAGCCGGGGGAAGTCTTGGTCCGCGCGTTCGCGGTGGTCGGCCTGACCGCGGCCACGGCCTTCACGGGGCAGAGCGCGCCGGCGGGCGGTGGGCGGGCGGCCTGGGCCGACGCGGGTCAGGGCGCGCGAGCGGACGATGAGGAACGGATCCTCTTTCGCTTCAAGGACAGCCGGATCGGCGAGTCGAGCGGGCTGGCGGTCTCGCCGACCCACGAGGACGTTTACTACACGCACAACGACAGCGGCTCCGGGCCGGTCTTCTACGCGGTCGGTCCCAAAGGTCAGACCCGCGCGACCTTCACCCTGCGGGGGGCGGAGGCCCGCGACTGGGAGGGCATGGCCGCCTCCGTCGACCAGAAGACCGGCCGGGGGGTGCTCTGGTTCGCGGACATCGGCGACAACTTCGACGGGGCCTGGCCTGACATCTCGGTGTACAAGGTCGCGGAGCCCACGGTGCTGAGCGACGCCGTCGTCCCCGCCGTGCGCTACCGCTTCCGCTACGAGGACGGCGGGCACAACGCCGAGGGCGTCATGGTGAACCCCCGCACCGGGCGCCTCTACATCGTGACCAAGCAGTTCGCCGGCGCCGTCTACGAGGCACCGAAACGGCTGCGCACCGACAGGGTCAACGTGCTCCGCAAGGTCGGTCCCGCGCCCCTCATGGCCACCGACGCCGCCTACGCCCCCGACGGGTCGAGCTTCGTGATCCGAACCTACTTCTCCGCCACGGTCTACCGCGCTCCCGGCGAACAGATCACCCGGGTGACGATGCCGCAGCTGGATCAGGCCGAGTCGATCACCTACACGCGTGACGGCAGGTACCTGCTGACCGGTAGCGAGGGGAGGCGCAGCCCGGTCTACCAGGTGCCGCTGCCCGAGGAGGTTCTCCGCGAGGCGGCTCCGGAACCCACGACCGCCCTGCGGCGGGCGGCCCCCACGCCGGACGCCGAACCGGCCCCCACGCCGGTCGCCGGGAAGAAGGCCGGACGGGACGAGGCGGGCGAGGACGCGGGCGTGCCGACCTCGGCCGTGCTGCTCTGGCTGGCCATCGCCGCGGGCGCCACGGGCACCATCACCCTGATCGCCCGTAACACCCGTTGAGCGGCGATCGGGTCGTCTCGGCCGGCCCGGCCGGGGAGTCGCGGGTCGCGGGGAGGCTTCCGGTTCAGTCGGGAAGTCGCAGGTCGCGAGGGGCGGCTTGAGTCAGGGAGGCCGCCACGTCGGCGTCGACGGGGAACCAGGCGGACAGCCCGGTTATCTGCAGAAGACGTCCCAGGACGTCCGAAACCTCGGCCAGCCGCAACCAGCCGCCCGCCTCCGAGGTCATGCGCGCGCCGCTGAGAAGCGCCCGCAGTCCGGTGGAATCGCAGAAAGTGATCTTCTGGGCGTCGATGACGATCCGCGGGCGGCATTCGGAGACCAGCCGCTCGATGGTCTTCCTGAGCAGTTCGCTGGAGTTGTGGTCGATGTCGCCCGCGACGCTGATCACGGTGCAGCCGGCATGCTCGTGGTGGTCGACGCCGATGGAGAGTTCTCTGCTCATCGCCTCGCATTTCCACCCGGTGAAGCTGTCGGTCTCGGCTGTCGTCCGACCTGATCAAGGTATACCCCGCCGGACCGCCGGAGTGGGCGACGGGCGGGCGACATGTGCGTAACGGCTGCGAGGACCATCGTTCGTCTCCCGTACCGCCGGCCGGTCCGGAACATGACCCCGTACCGAAGATGAATGACCACATCCAGATTTATTGCCCTGACATATTCGAATATTCCTCAACCGTCCCGGATGGATTTCCGGCAATAGGCAATGATGGTTAAGAACCAGAGGGGTTATCCCTTCTCTTCCGGTGAGGATTGCCGCTAACTTTCGAAGATGCGCGTTCTGGTAACCGGGGCATCAGGTTTCGTCGGTTCGCATGCGGTCGCCGCGCTTCTCGCCGACGGGCACGAGCCGCTTCTGCTCATCCGCAATCCAGAGAGAACGCGCGAAGTGCTGGCCGGTGTCGGGGTGACGGAGCCGGTTCCCCTGCACAGGGCCGATATCCGCGATACGGCGGCGGTGCGGGACGGGCTCGAACAGTGTGACGCGGTCATTCACGCCGCCGCGGAAATCGGGGTCATCGGCCGTGCCGGCGATCTGGCCGGTACGAATGTGACCGGCGCGAAGAACGTCCTCGGGCAGGCCGTCGAACTCGGTCTCGACCCGGTCGTGCACATCTCGAGCATCGGTGTCTTCGTGCCCCCGACCGGTCCGGTGATCACGACCGAGAGCCCGCTCTCCACGCCGAGGAACGAGTACGGCAGGAGCAAGATCTCCGCAGAGCACTACGCCAGACGGCTCCAGGAGCAGGGGATGCCGGTCACGATCGTCTACCCGGCGGCGGTCGCCGGACCGTACCAGCCCTCGCTGGACGCGCTGATGGACGGGCTGCGCGCGGGGCTGGAACAGGGGTGGCCGATCACCGCCGGCGGCGTCGGCGTCGTCGACGTACGGGATCTGGCCCTCGTGCTCGCCCGCTGCCTCGAACCGGGGCTGGGGCCTCGCCGATTCATGCTGGGCGGGCACTACCTCACCTGGGCGCAGCTCGCCGACGTCTGCGACGAGGTGACCGGGAACCGCTGCCGGAGGTTCCGGGTCCACCGGTCGGTGCTGCGCGGCGCGGCGGCCGTGGTCGACGCGATGAAACTGATCAAGGAGATCGACTACCCGCTGACCAGGGACGCCGTCGAGATGATGGTCACGATGGTCCGCGCGTACGACACCCCGACCCTTGAGGCGCTCGGCGTGGGGCTGCGGCCGGTCCAGGAGACCGTCACCGACTCGCTGCGCTGGCTGGCGCAGGAAGGGCACCTCGGTCTGGACAAGGTCGGCAGGCTGGCGGGTAGTGTCACGCGGTAACGCGATCCCTCCAGCGCGACAGGGGTGGCGGCGGTGACCACCTCACAGTCAGGAGTCGGCGATGAACGTCGGGGTCGTCGGTGTGGGGATCGTCGGTCTGGCCGTCGCCAGTTTGTGGGTGGGCGTCGGCGGTGGGTGTCGGGGTCGAGGTGCGGACGGGGGGCGGCGATGAACGTCGGGGTCGTCGGTGTGGGGATCGTCGGTCTGGCCGTCGCCAGTTTGTGGGTGGGCGTCGGCGGTGGGTGTCGGGGTCGAGGTGC
>NZ_JBFAQY010000006.1:63694-401348 GCF_040678965.1 Streptosporangium sp. NPDC049248
CGTCGGCGGTGGGTGTCGGGGTCGAGGTGCGGACGGGGGGCGGCGATGAACGTCGGGGTCGTCGGTGCGGGGATCGTCGGTCTGGCCGTCGCCAGTTCGTGGGTGGGCGTCGGCGGTGGGTGTCGGGGTCGAGGTGCGGACGGGGGGCGGCGATGAACGTCGGGGTCGTCGGTGCGGGGATCGTCGGTCTGGCCGTCGCCAGGGAGGCGGCGCTGACCCGCGGGGCCAGGGTGACGGTGCTGGACAAGGAGGACCGCGTAGGAGCCCACCAGACCGGGCACAACAGCGGCGTCGTCCACGCCGGGATCTACTACCGGCCCGGTTCGCTCAAGGCCACGCTCTGCCGTGAGGGGGTGGCACTGCTGCGGCAGTACTGCGCCGAGCACCGCATTCCCTACGACGAGGTCGGCAAGCTCGTCGTCGCCTCGACCGCGGCCGAGCGGCCCGAGCTGCGCCGGATCGCCGAGCGGGCCCGCGCGAACGGGGTTCCCGGCATCGCCGAGCTGGACGCGCTGGGCCTGCGGGAGATCGAGCCGCACACCGTCGGCACGGGTGCCGTGCACTCCCCGCGCACCGCGATCGCCGACTTCCCGGCCGTCGCCAGGCGTCTGGCCGCGGACGTGGCGGAGAACGGCGGATCGGTGCTGCTCTCACATCAGGTGCGCGCGGTACGGGAGACCGCGAGCGGGGTGAAGGTCCGGGCGGGGGAGCGGACGCTGAGCTTCGACCGGCTGATCGTCTGTGCCGGGCTCGGCACCGACACCGTCGCACGGATGGTCAAGGCCACCGGGGACGTACGGATCGTCCCTTTCCGCGGTGAGTACTACGCGCTGGCCGGCGCGGCGAGGGACCTGGTCCGAGGGCTCGTCTACCCGGTTCCCGACCCCCGCTACCCGTTCCTCGGCGTGCACCTGACCCGGAGGATCGACGGCGAGGTGCTGGTCGGCCCCAACGCGGTCATGGCGCTGGCACTGGAGGGCTACTCCTGGCGGGACGTCGACCTGGCGGAGCTGGGCCGGATTCTGGCCTGGCGTGGCACCCGGCGGCTGGCCGCCCGGCACTGGCTGACCGGCATCAGGGAGGTGGCCGGTTCGATGGGCAGGAGGTCGTTTCTGAGGGCCGCGCGCCGCTACGTCCCGGCCCTGACCTCCGCCGACCTCGTCAGGACCACCGGCGGCGTCCGCGCACAGGCCGTGGACGCCTCCGGCGGCATGCTGGACGACTTCGCGATCGACGTGCACGGCCGCGTCGCCCTCGTGCGCAACGCCCCTTCCCCGGCGGCAACCTCCAGCCTGGCCATTGCCAGACATATTGTGGGGTTAGCCTCTGTGTTGACCAGTTAACTGCTTTCTCATGTGGGCCGGTGAAAATAGACCAGTGACCGACTCACCCGAGGCACGTCTGCTGATCGTCGAGGACGAGCCGAACATCCTTGAGCTTCTGGCCGCGAGCCTGAGGTTCGCCGGGTTCGGCGTCAACACGGCGGGCAACGGTACGGACGCCGTCGCCGCCGTCCAGCGGCACCGGCCCGATCTCATCGTGCTCGACGTGATGCTTCCGGACATGGACGGCTTCGACGTCGTACGGCGCCTGCGCGGTGGCGGCAGCGACACCCCCGTGGTCTTCCTCACCGCGCGCGACGCCATCGAGGACAAGATCCGGGGGCTGACCCTGGGCGGGGACGACTACGTGACCAAGCCGTTCAGCCTGGAGGAGGTCGTGGCCCGGATCCGGGCGGTGCTGCGCCGTACCGGCTCCGGCGATCTCGTCCCCCGGCAGCCCCGGCTCAACTTCGCGGACATCGAGCTCGACGAGGAGAGCCACGAGGTGTGGCGCAGGGGCAAGGTGGTGGCGCTGTCACCCACGGAGTTCAAACTGCTCCGCTACTTCATGGCGAACGCGGGGCGGGTGCTGTCCAAGGCCCAGATTCTCGACCACGTGTGGGACTACGACTTCCGGGGTGATGTCGGGATCGTGGAGTCCTACGTCTCCGTGCTCCGTCGCAAGATCGACAACACGGACCCGCGGCTGATCCACACGCTGCGCGGCGTCGGATACGTGTTGCGCCTGCCGCCGACGCCGTGATGCTCAACGCGACCCCGCTGCGGGTGAAGCTGATCGCCGTCATCCTGGCCCTGCTGATGATCGCGCTCACCCTCATCGGGCTCGGCAGCGTCTCGATCATGAGTGGTTACCTGATCGACCGGGTCGACACCCAGATCGACCTGACGGTCGACACCGCGCTGCGCCGGATGAGCCGGGGAGTCATGCCGATCGGCAGGCCGCTGTCGCCCGACGCGAGGTTGGAGCTCCGTGACTCCAGCGGCAAGGTCGTCGACGCCTACAGCGGCGCCGACGTGGAGGGCAAACCGGGACCGTCGGTGCCTCAGGGCCAGGACAACCGGCCGTTCGACAGCGGCGACTGGCGAGCCCGTGCGGTCCCGCTGAACGACGGCGGAAACCTCGTCGTCGCCGTCGACATGGCCGAGGTCCGGCAGATCGTCGGCCAGCTCGCGCTGGTGGAACTGCTCGGTGGCGGGGGCCTGATGCTGATGCTCGCCGGGGCCGGGGTGTTGATCATACGCAGGAGCCTGCGCCCGCTGGAGGAGATCGAGCGCACCGCCCAGGCCATCGCCGCCGGAGACCTGAGCCGCCGGGTCCCCGATGCCGACCCGCGCACCGAGGTGGGCCGCCTCGGCCAGTCGCTCAACGGCATGCTCGCCCAGATCGAGACCGCCTTCCGGGCCCGTTCGGAGTCGGAGTCCGCGGCGCGCAGGTCGGAGGAGCGCATGCGAAGGTTCGTGGCGGACGCCTCGCACGAGCTCCGCACGCCGCTGACCTCGATCCGGGGGTTCGCCGAGTTCTACCGGCAGGGACCGGGAATCGACGCCGCGCCGCTGATGCGCCGGGTCGAGTCCGAGGCGGTCAGGATGGGCCTGCTCGTCGACGACCTGCTGATGCTCGCCCGGATGGACCAGCAACGGCCGCTGGTCATGCGCCCGGTCGACCTGCTCGCCATCGCCGCCGACGCCGTCCACGACGCCCGCATCCTCGCCCCTGAGCGCGAGGTCACGCTGTCCGTGGACGGTTCCGCGCTCATCGTCTCCGGCGACGAGGTACGGCTCCGCCAGGTCGTGGGCAACCTCATGACCAACGCGCTCACCCACACTCCCGAGCGGACGCCCGTGCGGGTGGTGCTCTCCGCCGATGACGGGATGGCCGTCATCGAGGTCGCGGACGAGGGGCCCGGCCTCACCTCCGAGCAGCGCGAACGCGTCTTCGAGCGGTTCTACCGCGTCGACTCCGCCCGGGGCCGCCGCGCCCCCGAGGACGGCGGGAGCGGGCTCGGCCTGGCCATCGTGGCCGCGATGGTGGTGGCTCACGGCGGCAGCGTCGCCGTGGACTCGGAGGTCGGCAAGGGGGCGACGTTCCGGGTGCTCCTCCCCCTCGCCCCCGAGTCCGGCTGACCACCGCCGGCACGACGCCGGCTGTTCCGGGTGGAGCCGGGGTGTGGCGACCCCACCCCGGCTCCCGTGCCGGCGGTGGCCGTCCGGACTCAGCGGGCGCCGGCGCCGGCCTCCGGCCAGCTGCTGTCGGGGAACTCCCCGCCGGCCGCGCCGCCGGGCATCACCACCCGGTCGTTCTCGGCCAGCCCCGAGGTGATCTCGATGTACTGGTCACCCCGGACGCCCGTCTCCACGACCCGCTCGACGCCGCCCTGCACGGTGACCCGGGAGACCCCCGCACTGGTCCGGACCGCTTGGGCCGGGACGTAGAGAGCCTCCGCCGACCTGGCGACGGTCACGGTGACCGAGGCGGTCTGGCCCACCATGAGGTCCGCCGGGGGCTCGTCGAACGCGATCGTGACGCCGTACCTCACCAGGCGGTCCGTGGTGGTCGCGGTGGGGGCGATGCCGGTCACGGTGCCTGTGTACCGCTCCCCCTGCCGGGTGGCCAGGGTGATCGCCGCCTGCTGGCCCAGTTCCAGGCTGCCGATGTCCGACTCGGTGAACAGCGCCTCCACCTGAAGCTCGTCCAGGTCTCCCAGGGTGAGGAACGTCCCGGTGCCCGCGCTGTCGCCGACCGCGCCGGCCACGGACATGACGGTGCCGTCGGCGGGGGCGACGATCCGCACGCCCGCCAGTTCCTCCCTGGCGTCGGTCAGCTCCGCCCGGGCCTGCTTCACGCGGGCCTCGGCCTGCTCCACGCTGAGCGTCCCCCGCCCGGCGCCGCCGCTCTGCCCGGTGTTCGGGGCGGTGCCCTGCTTGGCGGCCTGCCCGGAGTTCCGGTCCGCGCCCGTGTTCGCACCGGCGTCGGCGCCGGTGTTCGCGCCCGGCTTCTGGGTGGGGCATCCGGTGGGCCCGGGAGTCGGCGTCCTGACCGTGGTGGGCCTGGCGGTCGCCGTCGGCCCGGCCGTGCCGGTGGGGGCGGCCGTCGGCCCGGGGTGGGCCGTCGGTCCCGCGGGCCCATCCGGGCCGGTCGTCGGGCCGGAGGGCCGGGACGTGGGCGTCGGCTCCGAGGTCGCGGACGGCCCGCCACCGTCCGGCCTCGCGGTCACGGTGACCGTCGCGGTGGCCGTCACCGTCACCGTCGGAGCGGCCGTCACGGTGACGGTGACCGTCGGGGCGGGCTGGGGAGAGTCGCCCCCCGGCCGTCCCGCCGCCGACGGGGTGGGGGTGGCCGTGGGCGTCACGGGCGAGGTCCGGGTGAGCGCGGCCGGAGCGGAGGAGCGCGCCGGGTCAGGTACGGGCGTCGGGGTGACCGGTGCCGTCATGAGGCGATATCCGGCGGGTGCGACACCGGCGGCCGGGACGACCCGTACCTCCCGCTCCGTTCCGGTCGGTTCGGGCGCCGGGGCGCTCGGCCCGGTCGGTGTGGGGGTGGCACCCGCCCCCGGAGGCCGTGTCGCGGTGGGCTCGCACCCGGTCTGCCCGGTGGGATCGGACCGGTCGGTCCCGGTCCGGCTCTGTGTCGGCTGCTGCCGCTGGGGAGCTCCGACCGTCGCATCCCCCGCAGTGCTTCCGGTCGTGCTTCCGGTCGTGTTTCCCGCCTCCTCCAGCGCCTCCTCGGCCGCCGCGAGTTGCGCCTTCGCGGCGGCGTAGCGCTCGCGTGCGGGCGCGGAACCGATCCTGGCGAGCACATCTCCCTTGCCGACCTTGTCCCCGGCCTTGACGTAGACCTTCGTGACCGTTCCCGATCCGCCGAAGGCCAGGTCCCTGGTGCCGTCGTCCACGGTGTTGCCCGCGGCCGACACCGCGGCGGTCACCGTTCCGCGCCTGGCGGAGGCCAGCTCCACCCGGGGGGCCTGGTCGGAGCCGCCGTCGAGCACGACGACCGCGCCCGCGCCCACCAGGACGAGGGCGGCGAGGGCAAGCCCTCCCACGCGCAGGTTCTTCGACAGATGGGTCGGTCTCATGGCGGACAATCCTGGACCGTCTGATTCACAGCATGCTCACAGGTGCCTGAAGGTTTGCTGTGCATCCTGAGCGGTAAGACACGGTCTACAGGAAATCTTCAGCCTTTGCCGGGGTAGGCCCAAGCCTGGTACGCCAGGGTCGAGCGCTGTGAAGCTGTCGACCAAGCGCGGAGCGCTGATCGTGAACGGGACCCTCGGGGTCCTGTTGCTGGGCGGCGCGGTGATCGCCTACTCCTCCCTCGGCGGCGAGGCCTCGTCAGCCGACGCCGCGGTGCGGACCGTGCAGGTGACCCGGGCCACCGTCACCGCCTCCGTCTCCGCCTCGGGGACCGTGGCCAGCGCCCGCGCGCGGGCGCTCGATTTCGCGTCGAGCGGCACCGTCGAGAAGATCTACGTCAAGGTGGGGGACAAGGTCACCAAGGGCCAGATCCTCGCCAGGCTGGACGACGACTCGGCGCAGGAGAGCCTGGACGCGGCCGCCGCCGCCCTCGACACCGCGGACGACGACACCTCGACCGCCGCGGCCTACGCCCAGTACATCACGGCCAGGAACACCTACCGGGCCGCGAAGCGCGCCGTGGACGGCACGGTCATCAAGGCGCCGTTCTCCGGTACGGTCACCGCGATCAACGGCACGGTCGGGGGCTCCTCGGGTTCGGGCTCCTCGGGCTCCTCCACCAAGGCCGCGGGCAATGCGAGCGGCGCGGCCGGCTCGGGTTCCTCCGGCGGTGCGGCGAGCGGCTCGGGCGGTTTCATCGACATCGCGGACACCGGCAGACTCCAGCTCGTCGGCACCTTCACCGAGTCCGACGTCACCCGGCTCAAGGTCGGCCAGACGGCCTCCATCGGGTTCGACGCGCTCAACGGCGTCACCGCGGCCGGGAAGGTCACCCAGATCCAGCCGACCGCCACCACCAGCAACAACGTGGTCCAGTACCCGGTGACGATCTCCTTCACCGAGGTGCCGGACGAGGTCAGGCTGGGCCAGACCGCCACGGTCGGGGTCGTCGTCGAGAGCGTGCAGAACGTGCTCGCGCTCTCCTCCACGGTGATCTCCACCACGGGTTCCCGCAGCACGGTGACGGTCCTGCGTGACGGGCGGCAGGTGCCCGTCCAGGTGGAGGCCGGGGTCAAGGGCGACACGCTCACCGAGATCAGATCCGGGCTGAACGAGGGCGACCAGGTGGTCCGCCCGGCGACCACCGGGACCACCCAGCAGGGTGGCGGTCTCCCCGGTCTCGGTGGCGGTGGCGGCGGTCGTAACTTCGGCGGTGGGGGAGGGCCCGGCAGATGACCGTCCCCGTCCTCTCCCTGAGGGACATCACCAAGGTGTACGGCCGAGGAGACGCCGAGGTCCGTGCGTTGCGCGGTGTCTCGCTCAGCGTCGAACGGGGCGACTACGTCGCCATCATGGGCGCCTCCGGGTCCGGCAAGTCCACGCTCATGAACATCCTGGGCTGCCTGGACGTGCCCACTTCGGGCGACTACCACATCGACGGCACCGATGTCGGCTCGCTGGACGAGCGCCGGCTCGCCGTGCTCCGCAACCGGAAGATCGGCTTCGTCTTCCAGTCGTTCAACCTCATCCCCCGGATGAGCGCGCTCGCCAACGTCGAGCTGCCCATGGCGTACGGCGGGGTCGGCGCCGCGGATCGGCGGGCCCGCGCCCTGGCGGCCCTGGAGCAGGTCGGTCTCTCCGACCGGGTCCGCCACGAGCCGAACGAGCTCTCCGGCGGCCAGCAGCAGCGGGTGGCCGTGGCCAGGGCGCTGGTCACCGCGCCCGCCCTCCTCCTCGCCGACGAGCCGACCGGCAACCTCGACACCGCCTCCACCGAGGACGTGCTGGGCATCCTCGACGGGCTCAGCGTCTCAGGCAGGACAATCGTGATCATCACCCATGAGGACGACGTGGCCGCTCACGCCAAGCGGGTCATCCGTCTGGTGGACGGCCAGATCATCGAGGACCGCCGCCAGGCCCCCGTCGACGGGCTCCCGCCCCGCATGCCGGAGGTCATCGCGTGAGCCGGCTGGAGATCCTGCGGTTCGCGCTCCGCGGGCTGGCCGCGAACAAGCTGCGCAGCTTCCTGACCACGCTCGGCATCCTGATCGGGGTGGCGGCCGTGATCCTGCTGGTCGCCTTCGGCGAGGGAGCCTCGCAGAGCATCCAGCAGTCCATCCAGCGGCTCGGCGCCAACACCCTCACCATCTCGGCGTCCTTCGCCGGGGGCGGTGGCGGAGGCGGTGGCGGTCTCGGCGGCATCGGGGGAGGCCGGGTGAGCGCGGGACAGAGCTCCGGCCCGCGTACCCAGGCCAGGTCGCTCACCCTGGAGGACGCCAGAGCGCTGACCGACCGCGAGCAGGCGCCCTCGGTACGGAGCGTGTCGCCCGTGGTGACCGCGAACTCGGCCACCGCGGTCCACGAGGGCGCCAGCCACCCGATCGCGCAGCTCGTGGGCACCTACCCCAGCTACTTCGAGGCGACGAACAAGCCCGTCGAGAGCGGCACCTACTTCGTCAACGACGACGTGATCGCCGCCAGGAAGGTCATGGTGATCGGGCGGACCGTGGCCGAGGGGCTGTTCGGCACCGCCGATCCGGTCGGCAAGCCGGTCAGCGTCTCAGGCGTGCCGTTCACCGTGATCGGGGTGCTGAAGGAGTCGGGCTCCACGGGCATGCAGGACGCCGACGACGTGGCCATCGTGCCGTTGCCCGCCGTGCAGCAGAGCCTGACCGGGTTCGGCGCGCTCGGTTCCATCATCGTGCAGGCGACCGGCGCGGACGCCACCGACTCGGCGCAGGCCGAGGTCACCGCCGTGCTCAACCAGCGGCACGGCATCACCCCGACGGGCACCGCGGACTACCGGATCCTGAACCAGGCCACCCTGCAGGAGACGGTCAGCTCGACCATCGGGATCTTCACCGCCCTGCTCGGTGCGGTCGCCGCCATCTCCCTGCTGGTCGGCGGCATCGGCATCACCAACATCATGCTGGTCACCGTCACCGAGCGGACCAGGGAGATCGGCATCCGAAAGGCCATCGGCGCACCCAGGAGCGCCATCCTCGGCCAGTTCCTGCTGGAGGCGACGGTGCTGAGCCTGCTGGGCGGCCTGCTGGGCGTCGCGATCGCGTTCGCCGGCACCCGCTTCACGATCGCCGGGATCTCACCGGTGCTCGTACCGTCCTCGATCGCGCTGGCCCTCGGCGTCTCGGTGGGCATCGGGCTGTTCTTCGGTGGCTACCCGGCCAACCGGGCGGCCAAGCTCCGGCCCATCGAGGCCCTGCGCCACGAGTGACCCGTACGGCTTAGGCAAGGAGAGAGACATGGGCGGCAACGCCGACGAGACGGTCCCGGCGGGGAGATCCCTGGAGGGCTCCCCGTTCCGTGGGGACCTGGACAGCGAGCTGGCGGCCCGGCCGCCGCGCCGGCTGTCCACGCTCACCCTCGTGCTGGGCGCCGGGGTGATGCTCGTGGCAGGGGTGATCGTGGGTATCCAGGCGCAGAAGACGATGGGCGTCACGTCCGGTCCAGTCGGTGCCCCGGGAGCCGTGACGCGGCAGGGCGCGGGCCCCGGCGGTTCCGCGGGATACGGCGGTTTCGGAAACGGGCAGCAGGGGGGTCAGGGCGCGGGCCAGGGGCCGGGGCAGGGCGGTGGCGGCCGAGGTGGCATGACCGTCGGCACCGTGCAGCGGGTGGAGGGCGAGAAGGTCTACCTCCAGACGACCGACGGATCCGTCGTGACGGTGAACACCACGGACGAGACATCCGTGCGTCTCACCAAGGAGGGCAAGGTCGCGGACCTCAAGCCCGGTGGCACGGTGGTCGTACAGGGAGCCAGGGCCGAGGACGGCTCGGTCAGCGCGACCGTGATCAACGAGGGGGGTGGCCGGCGGTGAGCCGGTTCCCAGGAAACGTTCAGCTTCGGCTGAGCTTCGTTCCAGAGAGGTGAGCGAGCCTCGGGGGGTGCTGGACAGAGTGGAAGCCCGATTGCTGGTCGTGGACGACGAACCGAATATCAGGGAGTTGCTCTCGGCCAGCCTGCGACTGTCCGGGTTCGAGGTGGTGACCGCGGTGGACGGCCGGGAGGCCATGCAGTTCGCCGAGCGCATCCGCCCCGACCTCGTCGTGCTGGACGTGATGCTGCCCGACATGGATGGCTTCGCCGTGGCCGGGCGGCTGCGGGAGATGAGCGGGCAGATGCCGGTGCTCTTCCTCACCGCGCGGGACGGCACCGACGACAAGGTCGCCGGGCTGCGGGTGGCCGACGACTACGTGACCAAGCCGTTCAGCCTGGAGGAGGTGCTCGCCCGCATCCGGGCCGTGCTCCGGCGTACCAGGGGAGACCTCGACCTGCCGGCCCGCCTGCAGGTCGGTGACCTGGAGTTGGACGAGGAGGCGCACCAGGTCTGGCGCTCCGGTGTCCCGGTGCGGCTGTCGCCCACCGAGTTCAAGCTGCTGCACTACTTCATGGTCAACAGCGGCAGGGTGCTGTCCAAGGCGCAGATCCTCGACCACGTCTGGAACTACGACTTCGGCGGTGACGCCGGGGTGGTCGAGTCCTACGTCTCCTACCTGCGCAGGAAGGTCGACACGGCCGAGCCGAGGCTCATCCACACCCTCCGCGGGGTGGGGTACGTGCTGCGCCCCCCGCACGGTGATTGAATTTTCAGCTGATATTCAGCACTACCTGACCTGATTCTGAGTTTTGTGTGTTCAAATAGACACTGCACGACCCCCGATCTCCTCGGAGCCATCCGATGGACTCGGGCTCGCCTCCAGCTGCGGGGGAGACGAGTCCGGCACGGTCCGCGGCCGGGATCCGAGGGCTGGGCCCCACCGCTTTACCGAGTTCGCCCCCGTAACCCGGTCAGGCGGTGGGGCCGATTTCGTCTGAGGGGGGCATGCGGCGACATGCCGGCCGGATTCGCCGCCGTGACCCGGGTGAGCGGTGGCACCGATCGCGTCTAGAGGGGCGTCCTGTCGGGCAGGATCGACCGTATGGGCGACAACGACGGTCTGCTGGAGACGTTGCGAGAGTTGCGGCGACATCTCGACCGTGACCTGTTCCCCCTCGCGATCGGCGACGTGGCGGCCGACCGCCGGGCACTGCGCGAGCTGACCGGCCAGCTCGACGACTACCTCATCCCCCGGCTGAGCGCCATCGACGCCCCGCTGCTCGCCGTCGTCGGCGGCTCCACCGGGGCCGGCAAGTCGACGCTGGTGAACTCCCTGGTCGGTACGGACGTCTCCGAGCCCGGCGTGCTGCGGCCCACGACGATGGCACCCACCCTGGTCACCAGTCCCGCCGACCGCGACTGGTTCACCGCCCAGAACATCCTGCCCGGCCTGCCCCGCGTCACCGGGAGCGGCAGGGGCGAGCCCGGCACGCTCAGGGTCGTCACCACCGAGGCGCTGCCGCCGGGACTGGCCCTGCTGGACGCCCCCGACATCGACTCGGTCGTCACCGCCAACCGCGAGCTGGCCGCCCAGCTGCTCGCCGCCGCCGACCTGTGGCTGTTCACCACCACCGCCGCCCGGTACGCCGACGAGGTCCCCTGGGGTTTCCTGCGCTCGGCCAGGGAACGGAGCACGGCCCTGGCCGTCATCCTCTCCCGGGTGCCGCCGGAGGCACTGGGCGTGGTGCGCAAGGACCTGGCACGGTTGCTGGAGGCCAACGGCCTGGGCGGAACCCGGCTTTTCGAGGTGCCCGAGCTGGTGCTGCCCGAGGAGAACGCCCGGCTGCCGCGCCAGGCGGTCCAGCCGGTCGCCGACTGGCTCGCCGCCATCGCCGCCGACTCCCGCTCCCGCGCCGACGTGGTGCGCCACACCCTGTCCGGTGCGCTGGAGAGCCTCTCCACCCGCGTTCCCGCGCTCGCCGGAGCGGTCGAGCGCCAGCACGCCGGTGCCGCCGAACTGCGCTCGATGGCGGACGCCGCCTACGCCGTGGGCCTCGCCTCCTTCGACGAGGGCATGCGGGACGGGTCGCTGCTGCGGGGAGAGGTCCTGGCCCGCTGGCAGGACTTCATCGGGACCGGTGACCTGATGCGCTCCCTGGAGAGCCGGGTCGGCCGGCTCAGGGACCGGGTCGTGGCGTTCGTCACCGGGCGGCCCGCGCCGGAGAGCGAGCTGCGGGTCGCGCTGGAGAGCGGGGTGGAGGCACTGATCAGGGCCTCGGCCGACGGTGCCGCCGAGCGCCTGATGGAGTCGTGGTCGTCGCACCCGGCGGGACGCGCCCTGCTGGAGCGTGCCGGGGTCGCCACCGCGGGGCGCCTCGGCCGGGCCTCCGCCGACCTGCCCGCCAGGGCTCAGGAGGCGGTCAGGGGCTGGCAGTCGTACGTGCTCGACCTGGTCAGGAAGGAGGGGGCGGACAAGCGGACCACCGCCCGCATCACCTCGTTCGGACTCAACGGCGCCGGGCTGCTGCTGATGCTCGCGGTGTTCGCCTCGACCGGCGGCCTGACCGGCATCGAGGTCGGCATCGCCGGAGGCACCAGCGTGCTCAGCCAGAAGGTCCTGGAGGCCGTCTTCGGCGACCAGGCCGTCCGCACCCTCACCGTCAAGGCCCGCTCCGACCTGCGCGCCCGGGTGGCGATCCTGCTCGGTGCGGACGCCGACCGCTTCACCGCCCTGCTGGACGCCGTCCAGCCGCCCGAGAGCACCGCCCCCGCCCTCCGTGCCACCGCGGACGCGGTACGCGAGCACCTGCGCGAACTGCCCGTCGCGGACCGCAGGGCCGCCCTCTCACCGGGCTCCGCTCCCGAAGCCGAGGTGGTCCATGATGTCCGACGGCGGTCCGGTGGCGTCCAGCGCCCGGCGGGCGGGCAAGGGCCGCATCCGCCCGGCGGCGACGTCCCACGTATGAGTGGCGGGACCGATGACGGGGGGTCGCGCGCCACCGGCGCCGGAGAGGTGGGCGAGGCGTGAAGCTGCTGCGCAGGGAGAAGGCGGTCTCGCTGGACGACCGGCTGGCCGCGCTGGCGCGGGCCGCCGACCTGGCCGACGGGCGGCTGGACGCCGAGACGGTCGCCGTGGCGCGTTCGGTGGTCTCCCGCGCCGGGGTACGGGCGAGCCTGTCGGTCGACCACACCGTGGTCGCGCTGGCCGGAGCCACCGGCAGTGGTAAGTCCTCGCTGTTCAACCTGCTGTCCGGCACCTCGCTCGCCACGGTCGGGGTCACCCGGCCGACCACCTCGACCGCCCAGGCCGCCCTCTGGGAGGGCGGCGGCGCGGGACCGCTGCTCGACTGGCTGGGTGTCCCCCGCCGCCACGAACTCCTGGACACCTCGGGCTCGGCCGGCGTCGCTCCCGGCGTTTCCGAGACGCCCGCCCCCGGTCTCGTCCCCGATGCTCCCGTGCCCGCCGGGCAGCCGCCCGGGATGGACGGGGAGGCCGCCGGACTGATCCTGCTCGACCTGCCCGACCACGACTCGATCGAGCCTTCGCACCGGCTGGAGGTCGACCGGCTCGTCGAGCTGGTCGACCTGCTGGTCTGGGTGCTCGATCCGCAGAAGTACGCCGACGCGGCGGTCCACGACCGCTACCTCAGGCCGCTGGCCCGGCACCGGGAGGTCATGGTCGTCGTCCTCAACCAGATCGACCGGCTCTCCCCGGCCGCCGCCGAGCGGTGCCTGAAAGACCTCCGGCGGCTTCTCGACGCCGACGGGCTGGCCGGGGTGCCGGTGATCGGGGTCTCCGCCCGCACCGGCGCGGGTGTTCCCGAGCTGCGTTCCCTGCTCGCCTCCCGGGTCGCCGGCCGGCGGTCCTGGGCCGCCCGCCTCGCCGCCGACACCGGCATGGCCGCCGACGTGCTCGGAGAGGCGTCCAGCGCCACCACTCCGGGCGAGAACCTCTCGATGGACGCTCTGGTGAAGCCGCTGGGGGACGCGCTGTCGGAGGCCGCCGGGGTGCCGGCCGTCGTCGAGGCCGTGGCCAGGTCCCACCGGCACCGCTCGGTCGCCGCCACCGGATGGCCGCCCACCCGGTGGATCCGCCGCCTGCGGCCGGACCCGCTCCGCCGCCTCCGTCTGGACGCCGGCAGCCGTGCCTCCGGGGAGCAGGGGGACATCGTCGGGAGGACCTCGATTCCGGTGGCGACGGTCGTGCAGCGCTCCCGGATGGACAACGCGATCAGGGAGGCCGCGAGAGGCGCCTCGGCCGGGCTGCCCGCGCCGTGGACGACGGCCGTGCGGCAGGCGGCGAGGTCACACGAGGACGAGCTGGAGGACGGCCTGGACCGAGCGGTGGCCACCACCTCTCTCGGTGCCGCCCGGCGGCCCCTGTGGTGGCGGCTGGCCGGGCTGGCCCAGTGGCTGGCGCTGGCGGCGGTGCTCGCCGGAGGGGCCTGGCTGCTCGCCCTGGTCGCCATCGACTACCTACGACTTCCGCAGCTCTACCTGCCGACCGCGGGAGAGCTGCCCTGGCCCACCACGCTGCTGATCGGGGGTGTCCTGCTCGGCCTGCTGATCGCGCTGCTCTCCCGGGTGGCCTCCTGGCTCGGCGGCCGGCGTCGCGCCCGCAGGGCGGCGAGGGCGCTGCGGGCGAGTGTCGACCAGGTCGCCCGCGAGCTGGTGCTCGATCCCATGGAGGAGGAGCTGGCCCGATACCACCGCTTCGCCGAAGCGGTCACGCTGGCCCGGAACGGGACTCGCAGGTGAGGTGGACGGGCCTTGTACCCTGCCTGGCGAAGCCTGCCGAAGGTCACGTGCTCGTCGGCATGGGTCTCGATGCGCGGGGCGGGAGGCGGTCCGGTACCGTGCGGTTTCCGGCGGATGCTCTGGGGGCGAGCGCCTCCCGGTAGAAGGGGACGGACCCGGAGAAGGGAGATCGGTGTCCGTCACGCAGGAGGCGCTCAGTTGGGTCCTCACCACGGGGCCGGACGGTCGGTGCCGGTCGGGGCGTCAGGTGAGGAGGCGGATCAGGCGACGAGGTTGACGTAGTACGTGGAGTAGCCGTTCATGTCGATCAGACGGGTGCCCACGCGCCTGGCCGCGGTGCTGCCGATGTTGATGCAGGAGTCGAAGGCGTTCTGATAGACGTACATCGGGCCGTAGGCGCCGGTCCAGACGGCGCCGTTGGCGGCCTCGGCGTAGTAGGCGGCGTAGCGGTTGTTGGTGTTGAGGACGAACGCCTCGCCGCCCGGGTCGATGGCCCACCAGCCCCGGGTGCCCCACTGGCCGTAGTCGCGGCAGCCGTCAGGGCTGTAGAACATGATCGCGACCCACACCTTGGAGCCGTAGCGGTTACGGAAACGCAGCTGCATGTCTACTCCTCCGCTTCCGTGAATCGCAGGGCGAGGGGCCTGTCGTCGAGCGCCTCGCCGGCCACCGGGGGAAGGTGGTCGTCGCTCTTCGCGACGACCGCGACGCGGTCGGCCGCTCCCGGCCGCTCGCTCGTCTCTCCCGTGCTGGCCGCCGTGGCGTCCGCGAACGCCACCCGGGGGTCCGGGGGGTGTTCGGTGCCGTTGTCCGGCATGGTTGCTCACCTACATTCGTTTGAGTGCGTAGGGTGATCGAGAGACAACATACAGTCATGTTCAAGGTCATGTAAAGAATCGTTTTCATTTCCAACGGAGGGCCTGCCGGCGGATCTCGGAGTGGGGCCGAAAGGGCGCTGCCGACTCTTCCGTGATCCGGGTGTTTCCGCATGCCCCGCTGTGCGGAAACACCCGGATCATCAAGGAAAGAGCGTCTGGTCGCCTGCCCGCCGTTCGCGAATCGGGGAAACGCGACCGGCTCAGCCGATGTCGAGAACCGCCTTGCCGTGCAGCCTGCGGCCGCGGAGAGCCTCGACCGCCTCGGCGGCCTTGTCCCAGCCGCCCCGCCAGGAGATCTGCGGGTCCAGGCGGCCGGCCGCGACCTGCCCGGCCAGCCAGGTCAGGTCCGGTGCCAGGTCCGAGCAGGCGAGCAGGAAGAAGGTGACGATCGAGCGGTCGTGGCGGCCCTGGTCGCCGAACAGCGCCCCGAACGGGAAGTGCTCGCCGTCGCTGGTCGCGTGCCCGACGGACACGAGTGTGCCGCCCTCGGCGAGCTTGTCGAAGCCGTCCACGAGTTGGCGTCCGCCGACCAGTTCGACGATGCCGTCCACCGGGGCGTCGACCTCGGACGGCCCGGCCACCACCTCGTGCGCACCCAGCGCCCGCAGGCCGTCGCCGTGCGCTTCGGGGTCACCGGTGGAGGCCACCACGTACGCGCCGCCGAGCCGGGCGAGCTGCACGGCGTACCGACCGACTCCGCCGGTGGCACCGGTGATCAGTACCCGTCTGCCGACGATCGGGCCGAGCCGGTGCAGGGCACGCAGTGCGCTGGCGCCCGCCACCGGGACGGTACCGACCGCGCCGAGGTCGGCGCCTTGCGGCACCGTGCCGATCAGCTCCGTGTCGACGGCGCGCAGCTCCGCCCACGCGCCGTCGGCGGCGAGCGTCACCACCGGGGTGCCGGCGGCCGGGCCGGAGCCGTCGGCGGCGGCTCGCTCCACCACCCCGGCCGCGTCCCAGCCCGGCACGCTGCCCTCGGGTGCGTTCTCCAGGCCGAACTTGACCTCGCCGTAGTTGAGGGAGGTCGCGGCCACCCTGATCAGCGCCTGGCCGGGGGAGGGATCGGGATCGGGGGCCTCGCCGAATCGCAGTCCACCGGCTAGGGAACGGTCGACAAGCAGAGCACGCATGGGTCTGTACGCCTTTCGTGAGGGCATCGGCGATCATCATAATGCCACTGAGTGGCATAAGCCTATAAGGGGCATTCATGCTCCGTTAGACTGGCCGCGATGACCACACCGATCACTCCCGCCGACCGGCTGCCGCTGCGCGAGCGCAAGAAGCTCCGCACCCGCCAGGCGCTGATCGACACCGCTCTGGAACTGTTCACCGAACGGGGTTTCGACGGCGCGACACTCGACGAGCTCTGCGCGGCGGTCGAGGTCTCCAAACGCACCTTCTTCCGTAACTTCAGCAGTAAGGAAGACGTGGCGATGGCGCCCGTCCACGATCTGTGGACCGTCTTTCTCGACGACCTCGAATCCCGCGAACCCGGTGGTCGCTCCGTCCTGGAGATGCTCCAGGACGCCCTGCTCGCCGCCCTCGACCGAATGCCCACCGAGGGCTGGGAGGACCGTGTTCGGCTCAGCCGCCGACTCGCGGAGAAAACCCCCTCGATGGACGCGCACGGCCTGCACTTCTGCGACCGCACCAGCCGCGCCGCACTCGCGGTCCTGCACCGCAGGTTCAACCTGGCCGATCCGCGCGACCTGCGCCTCAGGCTCGCCCTCGACATGCTCGTCGCCGCGTTCCACTGCGCCCTGGAGACATGGACATCCCGGCCCGGAGCCCCCACCCGCGCCGAACTGGCCGCCCACACCCGCGACGCCTTCGCCGCGATCCCGAGCAGCCTCACGCTGACCCTCGGCCTGCGGGAGGAAACCGGGTGACGTCTTCGGCCGTACGCCCGGATACCGGCGGCGGACGATGAGCCACGTCGCGACGGCGGTGACGGTCTCCGAGGGGTCGCCGACGACGTGCGGGCGGCTGCGGGGGAAGGTGATCGAGTCGCCCTCGGCAAGGGTGACGATCTTCGAACGTCGGAAGCTCAGGCACCCTCGTAGAGACGGGCCAGGTCAACGAGTTGTACATCCACGCGGGTCTGCGTGGCTTCTCGCAGTTGAGGCATGAAGCCGGTGGCGCTGAACAGTAGCAGCCGGGTGCCGGGGGTGGCGCGGTCGTCGCGGCGGATGAGCAGCTCACGGAGGCGCTCAAGGCGCTCAAGGTGGCCGCGGCCGATGACGTCGCCGTACTTCGCCTCACCGATCGCGAGGATGACCTCCTTACCCTCGCTGTCACGACCAAAGACGACGACGTCGATTTCGTGGCTGTTCCTGGCCGCCGGGTCGGGCAGGATCCCGGAGGCGACGTGGGTACGCAGACCACCGAGGGTTTCGGAATGGGCGTACCAGCGTGTCCAGGTGCGGGCGAGGTGTTCGAAGTGTGGACCGAGGACTTTGCTGCGAAACGCCGTCTGCGAACGGTCCCAGACCTGCCCGGCATAACCGGGACGCTCCAGGTCGGTCCATTCCGGCCTCATGATCGCGTGATAGAAGCTGAGAATGGGTTCGGTGATGCGGTAGGTGGAACGCTTTCCATGGAAGGCGTCCGGATCTCGGGCGATCATTCCGACGTCTTCCAGGAGCGTCAGGGAATGACTCAGGTCGGTGGACTTGCGGCCAAGGTATCCGGCGATGCCGCCGCGGGTGTGGTTGCCGTTCGCGATCGCCGACAGAACACCGTGATACAGGGCGACGTCCCGTAGCTCCGGTTCTTCGGCGAGGAGGAAGCGGGCTTCACGGAACAGCGGGCGCCCCGGGTTGAGCACGTTGCGGATCACCCACGGTCCAAAGTCCTCGATGCCGTCGGGGACGTCGCCAAGGGTGAACTCGCGCCGATAGGCGGGAGTGCCGCCAACGACGGCGTTGACGAGCAGCGCCAGGGCGGGATCGGAGATGTCCCAGAAATCCCGGGCCAACCGGTAGTCAAGAGTGGGGACCACCAACTCCAGGCTCGCCCGGCCACGGAGCGGCGCGGTTCCCGCGAGCAGCGACCCCATGAAGGACAGTGCCGACCCACACAGCAGGAGCCGTATCGCGCTGCCCTGACGTTGCCCCTGAGGGCCGAGGGCCCGTTGGATCAGGGAGGGAAGCTGCGGAGACGCCTTGGCCAGATAGGGAAACTCATCGATGACCACGGGAGTCGGTCCGGCGGCGATGGTCATGAGGAACTCGATGGCCTCGTCCCAGTGCGCGAACCTGCGCGGGACCGGCTCACCGAGATGGCGGGCGAGTGCCGTACCGAACTGCTGGAGAGACTCGGTCTCGGTCGCCTCGGTCGCGGCGAAGTAGAACCCTCCCGTCGCCCGGCAGACCGCGTCCAGCAGGAAGGTCTTACCTTGACGACGACGTCCGGACACCACGCCCAGAGTTGCCTCCGGTCCCGGGTAGCGGACGAAGCGCGACAGTTCCGACCACTCGTAGTCACGGTCGAACATCCCTACGGGCTTGTCCATGATCACCCCCATTAATGATGAGCATGTTTATTATAGGTCAACTCATCATTGACTCTCAGGAGTGAGAGTGAGCGGGCGCCCAGGCCGGGGTTCGCAGGCAGGGGAGATCCCGCCGCCGCGCATGCCGTCGGTGTCGCCGGGTGTGGCATCCGGCTGGGCGGCCCGCCGAGGGCCGCGAGACGGGTGAGGAAATACGACACAAGGTGTCGGGTTTTGGGTGGAACATGGATTCACCGGTCGGCGTCGACGGCGTGTGGACCGGGCCCTACGGATGGACAAGGACTCTAATGCGCGAAACGCCCGAGGAGCTCAAAGAGCTTCAGGCCCTTCTCGACGCCTCCCTCTCCCGCTCCACCTCGCACCTCCGCTCGATCATCAGCGGCGAGCGCACCCTGACCGCGGAGCAGCTCACCCAGGTTCTCACCGGCATGTGCCCCCTCGCGCTGTCCACCGTGACGGCGAAGGGCGAGCCGCGGATCAGCGGTGTGGACGGGCACTTCCTGCACGGAAAGTGGCACTTCGGCACGGCGCGCAACGCCGCCAAGGCCCGCCACCTCGCCGCCCGGCCCGCGGTCAGCGCCGCGCACATGCGCGGTGAGGAGCTTGGCGTGTTCACGCACGGCACGGTGGAGATCCTCAACCCCCAGGACGGCGAGCCGGCCGCGGACTGGCCGGACCTGCTCGCGTACTTCAAGGACTTCTACGGCGACGATGCCTTCGACTGGGACAACGACGTGGTCTACTACCGGCTGCATCCGCACTGGACGACCGTCTATGCCTCCGACGTCGCGAAACTCATCGCGGCGTCCCAGCCCTGATCCGCAGCACGGCCCCTGGCGGGACCATGTCCCCTATGTTCGAGCCGGTTGGGTCTCGGTCGTAAACGACCGAGCGTGCAGCTCCTCGCCGTCGATGGGTTCGACGGTTCAGGCCGCGTCGTCGGCAGCGTGACTCACTGCCCAGCCCGCCATACCGCGCGAGGCGATGTCGCGGGCCGCGTTGACGTCGGCGTGCTCAGCGAAACCGCACGACGTGCAGGAGAAGGTGGCCTGATCGGGCCGGTTCCTCTTGTCCAGAATGTGGGTCGAGATCCTCGGCGTCGTTCAAGGTGTTGGCGTCATCGCTCAGGCGCACCGCCTGCAGTCCGAGAGCGGCTTCGGCCCTTCGACGCCCAGCACTCTCAACGTCGACGCCTTCATCGGTTGTTGACTCCCGGAGGGAGGGTGCCATAGGTTGCGTGCAGCGATACTTCATAGTATCCCACGAAATTTCGTGACTCATGATCCTAGTGATGCCTGCTGAATCACGGCATCACGGTGGGGTGGACAGCCCGCCCAACGTTTCGGCAACGAGCGGGCGCCATGGCCGCGAGTTTAGGAGACAGGAACATGGAGACGGCGATGTCCAACGCGGCACAGCTACCGACCTTCGATCTCAACGAGCCGGGGGCGCAGGACGAGCTCTACGAGCGCTACGCGGACCTGCGCTCCAAGAGCAGGGTGGTCCACAGCGATCGCTTCGGCGGTTACTACATGCTGACGCGATACGAGGACATCAAGGCCGCGCTCACCCAGCCTGACCTGTTCGCATCCGGCCAGGGTGTCACGATTCCCCATTTCGGACTGCCGATCCCGGCCCTTCCCCTGGAGGCGGACCCGCCCGAGCACAAGGCCTTCCGCGCCTTGCTGCTGCCGCTGTTCCGGCCCAGGCAGGTCGCGAAGTTCGGGGAGTACGTCGAGGAGGTCACCGCCGAGCTCATCGACGCCTTCATCGAGCGGGGCGAGGCCGACCTCAAGGCGGAGCTGTGCGAGGTCGTCCCCTCGCGCCTGACCGAACTTTTCCTCGGCCTGCAAGACGGTGAGTGGCAGCGGCTGCGCAGCTTCGGTCCGAGGCTGCTGCAGACCTCCCGGGAGCAACTGCTCGCCGAGAACGAGGAGGTCGCCCGTGAATTGATGTCGTTCTTCCGGGAGGTGCTCGACCGCAAGCGGGCCGACCCCAAGGACGACCTGCTCAGCCTCCTCGTCACCGCGGAGGTGGACGGCGCGCCGCTGGCCCCGGACCAGGTGCTGGGAATGGCGATCCTGGTCGGGGAGGCCGGGCACGCCACCACGATCAGGTCGCTGACGAGCACGTTCTTGATGTTGGGCCTCGACATGGAGCTGCGGCAGCGGCTGATCGACGACCCGGCGCTGATCCCCGCCACGATCAACGAGATTCTCCGGCTCGAAGCGCCGTCGCAGATGTTCGCCCGGACCGTCACCCGGGACTGCGAGTTCGCCGGGCACCGGTTCAAGGCCGGCGACAAGGTCGGAATCCTCTTCGGCAGCGGAAATCGTGACGACAAGGTCTTCGATCGACCGGACGAGGTCGACCTCGAGCGCAAGCCCAACCCGCATCTGTCGTTCGGCGTCGGTATCCACCGCTGCGTCGGAGAACCCCTCGCCCGGCTCGAAATGCAGGTCGTCATCGAGCAGGTGTTGCGCCGTCTGCCGGACTACCGGCTGAAGGATCCGGACAACGTCGAGTGGCTCCCCGGGTTCCGCCGGGAGCTGGCCACCCTGCCCGTCACCTTCTCCGCAGGCGCCAGGACGACCGGATGAGAGCGTTCCGTCTGATCAAGCCAGGCGAGCCGCCGGCAGTCGTCGAGGTGCCCACTCCCCGACCGGGACCGGGCGAGGTGCTGGTCAAGGTCGCGGGGGTCGGCGCCTGCCACACTGACGTCACCCTGATGGACGCCGAAGCCGGTTTCACGCCCCCGCTGCCCTTCACGCTGGGGCACGAAGTGTCGGGGTGGGTTGCCGAGCTGGGCGAGGGCGTGACCGGGCTCCACGTTGAGCAGCCCGTGCTGGTCTACATCTCGTGGGGGTGCGGACGCTGCATCCGCTGCGCGAGCGGACTGGATCACTGGTGCTTCAACGGGGCGAACCTGGCCGGGATCGGCCGCGATGGGGGGCTGGCCGACTATCAGCTCGTCCCCGACGCGCGTTACGTCGTCCCGCTGCCAGAGAACCTTGACGTGTTCGAGGCCGCTCCGTTGGCGGACGCCGGTCTGACGCCGTACCACGCGATCCGCCGCTCCGCCCACAAGCTGGTGTCGCCGATGTCGACGCTCGTGGTCGTCGGCGTCGGAGGGCTCGGGCACCTGGCGGTCCAGATCGCGCGGGCGACCTCGGCCGCCACCGTCGTCGCCGTCGACATCAGCCAGGACAAGCTCGAGTTCGCGCGCAAGCTCGGTGCCCACCACGCGATCCTGGCAGGGCCCCACGCCGCGGCGGCGGTGAAGGAGGTGACTGCGGGCCGTGGTGCCGACCTCGTCGTGGACTTCGTCGGGAGCGACGCCAGCGGGGCTTTCTGCGCCGCCGCAGCGGGAAGTATGGCCGAGATCACGCTCATCGGTGGCGCAGGCGGATCGATAACCGTCGATCATCGCTCGCTGCAGCGCGACACCTCGGTCACCCGCTCCGGGATGGGGTCCATCCCCGACCTGCACGAGGTCGTCGCGCTGGCAGCGTCAGGAGCGATTGGAGTCGAGGTCGAGAAGTACCCCTTCGCCGAAGTGGACGCCGTCTACGATCGACTCAGGAACGGCCAGGTCAAGGGGCGCGCGGTCATCACACTGGACTGACGCGGGACGAAGCCGGGTCCACCGCTCCGGCGAGTGTTCGCGGGTGCGGCGATCGCAGCAGCCCACTACACGACGCACGGACACCTCCATCCTGGGACCGGGACGAGCCGTGACGTGGTCGCAAATTCCTATCGGCACAGCAGCCACTTCCCGGAGCACGGCCTCGCAAAAGGACCGGCTTGTGACCTCGACCACGAGTCCGACCCGGGACCTTCGCACCCTGGACTTGTACGACCCGGAGGTGGAGTGCCACCGGGTGCTCGCACCAAGGCCAGGTCACCAAGAGCGACCGCTTCGGCGGCTACTACATACTCAACCGCAATGAGGACAGGCTCGAGAAAGGGCGCGGGATGTCGGACGCGAAGTTGACGATGACGATCGGGGGCCGGGCCGTACGGACACCGCGCTCGCTTCCGGTCGTGGACCCGTCGACGGGGGAGGTGGCCGCGCACGCCCCCGCCGCGGAGGCGGAGCACGTCGAAGACGTCATGTCGGCGATGGCGGCGGCGCAGCCCGGGTGGGCTGCCGAGTCAGTGGACGCCCGGGCACAGATGATGCGTCAGGGCGCTGACGCGGTCGCTGCCTCGATTGACGAGATCGCCCGGCTTTCGACCCTTGAGCTCGGCGCTCCGCTGGCCTTCTCCAAGGGGCTGGTGATGGGCGTGATCTCCGCCCTGCGGTACTTCGCCGACCTCAAAGTAGCCGGCGAAGTCCTCAGCGACGGTGAGACCGAGCGAGTGGAGGTGTTGCGGCGTCCGGTGGGGCCGGTCGTTGCGATCACCCCGTGGAACGTTCCCGCGTACATGATGGGCCTCAAAATCGGCCCAGCGCTAGCGGCCGGCAACTGCGTGGTGGTCAAGCCGTCGCCCTACACCCCACTCGCCACGCTCCGTGTCGGGGAGATATTGCGCGAGGTGTTCCCGGCGGGGGTGCTGAACGTCGTGTCGGGCACCGACGAACTCGGGCCCATGCTGGTCGACCACCCCGTCCCGCGGAAGATCACCTTTACCGGTTCGATTCCCACCGGGAAGGCGATCGCCGCGGCCGCCGCCAAGGACCTCAAGCGGGTGACCCTCGAACTGGGCGGCAACGACCCGGCGATCCTGCTCGACGATGTCGATGTCGAGGCGATTGCACCGAAGCTCTTCTGGGCCGCATTCACCAACTCCGGGCAGGTCTGCATCGCGATCAAGCGCATCTACGTCCCTGCGCACCTGCACGACGCACTCGTCGACGCACTCGTCGAACTCGTCCCATCGGTGAAGCTCGGGTCAGGGCTGGACGAGAACACCAACATGGGGCCACTGCAGAACCGCGCGCAGCTCGACTTCGTGTCCGCGCTCGTCGAGGACGCGAACACCAAAGGTGCCACGGTGGCCGCCGGTGGCCGGCCCGAGAACCGGCCAGGCTACTTCTACCCGCCCACCATCGTCGCCAACGCCGCCGCAGGGATGCGCGTCGTCGACGAAGAGCAGTTCGGGCCGGTCCTTCCGGTGGTCCCCTACGCCGACCTTGGCGAGGCCGTCACCCAGGCCGACCACGGCTACTTCGGCCTCGGCGCCTCGGTGTGGAGTGCGGACCTCGACCGTGCCAACGCAGTCGCCGACCGGTTGGAGGCCGGGCAGGTGTGGGTCAACACCCACCAGTCCACGCTCGGCTTCTCCCAGCCGCTTACAGGTGTCAAGCACAGTGGCCTCGGGGTGGAAAAGGGCCGCTGGGGTCTCGAGACCTTCACCGAGGTGCAGACTCGCTACGTATCGCGGGCCTGACGTTCTGGACCAGGTTCTCATCTTGATCATTAACCTGCGCCCTCGGTCGGCTCTTTGAGCCGGCCGGGGGTGTTGCCGATGTTCTGCACTGTGAAGCTCTCAATCGATTCCCGGTCTGTGCAACGCGCCTGCACTACGCTCGGGACATGAGCAACGAACTTCCCGCCGATCTGCTCGCCGAGGCCAGGCAGTGGATTGCCGAGACCGGTCAGGACATCACGCCTGCCGAGTACATCGCTCAGGCTGTTCACCGACAGATGCAGCAGGATTACCGGGCTGCCAAGGAGCGAGAGGCGCGTCGCATCGAGGCGATCCGCACCTCCAACCCCGAGGGGTTCGCCGCCGGTGAGCGTCGAGCCGAGGAACTGATCGCCAAGTACGCCGGCCGGGCCACGGCGTGAGTGCCAAGTTCATCCTCGACACCTCGCTCATCACCGCTTACGCCCAAGGGCACGACCAGGCAGTCGGCGTGGTCCATGCGATCAAACGTCGTGTCCCTGACGGTCTTCTCCTGCCTGCCGTGTCGGTGATCACCGCACGAGCACACCTCACCATGGACCAGCGAGAATATCTGGACGCGGAACTCCTGGCCCGTAATCCCCGGCCGGCCCTCGATGAGGTTGTCGTGAAACTCGGCGTTGGATACGACCCCGTTAAATTCGACCTCGACGGGGATGCCCAGCGAGGGATCTCCGGCACCTGGGCGGACCTCGGAGTCGATATGGTGCCGATCGACGTGGCAGAGGCTGCCTACTGGGGTAACCGGACCGATCGCACCGTGCTGACGCTCGCAGGAAAGCAGGTGTGGGGGCGACTGCTCAACGACCTGCCAGGAGTGAGCGTCGAGGACCTACAGGACGGTCCGCCCGAGAACTGGAGCTGACTGTGATGGGCGCCGGTGATCCAATCGATCGGAGTGACTGACTTCCTCTGACACACAGAGAAACCCCCCGAAGGCGTAACCGGGGGGTTTCTTGGCGGGGGTGCATTTGAGATCAGTCGCAGTCACCGTTCTTGACGGTGGTGACGAAGGTGGTCCACTGGTGGGGGGTGAGGATGAGGGAGGGGCCGGTGGGGTTTTTGCTGTCGCGGATGGCTCGGTGGTTGTTGGAGAGGTTGGCGATTTCGACGCAGTTGCTTCCGTCGCTCCCAGAGAGCGTGGATTTGCGCCAGTGGGCGGTGCGGAGTTCCTGGGTCAGGTCGTCCATCTCTGAATCGCCTCCTTGATCATGTCGCGTGAATCGCTCCGAGGGAGAGCGTCCGCTCGTATTAGGTTATGCCTGAATCCTAGCCTTTTCACCTCTTCGAGCCTCTCGCTTACTCGATTCCCGATGGTTTGGGAATCGATGTAGGCCACCGGAGGTGCGTTTTTTGACATGTCCGCTATTACGAAGCCGCCTAGCAGGCCAATCACACTGTGTGCATCGTATGGGAGCACCTGAAGAAAGATCCAGGGGCTTTCCGCAGCCTCAAGAAGGTGCTGGAGTTGGCCCCTCATCACCTCTGGATCGGCGATGGGGCGGTGCAGGATGCCCTCGTCCAGGACGATCCAGAGCGTTGGAGGTTTCGGTCTCCTGAGGATGCCCTGCCGGTCCATCCGTGCGGCGACGCGTTCTTCGGCCTCTTCGTCGGTGATGTCGGGCTCACGGCTTAGTACGGCCCGTGCGTACTCCTCGGTTTGGAGAAGGCCCGGCACCATCAGAGGCTCCCACATGCGCATGGACTCCGCCTCGCGTTCGAACTCCAGCCAGGGGCGGAACCACTGGGGGAGTTGGGCGGCCGTACGGTCCAGGCGGTCCAGTAGGTCGACGAGTGTGGTGCCCAGGTCGAATGCCTCGTCCAGCTGGTGGGCCAGCTTCCTGGTGGGCGCCCGGTGACCGTTCTCCAACATGCTCAGATGGCTCACGGCGATGGGGACCACGGTACAGAGTTGCCTCTGGGTAAATCCAGACAAAATCCGGTATTTCCGTAGCTCTCTGCCGAATTGAACGCGTGTGGATTCGTATGAATACGTATCGAACTCCGGCTCCGAGTCCGGCTCGGGCTCCGGCTCCACGGCGATGCTCATCTCGGTCTCCTCTCGTTGCCTCTTTAGCAGTCTCCTTCATTTTCATTGCCGGGGGAATGGATATTAAGTTCTCGCGGGTTCACAGTGTTGTGAACTTACTTCGTGAACTGTGAACCCGTGATAAGCGCGGATCGGCTTCCGCTGTGCCTCGGAGTTTGGGACGGTGTACCTGTCGAGCTATGGCTGCCACGGGATGTCAGTTAATGGCTCCGGTGAAAGCAGGTCGGCTTGATTCGGTCGGAAGGGGCAATTCCATGGAACCGGAGACGTTCAGCGAAATACTTCTGCCCAGTAATGTCGAGGCCGCCTCGCGGGCGCGGGAGGAGGTCCGTAAATGGCTGGGGGAGCATCATCCGGCCTATGAGAACGCGCGGCTGGCCGTGTCCGAGCTGGTGACCAACGCGGTCCGGCACGCCCGGCGCGGGGTCGCCGGGCAGGCCGAGGTCTCCGGCACCAGGGCTTCCGATGGTGGGACCGCCGGTAACGATCCGCTGGTGCTGCGGTTGCTGGCGTACGGCGGGTTGCTGCGCGTCGAGGTCGCGGACACGGGCCTGAGCACTGAGGAACCGTGCGCTCGGGCGGACCCGGCATGTCTGCTCATGGAGAACGGCCGGGGACTGGCGATCGTCGGCATGCTCTCCGGCGGGAACTGGGGCTACCGCTCCCACGGCCGGCATCCCGGCCGGACCGTCTGGTGCGAGCTTCCCGTCGTTCCGCCCTCTGACGAGGGTCCCATCGAGACGTCAGCCCCGCCGCCTCCGGATGATCTTCTCCCTGGAACGCCCGCCTTCGCCTGGATGCCTCCGCCTCAATAGGGTGAGGCGCTGCTCCCGGTACTCGTTGGGAGCCATCAGAACCACCCTCGGCGGGTAGCGGCACGTAGGTCGTCCCCCACGAAGAACCTGCGACATATGCCGCTCCAGCTCCACTTCCCCCGTTGGAGCACCCCGCCGGGGGTCTTATCTCGATGCCGGAGCCTGCTCGCGAGCCTCGCCGCACGGAAACGATGGGTGCCACGACGCTTCGGTACAACCGAACGCATCTTCGGCCACATCGAAGACTTGCGGAGACGGGCCCGACGCGGTGTCGTCGCGATGTGCTGGAGCGCGTCCGGCACCCGGGTAAATCGGAGATCACTCCGGCGGGTCGGCGAAGATCACTATTTCGTCGATGTCCCCCTCGATGGTGACGTGCACCACGTCCATCCCGGTCAGCAGGCTCCGGCCTGAGGCGTCCTCGTAGCGCCACCCGAAACGCGCCCACTCTCCCGGTGCGTCCACCCGGGTGGTGCGGACCATCCGGGTGGGGCCCGACGGGTGCCCCCGCACCACCTCGGTGATGAAGTCCTCGACCGCCTTGCGCCCGACCCCTCGGCCCAGCGGCCCCCAGAAGACGACGTCGCCGGTGAGGGCACGACTCAGCAGCGTGGCCCGCCGCGCCGGGTCATCGGCATTGGCCGCCGCGATGAAGGCGTCAATGGCATGGTCGTGGAGGGCGTCGTCCGTCACGTCGCGATACTAGCCAGCGGATCCGCGTCGCGAAGATGGGAACGATGGGCGCTGCGATGTTTCGCATGAACCGAACGTATCTTCGGCCATACCGAATATCGATCGTCGCATCGCGATGACGGCCGATGGGTCTGCGTCGCCGAGCGCCTCGCCGAGGGTGTCGATGAGGAGGCCGATCCGGTCTCCTGCGCCGTGTGGTTCGGGAGTGCCCCGGCCGTGTTCGCCGACGAAGATCTGTTGGAGACCACCGGGTGA
Organism: Streptosporangium sp. NPDC049248; assembly: GCF_040678965.1. Taxonomy (NCBI): domain Bacteria; kingdom Bacillati; phylum Actinomycetota; class Actinomycetes; order Streptosporangiales; family Streptosporangiaceae; genus Streptosporangium; species Streptosporangium sp. NPDC049248. The sequence goes on from NZ_JBFAQY010000006.1 coordinate 91,380, forward strand.
GGCCGCCGTCAAGGGGCTCGCGCCTTGAGCTGCCTGAGTAAAAGCGCAGGTCACGATGCATCCATGAGCCCGCCGGTCAACGAATAAGTTCGCTAAAGGAGGATTTTTCGGACAGGTGGGCGATATGTATCCGGTGATTCAGGCAGTGATCGTTGGGATGACCTCAGCGGTCACCCTGATGGTGGTCGTCACGAGCCGTCACCTTTACCGTCGCAGACATCGTCTCTTCCTCGGGCACCTCCATCGCTTCCTGCGGAGGGGAGAGCAGGCACCGCGAGGTGATGACCGGCGCGGGTGCCCGGGACAGGGACGATCTCCAACCGGTGCCCCGGGACCCGGTGACGACGGGCCCTCCACCGGGAACTCCGCGGCGATCTCGTCACGGTGACGAGGCCCGGTCCAGGGCCGTCGCGGTGTGCCGGAGGGCGTCCAGCAGGGGGACGAGCAGGGGGTGCCGTTCCGCGCCCCGGCGTACGGCGGTGAAGACCCGGCGTTCCGGGCCCGCGACCCGGCGGATCTCGACGCCGGACAGGTCGGTGCCGCGCAGCGCCAGGCGGGGCACCATCGCCACCCCGGCCCCGGCGGCGGCCAGCGCGACCACCGCGCTGAAGTCGTCCGAGGAGTGGGCGAACTCGGGGGTGAAGCCCGCGTGCTCGCAGGCCAGCGCGATCACGTCGTGGCAGGGATTGCCCGGGTAGGGGCCGATCCAGGTCTCCCCGGCCAGGTCCGCGACCGTCACCTCGCGCTCCGCGAGAGCGTGGTCCCGGGAGAGCACCACGTCGAACGGTTCGGAGTAGAGCGGGATGCGCGACAGGCGCCGGTCGTCCTCGGCGGGGGCCCCGCGATACTCCACGGCCACGGCCGCGTCCACCGAGCCGTCCAGGACCATGGTGAGGCTCTGGTCGCCCTCGGCGTCCAGGACCCGCACCCGGATGCCGGGTTCGGAGTCCCGCAGGACGCCGACGGCCGGGGCCACCAGGAGCCCGATCGCGGTGGCGAACGAGGCCACCTTCACCTCGCCCGTCGTACCGGCCGTGTAGGCGGCGATGTCGGCCCCGGCCCGCTCAAGCTGGGCGAGGATCTCGTTGGTGTGGCCCAGCAGGATGCGGCCGACGGCGGTCAGCCGTACGCCCCGGCCGTCGCGGTCGAGCAACCGGTGGCCCACCTCGTGCTCCAGGGCGGCGAGCTGCTGGGAGACCGCCGAGGGGGTCAGGTGCAGCGCGGCGGCGGCCGCGGTGACCGTGCGGTGGTCGGCCACCGCCCGCAGGGTCCTGAGCCGCCGTGTCTCTATCACCTCCGTATTCTCCCCGAGGTCGTTCGTACGCGATGTCCTCGGGGTCACGCTCCCGTCGGCACGATTCCGGCTGAACCGTCCGCCGACCGTGTCCGTTTCCTACAAGACCGCAGCCGGGAGGCGGGGCTAGGTTGAGCCGTACCGGGGGCGGTCCGCGATCCAGGACACCTCACGACATCCCACCGCGAACCCGTGATCGGAGGACTTGATATGAAAGCCCAGCTGGACGTCATCGGCATGGTCGTCGAGGACATGGGGCGCTCGCTGGCCTTCTACCGGCTGCTCGGCCTGGAGGTGCCGCCGGAGGCCGACGGGCAGCCGCACGTCGAGGCGGTCCTGCCCGGCGGCCTGCGCCTCGCCTGGGACACGGTCGAGACGATCCAATCGTTCTACCCCGACTGGCGGCCCGGGAACGGGCAGGGGATGTCGCTGGCGTTCCGGTTCGACACTCCGGCCGAGGTGGACGAGGCGTACGAGCAGCTGGTCCTTCTCGGATATGAGGGGGACAAGGAGCCGTGGGACGCGTTCTGGGGGCAGCGGTACGCGGTGATCCACGACCCGGACGGCAACGGCGTCGACCTGTTCGCGCCGAACGTGGAGAGCTGACCGGAGGGCGAACGGCGCGGGTCGGTCCCGCGCGTCGTGCGCGAGCAGGGCCGAGCCCCGGTGATCCCGTCGCGGCGATCTCGTCACGGCAACGGGGCCGTGACGAGTGCCCATCCGCGAGGCCGGGAGCGGAACTCAGCCGCGGGCCGTGGCGAACGCCTCCAGGGCCCGGTCGACGTCCTCGGTGGAGTGGGCCGCCGAGAGCTGGACCCGGATCCTGGCCTGGCCGTGCGGGACGACGGGGTAGGAGAAGCCGATCACGTAGACGCCCAGCTCCAGCAGGCGTTCGGCCATCGCGGCGGCCTCGGCGGCGTCGCCGATCATCACCGGGACGATGGGGTGGTCGCCGGGCAGGATGTCGAACCCGGCCTCGATCATCCCGATGCGGAACCGCTCGGTGTTGGCGCGCAGCCGGGTGCGGGCCTCGTCCGAGCCGCTGATCAGGTCGAGGACGCGCAGCGACGCGGCGGCGATCACCGGGGCCAGGGAGTTGGAGAACAGGTAGGGGCGCGAGCGCTGGCGGAGCAGCTCGCAGATCTCCTTGCGGGCCGCGACGTAACCGCCGCTGGCCCCGCCGAGCGCCTTGCCGAGCGTGCCGGTGAGGATGTCGACCCGGTCCCGCACACCGTGCAGCTCGGGGGTGCCCCCGCCTCCGCTGCCGACGAAGCCGACGGCGTGCGAGTCGTCGACCATCACCATGGCCCCGTACCGCTCCGCCAGGTCGCAGATCTCCGCCAGCGGCGCGACGTAGCCGTCCATGGAGAAGACGCCGTCGGTGACGATCAGCCTGCGCCGGGCGTCGGCGGACTCCTTGAGCCGCGCCTCCAGCTCGGCCAGGTCGCGGTTGGCGTAGCGCAGCCGCCGGGCCTTGGACAGGCGGATGCCGTCGATGACGCTCGCGTGGTTGAGCGCGTCGGAGATCACCGCGTCCCGGTCGTCGAGCAGGGTCTCGAAGACGCCGCCGTTGGCGTCGAAGCACGAGCTGTAGAGGACGGTGTCCTCCTGGCCGAGGAAGGCCGACAGTCGCGCCTCCAGCTCCTTGTGCACCTCCTGGGTGCCGCAGATGAAGCGGACCGAGGCCATGCCGAAGCCCCAGCGGTCGAGGGCCTCCTTGGCGGCGGCGATCACCTCGGGGTGGTCGGCCAGGCCCAGGTAGTTGTTGGCGCAGAAGTTCAGCACCTCACCGCCGCCGGCCACGGCGATGTCGGCGCGCTGCGGGGTGGTGATGACCCGCTCCGGCTTGAGCAGCCCGGCGGATGCGATCTCGTTCAGGGTGGTACGGAAGTCGTCGCGGACGTTGTCGAACATCAGGCGGTCCAATCCAAGGTGATCTTGCCGGTCCTGCCGCCGGCGGCGGTGTCGGAGTCGCGGTGGGAGCCGGACATCAGGTGGTCCAGGTCCGGGGTGACCCTGCCGGCGACGGTGACGGTGTCGAAGCCGCGCCGGACATCAGGCCGTCCAGTCCAGGATGACCTTGCCGGTCCTGCCGCCGGCGGCGGTGTCGAAGGCCGCGTCGAAGTCGCGGTAGGAGAAGCGGTCGGTGATCACGGGGGAGAGGTCGAGGCCCTTCTCCAGGAGCACGGACATGGCGTACCACGTCTCGTACATCTCCCGGCCGTAGATGCCCTTGATGGTGATCATCGAGGTCACGATGGTCGCGAAGTCGACGGCGAACTCCTCGGCGGGCAGCCCGAGCATGGCGATCTTCCCGCCGTGCGACATGTTGGCGATCATGTCGCGGAGCGCCCGCGGGTTCCCGGACATCTCAAGACCCACGTCGAAGCCCTCCCGCATGCCGAGCTCACGCAGGCCGTCGGCGACGGACCTCTCGGCGACGTTCAGCGCCAGGGTGACGCCCAGCTTGTTCGCGATGGCCAGCCGTTCGTGGCTGACATCGGTGATGACCACGTTGCGGGCGCCCACGTGGGTGGCCACCGCGGCGGCCATCAGCCCGATCGGCCCGGCCCCGGTGATCAGCACGTCCTCGCCGACCATCGGGAACGTCAGGGCGGTGTGCACCGCGTTGCCGAACGGGTCGAAGATCGCCGCCACGTCGAGGTCCACCGGGACCCGGTGCACCCAGACGTTGGAGGCCGGGAGCGTCACGTACTCGGCGAAGGCGCCGTCCCGGTTGACCCCCAGCCCGACCGTGCTGCGGCACAGGTGCCGCCGTCCGGCCATGCAGTTGCGGCACTTGCCGCAGACCAGGTGCCCCTCGCCGCTGACCAGATCACCGGGGGCGATGTCCTCCACGCCCGGTGCCACCTCGACGACCTCGCCGCAGAACTCGTGCCCGACGACGAGCGGCGTTCGCAGGGTCTGCCGGGCCCAGGCGTCGAAACTCCGGATGTGCAGATCCGTCCCGCAGATCCCGGTCCGCAGCACCTTGATCAGCACCTCCCCGGCGCCGACCGACGGTTCCGGTACGTCGACCAGCCACAGGCCGGGTTCGGCCCTCTCCTTGACCAGCGCTTTCATCGCGGATCCCCCCTCAACTCCGAACCCTACGCACTGTGCCCGGCCGCCTTCGGGGGTGTCCATCGCGGTTTTCTTAACCCCGCCCACAGCGTTGCTTCACGCTCGACCCCCGAGGACTAACGATGTACCCGGGCATTTGACCTTAAATCGGACAGGCGTGCGGCCTCTGCCGTCCGGCGGGCTCGGATCGGGGCCGGGAATGCGGCGTCCCTTTCTGGGCGGCGCCTTTTCACTGGTTGCAGTTGGAATATATCGCTCGGTAATCGGTCGTACATCGCTCGCGCGGATGCTGGTGCGAACCGAAAGGAAAGGCACGCCATGACCGATCAGCCGTACGTCGCCCCGCCCACGGTGGGCGACCGGGTCCCCACCACAGGCGTCAAGGAATGGGCTTTCGGCGCCTGGGCGCTGCTGGACGGATTCTTCAGGAAGATGACGATCGTGGACAGGGAGAAGGACGGCGTCGAGCTTCTGATGAACAGGCTGAGGCGTCTGGAGTCCGCGATCATCGGTGGTACGAGCGAGGCGAGCGCGCGGGCGGCGTTCATCGACTGGGTGAACGACAACGACGGGGGCGGCTGGGCCTACTACCTGACCAAGAAGGCCGAGGCGGACCGCCAGGAGGCCGAGGCGCAGGCGAAGGCACGGCACGAGAGGATCACCGCCAGTGCCCGGGAGGAGGCCGTCAGCCTGCGCAACAAGCACCCCGGAGGAAAGGGGGTCGCGGTCGGCACGGTGATCGTGGGCCTCGCCGACACGATCACGGGAAAGACCTACACCGGCACCAGTGGCGCCTACACCTACGCGGACAAGCGGCATGCGGTCATGGAGGAACTGCTGGTCGGCGTGCCCCAGGTGGAGGACTGGCCGGTGAACGCCTGCGCGGAGGTCGACGCCATGAACAAGCTCCTCATCGCCAGGAAAATCACGAAAAAGTCTGAAATCAAGGCGGAAACCCTCTATTTCCACGCCGAGACCTGGAACAGCACGTCCGGGAAATGGCAGGCGCGCAGCGCCTGTAAGAACTGTGACGTGTGGTTGAAGAAGATCGGCGCCGGCCGTGTCTGAGACCCGGCGCTCTCACACCGGCCCCGTGTCTCCGGCGACGATCGCCGCCGGAGACACGGGGCCGGGCCGGTGCCCGGCTGTCCGAACGGCCGTTCGGGGACAGCCGGGAGTGGGGTTCAGGGGGCGTTCCCCGTACAAGCCGCAGGGGCTCAAGGGGTGGTGCGGTGCTGCTCCTCCTGGGGGACCGTGAGACCGTCGGTGGGCAGGGAGGGCGGGGCCGCGTTGAGCTGGCGGGGGCCCAGGTCGGCCTCGGCGGCCTCGGCGACCGCCTCGGCGGCGGCCTGCTCGGCCTGCTTCCGCTCCTCCTCGGCGGCCTCGTTGACCCTGGGAGCCTCGCGGGTGGCCGACGACTGCGGCAGCGCCTCGGTGAACGCCTTGGAGACGCCCTGGATGGCCGAGGTGACCTCGCTGGGGATCACCCAGAAGGTGTTGTTCGGGCCCTTGGCCAGCTCGGGCAGCACCTGGAGGTACTGGTACGCCAGCAGCTTGGGGTCGGGGTCGTTGCGGTGCACGGCCTGGAAGACCTCGTCGATGGCCTGGGACTGGCCCTCGGCCTTGAGGATCGCGGCGCTCCGGTCACCCTCGGCCCGCAGGATCGCGCTCTGCTTGTCACCCTCGGCGGTGAGGATCTGCGACTGCCGCTGGCCCTCGGCGTTGAGGATCGCCGCACGCTTGTCACGCTCGGCGCGCATCTGCTTCTCCATCGCCTCCTTGATGCTCTTCGGCGGGTCGATGGCCTTGATCTCCACCCGGTTGACCCGGATGCCCCACTTGCCGGTCGCCTCGTCGAGCACGCCGCGGAGCTGGCTGTTGATCGTGTCACGCGAGGTCAGCGTCATCTCCAGGTCCAGCGAGCCGACGACGTTGCGCAGCGTGGTGACCGTGAGCTGCTCGACGGCCTGGATGTAGTTGGCGATCTCGTACGCCGCAGCCCGGGGATCGGTCACCTGGAAGTACAGAACCGTGTCGATCTCGACGACCAGGTTGTCCTCGGTGATCACCGGCTGGGGCTGGAAGGAGACGACCTGCTCGCGCAGGTCGATCATCGGATAGACCCGGTCGATGTACGGGATCACGAAGTTGAGGCCGGGCTTGAGTGTGCTGTGGTAGCGGCCGAGCCGCTCCACGTTTCGGGCCCGCGCCTGCGGGACGATGCGCACCGAGCGGACCACGGTGAACACCGCCAACAGGACGATGAGGATCACAGCTATGAGCAGAGCGTCCATGAAGTCACTCCCGCGGATACACGAGAGCGGTCGCGCCCTCGATCTCGATGACGTCGACGGTCGCCCCGGCGGGTATCACCAGGGTCTCGTCGTAGGCTCTGGCGGACCACTCCTCGCCGCCGATCCGCACCCGGCCGTCCTGGCCGGTCACCTCGCGTAGCACGTACGCGGATCTGCCGACGATCGCCTGGATCCCGAACCGCTGGCTCCGGGGCTGCAGCCCTTTGAGGTGACGCCTGGCGATGGGCCGGATCGCGACCACCCCCGCCCCCAGGGAGGCGGCGAAGACCAGGAGCTGGAGCGGAATCGGCAGTCCGAGGCCGGCGGCGACGGAGGCGACGAGGGCCGCCCCCCCGAGCAGGCCGAGAGCGGTGGTCAGGGTGAAGATCTCGGCGATTCCCAGCACGACTGCCAGGATCAGCCAGATGACCCAGTAATCCATGCTCCGGCCCTCCTGCCTTGTTCAACGGGTCGGACGTCGGGGAGGTTCCTTTCCCTACCGTATGTCTTCTACTCGACGCCTGTCAGGGGCGGTTCGCGGGTGAGATCCTGCCCGACACCTCGCCCAGGGTGATCACGGTTCCGTCGGGTCCCGGGGCCGTCGCGGTGATCGTAACGGTGTCCCCGTCCTCCAGGAAGGTCCGGACAGAGCCGTCGGGCAGCTTGAGCGGCTCGGTCCCGTTCCAGGTCAGTTCGATCAGCGAGCCGCGCTCGCCCGGCCCGGTGCCGGAGATCGTGCCGCTGGCGTAGAGATCGCCGGTGCGCAGCGCGGCGCCGTTGACGGTCATGTGGGCGAGCATCTGGTCCGGCGTCCAGTACATGTCCCGATAAGGGGGACGGGAGACGACCTCGCCGTTCACCGCGACCTCCAGCCGCAGGTCGAGCCCCCAGGGCTCGTCGCGGCGCAGGTAGCCGAGCGGCTCGGGATCCTGCGTCCTGCCCTCGACGCGGGCCTCGGACAGGGCGGCGAGCGGGGTGATCCACGGTGAGATCGAGGTGGCGAAGGACTTGCCGAGGAACGGGCCGAGCGGGACGTACTCCCAGGCCTGGATGTCGCGGGCGCTCCAGTCGTTCACCAGGGTCACGCCGAACACGTGGTCTTCGAAGCGTCCGGCCCGGTCGCCGAGGGTCGTCGGCGCGCCGACGACGAAGCCCAGCTCCGCCTCGATGTCCAGCTTGACGGATGGGCCGAAGACCCCCGCGCCGCGCTGCCCGGACGGCCGGGTGATCGGGGTGCCGGAGGCGACGACGGTCCCGGCCCTGCCGTGGTAGCCGACCGGCAGGTGCCGCCAGTTCGGCTTGAGCGGCTCCTCGTCGGGGCGGAACATTCGGCCCAGGTTGGAGGCGTGCTCCAGCGAGCAGTAGAAGTCGACGTAGTCGGCCACCTCGATCGGCAGGTGCAGCGTCACCTGCTCCAGCGGGACGAGGTGCGGCTCGACCACCGACAGGTCGGTGCGGAGCTTGTTCTGGATCAGGGCGCGGGTGTCGCGCCACGCGACCGGACCCCTGGCCATGAAGGCGTTGAGCGAGCCGGTGGCGAACACCTCGTCGTGCAGGGCCCCGGCCAGGTCGACGATCTGATCGCCGTACCGGACGCCGACGCGAGGGGTCTCCCCCTCGTGGCGGGAGAAGACTCCGTAGGGCAGGTTCTCCGGGCCCCAAGCCATCACTTGCTCTCCTTTGTTGTGTGGGTGGTCGCGCGCGGACGCCGGGCGACGAGGCCCAGGGCCGTCAGGTCCTCGATCGGGGTGCTCGTGCTGCATGATCCGTACGAGACCAGCAGCTTCCTGGCGCGCGTCGCGGTCTCCTGGGGCACGGCCCGCGCGAGCCGCACCAACTCGCCGACGTCGGTCAGCTTCAACACCGGCACCGGGTCGCGGCCCTCCACCGCCGCGCAGACCGCTAGGACCAGGTTGAGGAAGCCGTGCCGGTCCACGCCCAGCGCGGAGTCGAAGTGGCGGACCGCGTTGTGCAGGCCCGCGGTCGCCTTGAACGGCACACCGTACTCCGCGCAGTGCGCGATGAGGGCGCCCAGGTCGGCGGCACCGGGAAAGGCGTCGGCGGTCAGCCCGCCGCAGCGGAACTTCAGGCCGGGGCCCGAGCCGTCGCGCGGCAGGGAGCCACGGCCGTCGAGGGGCACCTCGACGAAGAGCCTGGCCCCGCCGGGCAGCCCGTCGGCCAGCCGCTCCGACACGGCCTGAGGCGTCTCGTCCGCCGCCTGCCGCACCTCGACCAGCTCGACGGCGAGGCCGTCGAGTGGCGGGAGGGCGGGGGTGTCCATGATCAGGCCGAGCCGGATCGGGAAGGTCAGGTGGTCGCGGAGCTCTTCCAGGCGGCCGGCCGGGCAGAGGAACCGGTGGGTGAGCACCGGGTCGTTGCCGGCCAGGTCGTTCCTGTGCCGCTCCAGGGCCTCGGCCATCGGCAGTCCGGTCGGCGGGAACAGTCCGGCGTCGTCGACGAGCCCGCGGAAGAGCGGCGCCGTTCCCGTTCCCATGTCCGTGCTCATATCTGCAGCCATGCTCTCGCCCCTACCCGGTGACGGGCCCGTGGTCATGCCCAGGGGCCCGCCCGTCAACGGGCCCACGTCCACGCGTAGCCGGGGTCCTCCACCGACAGGCCGGCGGGGCCGAGGTCGAGGGGGCGGAAGGTGTCGACCATCACGGTCAGCTCGCTCGTCTGGGTGTGGCCCTGCCTGACCGCCTCGATGACCGCCTCGACGGCGCCCGGCTGCGGGCCGTGGGTGAATCCGGCCGGGTGCAGCGAGACCGAGCCGACATCGATGCCCGAGCCCCTGCGCGCGGTGTAGTCGCCGCCCGCGTAGAACATCAGCTCGTCGGAGTCGACGTTGTGGTGGTTGTACGGGATCGGGACCGCGTCGGGGTGGAAGTCGAGCGGCCGGGGGCAGAACGAGCAGATCACGAAGTTCGGGCCCTCGAAGGTCTGGTGCACCGGCGGCGGGGCGTGGGTGCGCTTCACGACGGGCTCGAAGTCGTTGATGTTGAACGCGTACGGGTAGAGACAGCCGTCCCAGCCGACCACGTCGAACGGGTGGTCGCGGTAGACCAGCCGGGTCAGCCCGCCGCGGGTGCGGACCAGCACCGGCACCTCCTCGCCCTCGACGACGAGGGGCTCGCCGGGGGAGCGCAGGTCCCGCTCGCAGTAGGGGGCGTGCTCCAGGAACTGGCCGTGGGTGGACAGGTAGCGCTTGGGGGGACGGATGTGCCCCGCGGCCTCGATGGTGAACGCCGTGACGCGGCCCTGCGGCACCCAGCGGTGGATGGTCCCGGTGGGGACGACGACGTAGTCGCCCTCCCCGGCCTCGATCACCCCGTACGTCGACTCGAATCTGACCCGCCCGCTCGCGATGTAGACGCACTCGTCGCCCATGGAGTTGCGGTAGAGCTCGCTGGGCGTCTCGCTCGCGGCGTACGACATGCGGACGTCGGCGTTGCCGGCGAGCAGCCCGCGCCCGGTGACCAGGTCGCCTCCGACCGGCAGGTCCTGGGTGCGCAGGTGACGGGGGGAGAGGGGCAGGTTGGGGACGAGCCGGCCGGCCTCGGTCGGCTCGACGGCCTCGGCCTTGAGGATCGCCGTGGGGAGATGGCGGTGGTAGAGCAGCGACGAGTCGCTGGAGAACCCCTCCTCACCCATCAGCTCCTCGGCGTACAGCCCGCCGTCGGGCCGCCGGAACTGCACGTGCCGCTTGCGAGGTATCTCCCCCACGACCCGGTAGTACGGCATCCGCTTCTCCCACTCTGTCCGCTTACCGGACATGCATGTCCTTTATACGAACAACCATCTGTCAGGGCGGGATGGATGTCAAACGTCACCGCACACCGAGGAGTCCCGGGCCGCCTGCCGGGCCTGGACGTGGCGAGACTCCGCGGCGGCGAACCGGTTCTCTCGTAACGGGAGAACGGGAACCCGGCGGTCGCGGCCTGTGGCGCGACGCATCCCTGTGTGGTGGTGCGGGTTGGTCCGTCGGACACCCTCCCCTCGCCCTGGGTCGCGGGTATCGGCCGACTCTGGTCTGCGGGCCGTGGTGGGAGGGGCTGTGACACGGGGTGATGTCAGGTTTTATGCCCATTGAGTGGTTTTGTGGGCACCCTTGCTCACGTATGCGAGGTGTCGTAGTGTGTAACGAAATATCGAAGTTGCTGGTATGTCTGGAAGGCCGCCGTGGACTCCGAGGGGCAGAGAAGCCGTTCCGAGGCTTGTGAGAGCCGTCGATGCGTGAGTCGACGCGCGGTGTCCGGCTGTCGGTGTGTCGGCGGGAAGACGGTCGCCCGGTGAACGAGTGGGGGAGCCCGGCGTGAGCCGAGTCGTACAGCGCCCCGGTTCGATCACGCGACTACGTGTGCTGGAAGCCGGGAGCGGACTTCCGACGGCCATCGTGGCGCGATTGCTGCACGACTCCGGGGTGACCGTCCTGCGGACCGCGCGGACGGGACCCGACCCGTTCACCGAGAGATATCCCGCGCTGCGGTCATGGTCCCGCGACTGGACGGAGGTCGATGTCGAAAACGGCATGGACGATGTCCTGGCCTCGGTCGATGTCCTTCTCGTCGGCGCTGAGGACCACCCGGACGCGGGACCGCCGGCGCGCCTTGAGCTCGCTGAGCTGCTCTCCAGGCATCCCCGGCTCATCGTGCTGGAGATCGGTGGTTACGTCCAGGGCACGAACGACCCCACGCCCGCCGTAGACCTGCTGGTGCAGGCTCGGACGGGGCTCGTGTTCGAGCAGTTCAGCGACCGGCCGACGCAGCTCGCGTTCGCCCCCTCGTTGTACGGTGCCGCCCTGCTCGGCACGATAGGCGTGTGGGCGGCGCTGCACGCACGCCGGCGCACCGGGCGCGGTGGCCGGGTCCGGGTTTCCATGCAGCAGGGGCTGGCGCTGTTCTGGCCGCACCTGTGGCTCTCCGCCGAACGCCCTGACCAGGCGTTCGACACGGTGCCGCCGCGGGATGTGAAGCACCTCGTGCTGCGCTGCGCGGACGGCGGATATCTGCAGATCGTGCTCGGCGTGCCCGGGGCAGTGGCCCGGGTGCATCGGGTGCTGGGCATCCCCGGCCCCGTCGACCCCGCCGACCGGGGTGTCCCCAGCCTGGCCCGCGGCGCGGAGAACTACTTCGCCGACCGTGACCTGTTCGGCCGGTACGCGGCACGCTTCCCGCGCGACGAACTGGTCGAGGCCTTCGCCGCGGCCGGTGTCCCGGTGGAGCCGGTGCTGGCACCGGGGGAGTTCTTCGACGACCCGCAGGTACGCGCGGCAGGGCTGGTCACCACCGCCCCGGACGGGCGGGAGTATCCGGCTGGGCCGGTGGACCTTTCGGTGGCGGGGGACCCGCCGGTGGCGCGACCCGTCCCGCGGCGGGCGCGGTGCGGCGAGAGCGCACCTCTGGCCGGTCTGAGGATCATCGACCTGGGTAACTGGGTGGCCGGGCCGTTCGCCTCCAAGCTGCTCGCCGACCTCGGCGCCGACGTGATCAAGGTCGAGCCGCCGACCGGGCTGTCCAATCTGACCGGCGTCCGCAATACCCTGACCTCCAACCGCGGCAAGCGCAGCATCGTCGTCGACATGAAGACCCCCGAGGGGCGTGAGATCGTACGGCGGCTGGCCGCCACGGCCGACGCGGTGCACCACAACTTCCGGCCCGGCGTCGCCGAGCGCCTTGGTGTGGACGCCGCCTCGTTACGGGAGCGCCGGCCCGGCCTGGTGTATCTGCACACCACCGCCTACGGGCGAACCGGGCCGCGTGTGCTGCGCGGCGGGTTCGACATGGTGATGCAGGCGCTGTGCGGGCACGAGGTGCGTGCGGGCGGAGAGGGAAACGAGCCGCTGTGGTACCGCGCCCCGTTCGTGGACTACTGCGCCGGCGCGCTCGGCGCGATCGCCCTGCTCACGGCCCTGTACGAGCGGGACGCGACCGGCGCCCCGGTGGACGCGCACACCAGCCTGCTCGGCGCGGCGATGTTCCTGCGAGGGGAACTGGTGCGGGAGCCGGATGGTTCGATCGCGGGCGCCGCGGTGCTGTCCGCGGACCGCACCGGTTTCCATCCGACCGAGGCGCTGTACCGGGCCATGGACGGCTGGCTTGCCGTCGCCGCGTACGGCGAGTCGATGGCCGCCGCGCTCTCGGACGCGCTGGAGTTGACCGGGCTCGGCCCGCCATCGAAATGGAGCGAGGCGGCCGCCCACGCCATCGCCGCCGCTATAGGCCGCCTGACCTGCGACGAAGCTCTGAGTTTGCTCGGCGCCGCGGGAGTGTGGGCGACGCGGTGCACCGGCGACGCCTTCGCGGCGATGCTCGCCGACGACGCGGCGCGCCGGTCCGGTCTGGTGATCAGCGCGCCGGACCCCCGGTACGGCCGGGTCACCGGTTGCTTCGGTCCGCTGATCGGCTTCTCCGGCTGGACCCCGGCTCCGGATGGCTTCCGCTCGGCGCCGCTTTCCGGTGAGCACACTGCCGCCCTGCTGGCCGAGACCGGCTACTCCGCCGACGAGCGAGCCCGCCTGGAGCGCGCCGGGATCGTCCGAGCCGCCCCCGGCGGCCGGATGCTCACAGACCAGATTCCCGCCACCTGAACGGCATCCGCAGCACGATTTCAAGGACGGTATGACCGCATGACCGAGTACAAGACCATCGAGTTCACCGCCGACGGGCGTCTGGCCTACCTGAAGTTGAACCGCCCCGAGCGGCTCAACGCGCTCAGTGACGAGTTGGAGTCCGAGATCCGCACCGCACTGCTGGAGTTCGACCTGGACGACGATCTCTGGGTACTGATCATCCACGGTGAGGGCAGGGCGTTCTGCGCCGGGCTCGACGTCAAGGAGCACAGCTCGTTCTCGTTCGGTGCCGACGACGCCACCCGCAAGGCCAAGGCGCTGGAGGCGGTGCGCAGTGGCCATGTCGGTGGCGCCCAGCACCTGCGCGGCACCGGCGGCGAGGGCTGGCTGGGCCGGACGGCCAACTACAAGCCGGTCATCGCGGCGGTGCACGGCTATGTGCTGGGCGGCGGCGCGCACCTGGCCGCCGAGTGCGACCTGATCGTGGCCGCCGAGGACGCCCGGTTCGCCATCAGCGAGACCACGACCGGCATGTCCGGCTCGCGCACCTGGGCCAAGATCAAGACCTTCATGCCGTCGAAGCTCGCCTCGGAGATGCTCATCACCGGCCGCCGGATCAAGGCCGAGGAACTGCACCGGCTCGGCCTGGTCAACCGGTTGGTCCCGGCGGGCGAGCACCTGAAGGCCGCCGAGGAACTGGCCCGCGAGGTGCTCAAGGCGCCGCCGCTGGCCACCCGGGACGCGGTGCGGGTGACCCGGAAGCAGTGGGTGCCGATCGCGACCGCGCTGGACGAGCAGATGCAGCTGTCCCGGCTCGATCTCACCGAGGACTTCCGCGAGGCCGGCCGGGCCTTCGCCGAGAAGCGCCTGCCGAATTTCCAGGCCAGGTGAGCGGGCAGGACCGGATGGGCGCCGAGCACCCTTTCGGCGGCCATTCCCCCGGAGGGCACGGAGACGGGAACCCCGGAGGTGGCGGCGCGGGCCCGGCGGCGTCCGGCGGCGGGCTGCCGGGGCACGGGCTGCGCGTCGTCGACCTGGGCACCGGGATGGCCGCGGCACTGGTGAGCACGCTGCTCGCCGACGCCGGAGCGGTCGTGCACCGGGTCGCCCCGTCCGGCGACGAGGTCTTCGACGAGGTCTATCCGGCGCACCGTGGCTGGCGGTCGGTGACCGTCCCGGCGGACCCGGCCGACCTGGACGTCCTGCTGGCACAGGCCGACGTATGCCTGGTCGGCGGCGAGGATCATCCGGCGGTCACCCCGCGGCACGACGCCGCGGACCTCGCAGACCGGTACCCGCGGCTCGTCGTGGCGCACCTGACCGGCTACGCCGCCGGGCACGCGCCGGGCGCACCCGCAGTGGACCTGCTGGTGCAGGCCCGCACCGGGATGGTCGCCGAGCACTTCAGCGACCGGCCGTTGTACTTCGCCGTGCCGTTCCCCACCTACGGGCAGGCCATGCTGGCCGCACTCGGGGTATGGACGGCACTGCTGGAGCGGGCCGGCAGCGGGCGCGGTCAGGTGGTGGGCGCCTCCCTCCAGCAGGGGGCGGCGCTGTTCATGACGCCGTTCTGGATGCGGGCCGAGCGGCCGGACGCCGAGTTCGGCAAGGTCACCCCGAAGGACGTCAAACACCTGATCTTCCAGTGCGCCGACGGCGGCTACGTGCAGTTCGTGATGGGTGTGCCGTCGGCGGTGGCCAAGCTGTACCGGATCCTCGGCATCGACGTGCCGGTCGACCCGGCCGACAGGGGCATACCCCGGGTGGGCGCCTCACCGGACACCTACTTCGGCGATCGGCCGCTGATCGCGGCGCACGTGGCGAAGCTGGACCGGGCCGGCATCCTGGCCGCAGCCGAGGTCGAGGGGCTGCCCGCGGCGCCCGTGCTCGATCTGGGCGAGTTCCTGGACGACGAGCAGCTCGCCGCCAACGGGTTACTGGTCGACCGGGGCGGGGCCACCGGGCCCGGAAACGTGATCGGCTTCCTCGGTTCGGCGCGCGCTCCGGTGGAGACGGATGGTCCGGCGGGAACCGGCCCTACCGGAGGCGGGCCGCCGCTGGCCGGGGTGACCGTCCTCGACTTCGGCTCCTATGTGGCCGGTCCGTTCGCCAGCCGGCTGCTCGCCGACCTGGGCGCCTCCGTGCTCAAGGTCGAGTCGCTTGGCGGCGACCCCAACCGCGGCCTGCAACGGCACTTCCTGGCCGCGCACGTGGGCAAGCGGGCCTTGGCAGTCGACGTGAAGACCCCCGAGGGAGCCGAGGTGCTGCGCCGCCTGCTGGCCCGCGCGGACGTGGTCATGCACAACCTGCGCCCCAAGGCGGCCGAGCGGATGGGCGTCTCGCCCGAGGCGGTGCGCGCGGTGAGGCCGGACGCGGTGACCCTCCAGGCGTTCGCGTTCGGGCCGACCGGTCCTCGGGCCGACGCACCCGGCTTTGACATGGTCATCCAGGCGCTGCTCGGTCTGGAGCGCCGTGCCGGCGGACCGGACGGCCCGCCGCTGTGGATCAGGACGCCCTACCTGGACTACGTGTCCGGCGCACTCGGCGCGGTCGCCGTGCTGATGGCGCTGTACGGGCGCCGGACCGCGGGCCGGGCCGGAGACATGTGGGTCAGCCTGCTCAACGCCGGCATGTTCCTGCTGTCCGACCTGCTGCGGGAGGCCGACGGTACGCTGCGCGGGGCGCCGCCGCTGGACGGGGCGCTACAGGGCGTGCACCCCGGAGAGCGGCTGTACCGGACCGCGGACGGCTGGATCGCGATCGCCGCGCGCACCGAGGAGGCCGCGCTGGCCATGTGGCGGGTCATGTTGCCGGGGGAGCCGCCGCTGCCGCGTGCCGCCTGGGACGGTGCGGTCGCGGCCCGTTTCGACGAGGTCTGCGCCGGGCGTACCGCCGCGGCCCTGCTCACCGCCCTGGCGGAGGTGGGCGTCTGGGCCGAGGAGTGCCGCACCGACGGCCTGGCAGAGCTGGAGCGGGTGGAACGGGCCGGGCCGGAACGCGACCCTGCCGTCGCGTGTCTGCTCGCCGACCGCGCCGACGACCGGTACGGCCGGCTGACCGGCTGCCTCGGCCCGCTGGTCTCCTTCTCCCGCACCGAGACCCCGGCCGACGACCTGCCCGGCGGTCCCGGCCATGGCGCGCACACCCGGCAGGTCCTCGCCGAACTCGGCTACACCGATGCCGAGGCCGAGGAGCTGCTGCGGGCCGGTGTCGTCCGATGACATATCCAACCGAGGAGTTCCACCATGACCGCTGACTTTGGAGCGTTCGACGGTCCGTCGGTCGCGCCCGAGCTGGCCTACCACGCGCCGTTCGACGAGGAGGAGGAGCTGTACCGGCAGACTGTCCGGACCTTCCTCGACAAGGAGATCGAGCCCGCCTTCCACCAACTGGGCACCGACAGCGCGTCCCGGCACGCGGTGTGGCGGGCGGCCGGCCGCGCCGGCATCCTGGGCGCGGTGATCCCTGAGGAGTACGGCGGTCCCGGCGCGAGCCCCATCGCCAACGTCATCCTCTCCTACGAGATCGCCCGCTCGCAGTGCTACGGCACCGTGGGCAGCCTGTACTGCACCGACCTCGCCACCGGTGCCTTCCTGGACGGCGCGTCGCCGGAGCTGATCCGGGAGTGGGCGCCGAGGATCCTGGCCGGGGAGGCCATCCAGTCGATGGCCATCACCGAGCCGGACGCGGGCAGCGACGTGCTGGCCATGCGCAGCTTCGCGGAGCGAGACGGCGACGACTACGTGCTGTCCGGTGACAAGACGTACATCACCAACGGCGACATCGCGGACATGCTGTACGTGGTGGCCAAGACGTCGAAGGAGCGGCGCGGGCGCAGCCTGACCATGTTCCTGGTCACGCCCGAGATGGCCGGAGTGACCCGCCGGAAGCTGGCCACCACCGGCTTCCCGGCCGGCAACACCGCCGAGCTGCACTTCGACCGGGTGCGTATCCCGGCCTCGCACGTGCTGGGCGGTGAGGGCGGCGCGATGCGGATCATGATGGGCTCGCTGGCGCTGGACCGGCTGCAGATCGGTTTCCGCGCCCTCGGCCAGGCCGAGCTGGCGTTCCAGCAGACGGTGGAGTACGTCAAGCAGCGCGTCGTGTTCGGCAGCCCGCTGTTCGAGTTCCAGAACACGAAGTTCGCGCTGGCCGACATGAAGAGCGAGATCGAGGTCGGTCGGGCGTACCTGCACGAGATGGTGCGCAAGGTGCGCAGCGGCGTCGCCACCGCCACCGAGGGGTCCGTCGGGAAGCTGTGGTTGTGTGAGATGTCCAACCGGGTCATCGACGGGTGCGTGCAGTTGTTCGGCGCCATGGGCTTCATGGACGAGACGCCCATCTCGCGGATCTACACCTCCAATCGGGTACTGCGGATCTACGCCGGGACCTCGGAGATCATGAAACAGTCCATCGCCCGCGACCTCTGACCCGGCCGCGCACATGCGAGAAGGCCGCCGCCCCTGCCAAGGGACGGCGGCCTTCTCGCATGTGCTACCGGCGCGGGGCCCAGGGGGCGACGCGGCGGCCGATCCAGGTGACCGCGGACTGCAGCGCGACGCCGATCAGCGACACCGTCACGATGCCCGCGTACATCCGGTCCGCCAGGAACACCTGCCAGGAATTCCAGATGAGGAAGCCCAGGCCGTCCCGGCCCTGCACGAACTCGATGCCGATGACCAGCAGCACCGCGGTCCCGATGGCGATGCGCAGTGAGGTGAACACCTCGGGCACCATCGCCGGCAGGGTGACGTGCCGGAACGTCTGCAGCCGGCTTGCCCCGAAGGACCGGGCCGGCTCCAGGTAGCCCTCGGGAATGCCGGCCACCGCGGACATGGTGGAGATCACCACGATGAAGAAGACGCCGAACGCCACCAGCAGCACCTTCGGGGTCATGCCCAGCCCGAAGACCATCAGCAGCAGCGGGAGCACCGCGAGCTTGGGCACGGTGTACAGAGCGCTGATGATCGGCTCGATGGCGGTGCGCAGCTTGCGGATGCTGCCGAGCAGCACGCCGAGCAGGATGCCGGCCAGCGATCCGCCCAGGTAGCCCAGCATGAGCACCTGGAGCGTACTGGACGCCGCCTCGATCACCAGGCCGGAGGAGAGCAGCTCGACAAAGGAGACCACGATCTCGCTCGGCGGCGGCCAGAACCGCTGGTCGACCAGCCCGCTGCTGGAGATCGCCTGCCATACGGCGAGGATGAGGACGGGCGTGCCGAACCGCAGCAGGTTGTCGACCAGAACCCGGCGCCGCTGGAACCGGACGGGGTCGCGTTCGGCGAGGTCCGGTCGGCGCAGGACGGTGTCACCGCCCTCCCCGCCGGCCCGCGCCCGCTTCTCCGTCTGTACCAGGTCGGTCATCGTTCCCACCTCTTCACTTCCCCACGGTTTCCGGCCGCCCGCTCACGCGGACACCTGGGAGCGCGGCTCCATCGCGGACCGCAACCGGTCCCAGATCTCGCCCTCCAGCTCCGCGAACTCGGAGCTGCGGCGGATGTCGGCCGAGCGGGGCCGCTCGAACGGCACCTCGAACTCGGCCACCACGCGCCCTGGCCGGGAGCTCATCACCATCACCCGGTCGCCGAGCAGGATCGCCTCGTCCAGGTTGTGGGTGATGAAGATGACGGTCCTGCGGTCCTCCTGCCAGAGCTCGAGCAGCTCGGCCTGCATGATCTGGCGCAGCTGCGCGTCCAGCGCGGCGAACGGCTCGTCCATGAGCAGGATCTGCGGCTCCACCGCGAAGGCGCGGGCGATGGAGACCCGCTGCCTCATGCCCCCCGACAGTGTGGACGGGTAGGCGGACGCGAAGTCCGCGAGGCCCAGCCGGGTCAGCCACCGGGAGACCCGCTCCCTGGACACGGTCGCCGGGATCTTGGCGATGTCCAGGCCGAAGCGGACGTTGGCCTCGACGGTCTTCCACGGGAAGATGCTGTAGTCCTGGAACACCACCGAGGTCAGCGGGGCCTCCCTGCTGGTGCTGCGCAGTGACACCTCGCCGGCGCTGGGGCTCAGCAGCCCGGCGATGACGCGCAACAGGGTGGACTTCCCGCACCCCGACGGGCCGACGATGCAGAGGAACTCCCCGTCCCTGACGTCGAGGTCGATGGGCCCCAGGGCCTGGACGCTGGAACCACCGGATGCGAACACCCGTTCCACGCCGCGTACCGCGACTCTACTGTCGTTCACGACTTCTCCGCTCTTCCGGTTCTCGGCTCTTCCGGCCGGCGGCGGTCGCTCCCTGCCGTCGTCATCCGGTGCCCGATAGGTGAAAAGGGGCCCCGCCGCAGCGGGGCCCCGCCGCCAGGCTCAGCCGGCGTTCTTCAGTTCCTCGGCGAAGGAGGTGTTGAAGAGGTCCTGCTCACCGAGATCGTCCTTGTACTGGAGCAGCCCGCTGTCGATGTCGCGGTAGTAGCCCTGGTAGATCGAGGCGTTCTCGGTGTGCAGGTTGTAGTCCGCTTCGAAGGCCGAGGGCTCGGTGGTGCGGATGGAGTCCTCGGGGATCTTCTGCGCCGCGGCGAGGGCGGCGACCACCTCCTTGGTCTGCCGGTAGTCCTTGAGCAGGTACTTCTGGGTCGTCCTGGCCATCGCCCTGGTGAAGGCCAGCCCGGTCTCCCGGTCTTCCTTGATCAGGCGGTCGTCGAACATGTAGAAGACGCCGGTGGTCGGGGCGATCGCACCCTTGACGAACTCGCAGCACGCGTCATCGGCCACCACCTTCTGGTGTGGGGTCGAGGCGTAGGCGGCGCCGACCGCGCCGTTGCGCAGCGCGTTGACCGAGTCGGCTGAGGTCAGGTCCTGCCACTCGACGTCCTTGGGACCGATGGCGACGTTGTTGCTCTTCAGGTGCTCGAACAGCGAGGCCCACAGTGCGGGGCGGTTGCCGCCGGGACCGGCGAGCTTGACGCCCTTGAGGTCGGTCAGGTCGAATTTCCCGTTGTCGCCGAAGATGCTCTTGTTGACGTACAGGCCCTGGTCGGTGCTCTCGGGCCGGCCGCCGCCGGGGAACACGATCCGGATGTCCTCGCCGGACGCGATGAGGTTGAGCAGGCCGGGGGAGACCTGGGTGGCCAGCACGTCCACCTTGCCCTGTGTCATCATGACCAGCGCATCCTGCGTTTGCAGGAACTCGAACCGGATCTGGATGTTCTCCTTCTCGAACTCCCCGAGGCTGTCGGCGAGCGCGACCGCGGCGTAGGAGCCGACGATCGACGAGATGCCGATCTTGATCGTCTTGCGCTCGGCGAGTGGCTTGGGCTTCAGTTGCGCGGCCAGGGCGTCGTCGCCCGTGGCGGAGAAGGCACTGACCTCTCGCTTCTCTGTGGCGCCGGAGTCGCCGCCGCAGGCGGCGGTGGCCAGGGTGAGGGCCAGCGGCATCGCCACTGCCATCAGCCTCAAGCTGGGACGCATCGTTCAGCCTCCTCATGGGCTGCGGATCAATCCCGCAGGCCGTTCATCGCTGGGGAGGAGATGACGGCCGGTGATGGCGGGATTTCGATGACGGGGGGATCAGGGGTCGCCTGACACCGGCGCGGCACTGCTGGCTCGCCGGTATGGCGCTCACGGTCGGCTGGTGACTTGTCGTTTTGGGGATGTGGTCGCTGGCGGCGCGGGCGGACGTGCCGGTGACACGCCCAGGTGTCCTCGCGGTGCCGGAGCCGACCGGGCCGGGAGGTCCGGCTACCGGTCAGTCAGATACTTCGTCGAGCATCTCGACCTCGATATCTCACAATGTATGACGATATCTCGTGCAAAAATATGGTCTGAGGCGCACCGCGTCAAGGATGCGGCGGCCTCGTCTCTGCGGAGGACCGTATCCGGCGTTCCGCTTGGTTGTCCGACTCGTCCTGCGATGACGGGCCGAGCTCCGGGTGGGGCGGTGGGTTGGTGTGTCCGCTCCGGAACGGTGCCGACGGCGGGCGAACGGTCGTGCGCCGCGGTGCCGGCACCCTTGTCTTGGGTAACGACGTGCCGTAGCGTATCCCGAAATAACGATGAAATACTACGTGTCTTGACGAAATAGTAATGAAACGCCCACAGAGGGTGTAGTCGGGCGTGTCGATCGCGGATACGGGCGGCCTGGCGGCCCGGACACGCTCGCCGGGCCCCGTGTTCGTCCGGGGCGCCGGTTCCGGCGTCCGCGCCGCGGTGGCCGGTCCCGTGTTCCGCGGCGGGCGGCCCTGTTCCGCCGGCACCGTCCTGCCGGCACCGTCCTGCCGACACCGAATCCCCGTGGGGCCGATGCCCGGCGCGCTGTCGGGCAGCGCCTTCGGACCTTATGGATAGATCCCGTAATCCCGGTTTAAGTCACGACTCCCCGTAGTCAGGTGGTGCCGTATGGCGGGAGAGGTGGACCCCGGTGGGATCGACAGGCCGGTCTGAGAGTGCTTTCCCATATGTCGAAGCAGGTTCGACCGCACCTGGCCGCCCTGGTCGGCCTTCGGCTTCGGCGCCCCCCACAAACAGCGATATTTCGTGTAACATCACGAAAGGTCGCAGTAGTCGATCCTTGGGGGTTATCGTGTCAGTAGGCGCAGTAGTCGCCGGGGCGGGGTCGTGATGAGCGCCCGCCCCCTCCTTGGGGACCCCGCCGCGGGTCCGGTCCCTCCGCTGGTGACCAGCTGTGAGCACTGCCTCACCGTCACGTGGGCCGGCGTGTCCGCCTGCTCGTGCGAGTTCGGGCGCTTCGTCGCGACCGAGGAGTCCGCCCTGGACATGCGCCTGGGTGTGTCCGGTGGGGCTGTCCGGCGGTCGGATGAGTCGGGGTCATTGCCTCAAAGCCGCGATATCTCGTAAGGTGCAACGAAATAACATGAAATGGAAGCGGGGTAGCGCATGGGAGCGGCCGGTAGCGAGGCGGCCACGGGTCTGGTCGGACGGGTGGACCTGTCCCGGCTGGTGAACCCTTCATCTGTGGCGATCATTGGGGCATCGGACCGCCCGGGCAGCCTTGGATCACGAACAGTCGCAAACCTCCTCGACCATTCGGACTTCACTGGTACGGCGTACCTGATCAGCCGGAGCAAGAAGACCATCCACGACCTGCCCTGTTACCAGAGCGTGCTGGACCTGCCGGAGTCCCCCGACGTCGCCCTGCTGGTCGTCCCCGCCGCGCAGACGCTCTCCGTGCTGCGCGAGTGCGCCCTGAAGGGGACCCGGTTCGCCATCGTCTTCACCTCCGGGTTCGGGGAGATGGGCGAGGAGGGCAAGCGGGCCGAGGCGGAAATGGCGCAGATCGGCCGCGAGTCCGGGATGCGCATCTACGGACCCAATTCGCCGGGCCTGTGCAACCTGAACCGGCGGCTCGGCCTGATGTTCTCCCCATCGTTCCACCTGGACCAGTTCGCCGGCCCGATCGGCCTGGCCACCCAGGGCGGCGGCATCGGCCGCTGCTTCCTGCAGGCCATGGAGCGCGGCGTCGGCGTCGGGCTGTGGGCGTCCACCGGCAACGAGGTCGACCTGACCGTCGCGGACTTCATCCGCCACTACGCCGACGACGACGCCATCACCGTCATCGCCAGCACGATGGAGGGTGTCAAGGACGGCCCTGCCTTCGTGGACGCCGCGCTGTACGCCGCCGAGCGCGGCAAGCCGGTCATCGCGCTGAAGGTCGGCCGCTCCGATTACGGCGCGCGGGCCGTCGCCTCGCACACCGGCTCGCTGTCCGGCGCCGCCGAGGTCAACAGCGCGGTGTTCCGGCAGGCCGGGGTCGTCGAGGTCGACGACATGGACGAGCTGATCGACACCGCCGCGCTGTTCGCCCGCAAGCGGCCCACCGGGCGTGAGCGGATCGCCGTGTACGGGTTCTCCGGCGGCGGCTGCGCGCTCGGCGCCGACGCCGTCGGCAACGCCGGGCTGGAGCTGGCCGAGTTCTCCGACAAGACGCTGGCCCGGGTGCGCGAGGTGCTGCCGGACTACGCCGCGGTGGCCAACCCGGTCGACGCCACCTCCGACATCCTCACCCGCACCGAGATCGGCTACGAGAGCCTGCGCGCCGTCGCCGACGACCCCGACGTGGGCCTGGTGCTCTACCCGTTCCCCTGCGACTACGAGGAGCTGACCGAGGCGATCGGCGCGTCCATCGCCCAGGTCCAGCGGGAGACCGAGACGCCGATCCTGCCGGTGTGGATGAGCGACCGGCTCGGCCCCGGCTACGACGAGCTGGTCAAGGGCGGGCTGGTCCCGGTGCGCAGCGTTCGCAACGGCACCGCGGCGTTGCGCCGCTGGGTCGAGCGGGGCCGTTGGACCCACCAGGAGGGCTGGCGCCCACTCGGTGTCGCGTCGTCCGGCGGCGAGCGGATCGTGCACACCGAGCCGATGGCCAAGGAACTGCTGGGCCGGCACGGTGTACCCGTCCCGGCCTCCGGAGTCGCCACGACCGCGGACGAGGCGGTCGCCGTCGCCGAGCGCGTCGGGTACCCGGTGGTCCTCAAGGTGGTCAGCGCGCAGATCACCCACAAGAGCGACGTCGGCGGCGTCGCCGTCGGCCTCGCCGACGCCGGGCAGGTCCGCGCCGCCTACCACCGGATCCGGGAGGCCGTGCCGGCCGCCTGGCCGGACGCGGAGGTCGGCGGCGTGCTGGTGGAGGCCATGGCCTCGGCCGGCCTGGACGTCCTGGTCGGTGTCTCCCGCGACCCGGTGTTCGGCCAGGTCGTCACCTTCGGCCTGGGCGGCGTCCTGGTCGAGCTGTTCGGTGACGTGTCCCGGCGGCTGCTGCCGCTCACCCCGGACCAGGCCCGCGCCCTCGTCGACGAGCCGCGTTGCGCCGCCCTGCTGCACGGTGTGCGCGGCGGCGAGCCCGGCGACGTGGACGCCCTGGTCGACCTGCTGGTCAACGTGTCCCGCTTCGTCGAGGCCAATGCCGCGGTCGTGGACGAACTCGAACTCAACCCGGTGCGGGTGCTGCCCGCGGGACAGGGCGTCGTCGCCCTGGACGCGGTGCTGGTCACCGCCGGGTCCGTGGAGGCAACCCAGTGATCAAGACCGAAATCGGGCAGACCACCCCGGACCGCATCACCGTCCGTGGCCACGACCTGGCGAACGAGCTGATCGGGCAAATCGACTTCGTGGACATGATCCTGCTCGTCACCATCGGGCGCCGGTGCGAGGGCAACGAGAAGGACATGCTCAACGCCATCATGGTGACCGTCACCGACCACGGGCTCACCCCGAGCGCGCTGGCCGCCCGGCTCACCTACCTCGGCGCCCCCGAGGCGCCGCAGGCGGCGGTGGCGGCGGGCCTGCTCGGGGCCGGCAGCGTGTTCCTCGGCGCCATGCAGGACGCGGCGGTCATGCTCCGCGAGGCCGGCCGGGACCTCACCGAGGACAGCTCGGACGAGGAGGTCGCCAAGACCGCGCGCGAGTTCGCCGCCGCGCGCCGGGCCGCCCGGGCGCCGCTGTACGGGCTCGGCCACAACATCCACGTCGACGGCGATCCGCGGATCCCGGTGCTGCGCGCCGTGTCCGAGCGCAACGGCTACTTCGGTCGGTACTGGCGGCTGCTGCTGGCCCTGGACGAGACCAGTTCCACGGTGTACTCGCGGCGGCTGCCCGCCAACACCGCCGGGGCGGTCGGCGCCATGGTGCTCAGCATGGACCTGCCGTTGCACCTGGCCCGGGGCCTGGCCCTGGTCGGCCGGTGCGCCGGACTGCTCGGCCACCTCATCGAGGACGAGCAGGCCCCGATCGGCCAGGAGTTGTGGGATCTGGTGCTGCGCCAGGACGAGCGGAACAAGCTGCCAGGGGATCCCCGATGAGGAGTCCGGACCTGAAGAGGAACGCGAACCGGGCGGAGAACCCGGGCCGCAGAGCCGCCGAGGAGTGCCGCCATGCTGCGCGCTGACATGAACGAGACCCTGTCCCGGGTGGGGCGGGGCACGCCGATGGGCGAGCTGTTCCGCCGGTTCTGGCTGCCCGCGGTGCTGACCTCCGAAGTCGCCGAGCCGGACTGTCCCCCGGTGCGGCTGCGCATCCTCGGTGAGGACCTGGTCGCGTTCCGGGACTCCTCCGGCAAGGTCGGCATCGTCGCCGCGTACTGCTCACACCGGCTGGCGCCGCTGTTCTTCGGGCGCAACGAGGAGGGCGGGCTGCGCTGCGTCTACCACGGCTGGAAGTTCGACACCGGCGGCCGGTGCATGGAGACGCCCAACGTGCCGCCCGGTGCCCCGGACATCCGCAGGAACGTGGGCATCACCGCCTACCCGGTGCACGAGAGCGCCGGGGTCGTCTGGATCTACATGGGGCCGAAGGAGACGCAGCCGCCGTTCCCCGCACTGGAGTACGCCAACGTCCCGGCCGAGCACGCGTTCGCCGCCCGCTGGCTGCAGCGCACCAACTGGTCGCAGGGCATGGAGGGCGAGATCGACAGCTCGCACATCAGTTGGCTGCACCGCGACTTCGACAAGAACACAACCAAGCAGAAATCGACCGGCGCGCAGATGTCCAGCGACGCCGCCCCGCACATCGAGCTGCGGCAGACCGAGTACGGCCTGGTCTACGGCGCCCGCCGTGAGCACGAAGGTCAATACCTGTGGCGGGTCACCCAGTTCATCCTGCCCATGTTCAGCCTCATCCCGCGGGCACCGGGCGGCTTCGTCTCGGGCGGCGGCCGGGCCTGGGTGCCGGTCGACGACAACCACACCACCGTCTTCACCTTCGGCTACCGGGTCGACCAGCCCATCGGGCAGGAGGAACTGGACAGCTACTACAACAGCGGCGCACTGTTCCCGCCGCGGATGGAACGCGGCCGGTACGTGTTGCCCGGCGGGTACGCGATCGACACCTGGCTCCCGCTCGCCAGCAAGGAGAACGACTACCTGCTGGACCGGGAGGTGCAGCGCACCGTCAACTTCACCGGCATCTGGGGCGTGCACGACCAGGACCGGGCGCTCGCCGAGAACTCGCGCAGCATCGGCAGTGCCGACCCCGGCATCATCGACCGGTCCGCCGAGCACCTGGTCAGCTCCGACCGGGCGGTGGTCGCCGCCCGGCGAATCCTGATCAACCTTACCGACGCGCTGAAGAAGGGCGTGGAACCGGCCGTCGTCGCCGACCCGGACGCGTTCGGCGTTCGCGCGATCAGCAAGCTCACCCCCATCGCGAGCTTCGACGAGTTCATGGCGGTCTACGGCGAGGAGACCCGGGCGACCGGCGTATGCCGACCGGTCCCGGTCGAGTAGGGGTCGTCGGATGAGCGCACGCACGCTCGGGCTCGGCCTGGTCGGGCTCGGTCTCGCCGGAGGCGTTATGGCGTCGGCCGCCCGCACCCACCCGGGCATCCGGCTGGCGGGAGCGGCCGACCCCGACCCCACACTGAGGGAGCGGTTCGCCGGCGCGGAGGGGCTGCCGGTCCATCCCGGCATCGAGGGGCTGCTGGCCCAGCCCGACGTGGACGCGGTGTACGTGGCCACGCCGCACCAACTGCACCGCGAGCACACCGTCGCCGCGGCCCGGGCCGGCAAGCACGTCATCGTCGAGAAGCCGATGGCACTGACGGTCGCCGACTGCGACGCCATGATCAAGGCGGCCGAGGCGGCCGGCGTGGTCCTGGTCGTCGGGCACACCCACGGGTTCGACCCGGCGGTGGCGCTCATCCGGGACCTGGTCGGCTCCGGCGGGTACGGCCCGCTCGGCATGATCGCGCTCTGGAACTACACCGACTTCCTGTACCGGCCGCGCCGCCCCGAGGAACTGGACAGCGCCCGCGGCGGCGGCATCCTGTACAACCAGATCCCGCACCAGGTCGACATCGCCCGCACCGTCGCCGACCGGCCGGTGCGTTCGGTGCGCGCCACCGCCGCCATACTCGACCCGGACCGCCCCACCGAGGGGGCGTGCGCCGCGCTGATCGAGTTCGAGGGCGGCGGCGCGGCCAACCTGGTGTACAGCGGCTACGACCACTTCGACAGCGACGAACTGCACGGTTGGATCGCCGAGGGCGGGGGCCCCAAGACACCCGCGCACGGCGCCGCGCGGCGCAGGCTGGCCGCGCTCACCCCCGAGCAGGAACAGCGGTCGCGCACCGCCGACTTCGGGTACGGCGCTCGCTCCCCGCTGCCCCCGCCGCACCAGCCGCACTTCGGCGAGCTGGTGGTCACCTGTGCCGGCGCCGACCTGCGCTGCTCGGCCGACGGCGTCACCGCCTACACAGACCGCGGCGTCGAGCAGCTGGCCGTGCCGCGGACGCGGTGGTGGCCGGGCCGGGGGAACGTCCTGCAGGAACTGGTGGACGCGGTCGTGCACGGCCGGCCCGCCCAGCACGACGGCGCGTTCGGCCGGGAGACCGTTCGGACCTGCCTGGCCATCGCCGAATCCGCCCGCGAGCGGCGCGAGGTCTTCCTCAGCACCCAGGAGGTGTCCATCCATGTCCCAGTCCGTTGAGCCGCTGACGGTCCGTGTGCAGGCGGTGCGCTGGGAGGCCGACTCGGTCCTCTCCTATGAGTTCCGCAGACCGGACGGGGCGGCGTTGCCGGCGTTCACCGCCGGTGCCCACATCGACCTGCACCTGGGGAACGGCCTGGTGCGCGGCTACTCGCTCTGCGGTGACCAGGCCGAGACCGACCGCTATGTGGTCGCGGTCAACCGCGAC
Organism: Streptosporangium sp. NPDC049248; assembly: GCF_040678965.1. NCBI lineage: Bacteria > Bacillati > Actinomycetota > Actinomycetes > Streptosporangiales > Streptosporangiaceae > Streptosporangium > Streptosporangium sp. NPDC049248. The sequence continues at coordinate 119,207 of NZ_JBFAQY010000006.1, forward strand.
CCGAACAGCCGCGGCGGCTCGGAGTGGATTCACGCCAACGTGCATGCCGGCGAAACGATCACGGTGTCCACGCCGCGCAACAACTTCCCGCTGGCCGAGGACGCGGAGCACAGCGTGCTCATCGCCGGCGGCATCGGGATCACGCCGATGCTCGGCATGGTGCGTCGGCTGGCCGCGCTCGGCCGTGACTGGACGCTGTACCTGGCGGTGCGCGCTCGTGGCCAGGCGGCGTTCCTGGACGAGCTGACCAGGCTGGCCGGTGACCGGCCCGACCGGGTGCGGTTGCACGTCGACGAGGAGAACGACGGGGCTTTCCTGGACATCGAGGCCGTGGTCGCCGCTGCGGGCGACACCGCGCACCTGTACTGCTGCGGGCCGGTGCCGATGCTGGAGGCGTTCGAGAAGGCCACCGCGGGGCTGCCTCCGGAGCGCCGCCACCTGGAGTACTTCGCGGGCAAGGACGACGCGGCCACCGAGGGCGGTTTCGAGGTCGAGCTGACCCGCACCGGGATCACGCTGACCATTCCCGAGGGGTCCACCATCCTTGACGCGGTGCTGGAGGCCGGGGTGGACATGCCGTACTCGTGTGGCGAGGGCGTCTGCGGCTCCTGCGAGACCCGGGTGATCTCCGGCACGCCCGACCACCGGGACCTGATCCTCACCGACCAGGAAAGGGAGGCCGGCGAGACCATGATGATCTGCTGCTCCGGCAGCAGAAGCGCCCGGCTCGTCTTGGAGCTGTGAGCAGCCCGTGAACGGGCCCGCGGGCGGACCGCGACCGACGGGCCGACAGGGCCGGCTGGGCCGGCAAGGCCGAAAAGGAGGAACGAGTGGCTGAGATAGTGCTGGGCATCGGCACTTCACACAGCCCGCTGCTGGCCATCGAGCCCGCGCTGTGGGCCGAACGCGCCAAGGACGACCACCGCAAGCAGGAGCTGTACCTGGCCGACGGCCGGGTGGTGTCCTACGCGGAGCTGGCCGAGGAGACCGCCGGCCGGTACGCCGACCGGGCCGTGCCGGAGAACTTCGAGAAGCAGGCCCTGCGGGCGCAGCAGGCGCTGGACCGGCTGGCCGCGGCCATCGCCGAGGCCGAGCTGGACGCCCTGGTCGTCATCGGCGACGACCAGGAGGAGCTGTTCAGCCGGGCGCACATGCCGGCGATCGCCGTCTACAACGGCCCGGAGATCGTCACGCACCCGAAGAACGAGGTCAACCCGAACCTGCCCGGCTGGTACCAGGAAGCCAACAAGGGCTACAAAATGGACGCGGTGCACCGCCACCCGGTCGCCGCCGAACTGGCCGACGGCCTGATCGAGGGGCTGATCGAGGCGGGCGTGGACGTCGCGGTGGCCAGCGAGGTGACCGACCCGCACCAGGCCGGCTTCGGGCACGCCTACGGCTTCGTCATCGACCGGCTCTGCGGCGACCGGCCGATCCCGATCCTGCCGGTCATGCTCAACACCTACTTTCCGCCCAACGTGCCGCGGCCCGGCCGCTGTTACGACATCGGGCAGGTCATCGGCCGGACCCTGGCCGCGTTGCCCGGCGGACAACGGGTCGGCGTGGTCGCCTCCGGCGGGCTGACCCACTTCGCGGTCGACGAGGACCTCGACCGGCGGCTGCTGGCCGCCCTGGAGGCCGGGGACGTGGACACGCTGCGCGCGCTACCGCCGTCCGGCCTGCGCTCCGGCAACTCCGAGATCCTCAACTGGATCATGACCGCCGGGGCGGTCGACGGCCTGACCGTGACCGACTCCGAGTACATCCCGGTCCAGCGCACCCCCGCCGGAACCGGCATCGGGCTCGCCTTCCTCGTCTGGCGGCCCGTCCCCTCCGCACCCGGGAGCTCCCTGTGATCATCGACGCGCACGGCCACCTCATCACCCCGCCCGCGGTCTTCGCGGTGCGCACGGTCCTGCAGGCATCCAACGGCCAGCACTCCAAGGAGTGGTACCTGGACCGCTACGTCCGGGACGAGGAGATCACGGCCTCCGCCGACCGGGGCGTCCGGCTGATGGACCAGGTCGGCACCGACGTCCAGCTCATCTCGCCGAGGCCGTTCGTGCTGATGCACTCGCACCCGGTCGTCAAGGACGTGCGGCTCTGGGTGGAGTTGCAGAACGACCTCATCCACCGCACCGTCTCGCTGCACCCGGACCGCTACCGTGGCATGGCCGGGCTGCCGCAGGTGACCGGGCAGCCCGTCGAGATCGTCTTTGACGAGCTGGAGCGCGCCATCGGCGAGCTGGGCTTCGTCGGCGTGCTGCTCAACCCCGACCCGGACGAGGGCGGCGGCCGGTCGCCGCGGCTGTCCGACCCGTACTGGTACCCGCTGTGGGCCAAGCTGGTCGAGCTGGATGTGCCCGCGCTGATCCACAGCGCCGGCTGCCGCGGCCGGGAGACCTACGACGAGCACTTCGCCACCGAGGAGAGCCTGGCGGTCACCTCGCTGGTGCACTCCGAGGTGTTCGACCGGTACCCCGACCTGAAGATCATCATCAGCCATGGCGGCGGCTCCATCCCGTACCAGATCGGCCGCTGGCGCGCGCACTGGTGGCTGGACCTGGCGACCAAGAAGAAGCACATCGCGCGGTACTTCCGGGACCTGGAGCACGCCGGGATGAACGGCGAGCCGCTGCCGGACGCCCCGGCCGACCTGACCAGCTTCGACGACGCGCTGCGGCGGCTTTGGTTCGACACGGACGTGCACAGCTCCCACTCGCTGGAGCTGCTCTTCCGTACCGTCGGCACCGATCGCTGCCTGTTCGGCACCGAGCGCCCCGGCAGCGGCGGTGCGATCAACCCGGCGACCGGCCGCTCCTTCGAGGACTTCAAGTACACCATCGACCGCATCGGCTTCCTGACGGACGAGGACCGCGCCCTGATCTACGAGGGCAACGCCCGCCGCGTCTTCTCCAGGCTGGCCCGATGACCGCCGCGACGACCGGAGTGGTCACCGCCGAGCTGGTCCGGGAGGCCGCCGCGCTGCCCGCGGCCACCCTGCACGAGGCCGCCGGGAAGATCGGCGCGCTGCCCGCGGCGATCGGCCCGGTCCGCCCCGGCATGCGGGTGGCCGGCCCGGCGCTGCCGGTGCTCAGCCCGCCCGGGGACAACCTGTGGCTGCACCGCGCCATCTACGCGGCCGAGCCCGGCGACGTGCTGGTGGTGGCCTTCGGCGACGGGGCCGATCCGCTGGAGTACGGCCACTGGGGCGAGGTCATGGCGGTCGCGGCGCTGCACCGAGGCATCGCCGGCCTGGTCACCTCCGGCGGCGTCCGGGACGGCGACCAGATGGCCGAGCGAGGCTTTCCGGTGTTCGCGCCGTCGCTGTGCATCCGCGGCACCGGCAAGGATCCGGACGGCCGGGGCTCGGTCGGCGCGCCGGTCCGGATCGGCGGTGTGACCGTGCGCCGCGGCGACCTGGTGGTGGCCGACGGCGACGGCGTCGTGGTGCTGCCCGTGGCGGACGCCGCCGGGGCGGTGCGGGCCGCGGCCCGGCGCGAGGCCGCCGAGCAGGAGATCTTCGACAGGCTCGCCGCCGGCGAGACCAGCCTGGACATCTACCGGCTGCCCGCTGAGGGGGAGTCGTGAGGCGGCGCAGCGTCGTCGTCCCCGGCCTGGAGCACGGGACGAACCCCGTCCCGGCGGCCTCCCGGGTCGGTCCGCTGCTGGCCACCGGCGGCGTCCGCGGCGTCGATCGGGCGACCGGCGAGCTGCCGGAGGACGTCCCCGGCCAGGTCCGGCACGCGTTCGCCAACCTGCGGGCCGTGCTTGAGGCAGGTGGCGGCACCACCGAGGACGTGGTGCACGTGACGGTGTTCGCCGCGGCAGACGTGCGGGCCGCGGTGAACGAGGAGTGGGTCGCGATGTTCCCCGACCCGGCCTCCCGGCCCGCCCGGCACCTGATCCGGCACGACCTGCCGGGCGGGATGCTCGTGCAGCTGGAGGCCACGGCGTACGTCACGGAAGGAGAGACGGATGGGTGACGACCTGCTGGTACGGCTCGGTGCGCTGGACACCTGCGCGGTGTCGGACGCGATGGACCGGCTGGGCCTGTCCGGGGCCGTGCCGGGCCTGGCCCCGCTGACCGGGCACCGCCGCATCGTGGGGCGGGTCACCACGGTGCGGCTGGGCGACGCGGCCGACACGCCGCCGAGCGGGCGGCATCTCGGTACCGCCGCCGTCGAGGCGTCCGGGCCCGGTGACGTCATCGTGGTCGAGCACGGGCGGACCGACGTGTCCGGCTGGGGCGGCATCCTCTCGCTGGCCGCGGTCGGCCGCGGCGTCGAGGGGGTGATCGTGGACGGCGCCTGCCGCGATATCGACGAGAGCCGCGAGCTGGGGCTGCCGCTGTTCGCCCGCGCCGCCGTCCCGGTCACCGCGCGGGGCCGCGTGGTCGAACGCGACTGGAACGTCCCGATCACGGTCGGCGGGGTCGGCGTGGCCCCGGGCGACCTGGTGATCGCCGACGGCAGCGGGGTGGTGTTCCTGCCCGCGGCGCGCGCCGGGGAGATCCTCGCCGCCGCGGAGCAGGTCGCCGAGCGGGAGCGGGCGATGGCCGAACAGGTGAGGGCGGGCGTGCCCGTGTCCCAGGTGATGGGCGCTCGCTACGAGACGATGCTGCAGGAGAACCGATGAGCACCACCACGACCACCACGACCACCGCGGCCGACACCGCGACCACCGCCGCGCTCAAGGCGCTGAGCTGCACCGACGTCAGCGACGCGATGGACCGGCTGGGTATCGCCGGGCACTGCCTGGGCATCATGCCGCTGGACCGTTCGTTCCGGCTGGTCGGCCGGGCCTGGACGCTGCGCTACGGCCCGGTGGGCCGCGACCCCGGCACGGTCGGCGACTACATCGACGACCTCGGCCCCGGCCAGGTCGTGGTGCTGGACAACCAGGGCCGGCTGGACGCCACCGTCTGGGGCGACCTGCTGACCTACACGGCGATCCGCAACGGCGTCGAGGGCACCGTCATCGACGGCGTGTGCCGCGACGTCGATCGCTCGGTCACCACCGGCTACCCGGTCTTCTCCCGCGGCAACTGGATGCGCACCGGCAAGGACCGGGTGCGCGTCGAGGAGATCGGCGGCCCGGTGTCCGTCGGCGGCGCCCGGGTCGAGCCGGGCGACTGGCTGCTGGGCGACGGCGACGGCGTACTGTGCATCCCGGCGCCCCGGGTGCATGAGGTGATCACCGTCGCCGAGGAGATCCGGAACGCCGAGGAGCGGATCCGCGACGCGGTGCGGGACGGCCGTTCGTTGCGCGCCGCCCGCGAGGAGGTCGGCTACCACCGCCTCCAGACGAGGCGTTGAGGCCGTCGGCGCCCCGGGCCCCGGGGCGCCGTGCTGGAACCGACGCCCGGCCGTTTTCCGGAGCGGGGCTGATGTTTGCGAGACAAGGCAGGGTGAGATGAGAGTCAGCGTTGATTCGGGCCGGTGTGTCTGCACCGGCACGTGTGCGTTCGTGGCACCTCAGGTGTTCGCGATCGAGAACCACAGCGAGCTCGTGGTGCTCCGGCCCGAGCCGGACGAGTCCCTGCGCGACCTGGTCCTCGACGCTGAGGAGCAGTGTCCCACCGGCGCCATCCAGGTCACCGGCTGACGTCCGCCGCCCCGCCCTGACCCGCCTCGCCCGGGCGGGTCAGGCGCCGCGGCCGAAGACGGTGTCGCGGACCTCCAGGACGACCTTGAGCAGCCGGTCCTCGTCGGCCTGGATCCGGTCGGAGGGGCCGATGATGCCCAGGCCGACGACCTCGTCCCCGACACTGCCCGAGACGGCGAAGGAGCTGACACCGACCGTGCCCTCGTCGACGGACCGGAACCAGCCGAGCTCGCGGTGCTTGCGCACCTCCTCCTCCAGCTCCCGGGGGTTGGTCTTGGTGTTCTCGGTGAGCCGGGGGAGCGGCTTGAGGCGCAGCAGCCGGCCCAGATCGTGGTCGTCGAGCCTGCTCAGCAGCGCCTTCCCGATCGCGGTGCCGTTGATCGTGAACGTGTCGCCGACCTCCACCACGTACCGCAGCCGGTGGCCGCCCTGCGAGACCGCGACGATCTTTATCCGGTCCCCGGTGAGCACCGCGCACGAGGCCGTCTCCCCGGAGCGCTGCGCGAGCAGGCCGCTGGCCTCCGCGCCGAACGCCGACAGCGGGTCGTTCTCGGAGATGGCGGTCGCGGTGGCCAGCAGCCGGCCGGTCGGGTAGAAGCGCCGCGTCGTCGCGGTGCGGCTCACGTAGCCCAGCTCGTGCAGCGTGTTCAGCAGGTCGGAGCTGCTGCTCTCCGGGATGTCCAGCAGGCGGGCCACCTCGGACTTGGTGAGCTCCCGCTTCTCCCGCGCGAAGATCTCGAAAAGCGCCATCGCCCGGGCCGCCGCGGGCACGGTGGAGCCGCCGGCCTCCACCGGCCCCCCACGCGACCGCCGTCCGCGCCGCGCGGATGCGGCCGATTCTGCCGCCTGTGCCATTGGCAAACCCTCTCACAGTTTTCGCACACGTAGGCGCTGCGCGACATCCGTCCCTGATACCCAACGGGCGGAAGGCGACAATCAGGTGATCAATGCCGGACGTGTGGCAAAGGTAGAAAAGCTGCAAACCGCGTCCGCAGTCGGTCCGATCGGTGGTGCCGCCGGGCGCCGTCGGCCACGGGTGACCGAATAGCGCGCCAGCCGGTGTGAAGCGTGACAAGGATACCGCGATGAGGGCGCCTAATCATCGTCAGAGAACACCGCATAGGTGAATACCCGCGAGTTCTTCGCATCCACCGCCCGGCGGGGGTCGCGCGACGGCGGCATGATCCGCTACGGCTGTGGACCTTTCGGGCTTCCCTGTGACGCCCGTTTCGCCCGGTGACCGGGTACGGGCGCGGAGCGGAGGCGAACGAGGTCGTACGACCCCGTCGGCTCCGGGAATCACCGGGCCACCCGGCCCGGTGATTCCCGGAACGGCCGCTACGGCATGAACTTGCCGCCGTTGACGTGGAGCGTCTGGCCGGTGATGAAACCCGCCTCATCCGATGCCAGGAATGCGACGGCATGGGCGATCTCCTCCACCTCCCCGGTCCGCTTCATCGGAATCCTGGAGGTGTCCAGCGGTGCACCCGCCCGGGTGGTCCCCTCGGTCCGGGTCGGGCCCGGCGAGACCACGTTGACCCGGATCAGCGGGGCCAGTTCCGCTGCCAGCGCGCGGCTCATCCCGAGCACCCCGGCCTTGCTGGCCGAATACGCGATGAGATTCGGATTGGCCATGGACCCGGCGCCGGAGGCGATGTTGACGATTGATCCGCCACCGGTCTCCACCATGCTCCGGGCGGCTTCCCGGCACACCGTGAACGTACCGGTCAGATTGACGCCGATGACGAGGTTCCAGATCTCGTCCGTGGTGTCCAGCACGGGTGCGAACGGGAAAACACCGGCGCTGTTCACGACGGTTCCGATACGCCCGTACTCGGCGACCGTGAACCGGATGAGAGAACGGACGTCATCCGGCCGCATGACGTCCGTGCGGACGGCCGAGGCGGCCACTCCGAAGCGTTCAGCGCATTCCGCGGCGACCGCCTTCGCATTGTCCGGATCGAGGTCGGCGATGACGAGCGAATCACCGCGCGAGGCGAATTCCAGGGCGATGGCCTTACCGATTCCGCGGCCCCCGCCCGTCACCAGTGTCGCGGTGCCCGTTGATTCCGGCACGAGTAATCCTCCATTGTCGAGCGTCCGATGTCCGGCCACCTGGCCGTCCCCGGCCGGGTGGCCGCGGGCGGTCAGGCCCAGCGCACCGGGAGAGCGGCCATGCCGCGGGTGAGGAACGAGCCGAGCCACTCGACCCGGTCGGTGTTCAGCGCCAGTCGCGGTGCCGCGGCCAGATGAGCGAAGGCCACCTGGGCCTCCAACCGGGCCAGGCTCGCGCCCAGGCACATGTGGATGCCGCCGCCGAAGGTCGCGTGCCGTGAGTTGCCGCGGCGGATGTCGAACCGATGCGGGTCCTCGAACACCGCGGGGTCGCGGTTGGCCGCCGACAGGATCGCGTACACGTGTTCGCCCTTGTGGATCCGCACGCCGTCGAGTTCCATCTCCTCGGGGGCGATCCGGCACAGGCTGTTACGGGCCGGACCCTCGTAGCGCAGCATCTCCTCGACCGCGGACGGGATCACGTCCGGGTTCGCCCGCAGGTCGTCATAGGCCCCGGGGTGGGTGAGCAGCAGGTGCATGCCGTTGGCGATCAGGTTCTTGGTGGTGCTGAACCCGGCCGAGTGCAGCAGCATGCAGTTGGCGATGATCTCCAGGTCGGTGATCTCCCCGGGGGAGGCCTGGATGAGCTGGGAGATGATGTCGGTCCCGCCGGGGTTGGCCCGCCGCTCCTTGATCAGCTCCTCGAAGTACGCGAAGCACTCCGCGGCGGTGGCCTCGCGGCGCGCGGCGACGTCGGCGGGTTGTGCCAGTGGCTCCAGCGAACCGTGCAGTGCCTCGCCCCAGGCCAGGAAGTCGTCCTCCATTGTCGGGGGGACGCCGACGAGCCGGCAGATCAGCCGCAGCGGCACCTTGTAGGAGAAGTCCTGGATGAAGTCGAACTCGGCCCGGTCGCGCAGCCCGTCGAGTAGTTCCTGGACGATCTCGCTGACGTCCTGCCGGTTCTGCTCGACCGCCCGGGGGGTGAACAGCCGGGAGACGACGGCGCGCAGCCGGGTGTGGTCGGGGGGGTCGCGGAAGGCCAGGCTCTCCAGGAAGATCTGCTGCGTCGGGGTGACGCCCTCTTTGCCGTCCATCTCCTCCCGGCTCCATCGCCGGTCCTTCACCAGTTGCTGGGTGGCGTCGTAGGACGTCACCAGGATCGGGCCCTGCGCGGTCCGGTAGACCGGCGCGTGCTCACGCAGCCGGTCGAAGAACCGGTAGGGGTCGGCGGTGATCTCTCCGCGGTCGGGGTGGTGCGACGTGAGGTAGAGCATCGCCTCCTCGGCGATGCTCCGGCTCTGCGGTGACGCCGCGAGATCGGTTGCCATGCGAGATCTGGCCTCCTCTGTGTGCTCCGTGCAGGCTCTACGAGGCGGGCACGGCGATTCATCGCCGGTGTCGGCGGTCATGCGTGCGGTACCGGGCGGCAGGACGGCCACCTGGATGGCTATATTGCGAACTGCTGTTGCACTATACGGTATTTCGTGGTGTTGGCCAATGCTTTGGGGGCGTCCGTAACGAGCGGGCGGACTGTGGGGTCGCCCGTCGGGCGGGGTGTCCCAAGCCGGCGGGCCGGGCGGCGGGAGTTCCGGCAAGGCTGCGACGTCGTAGTTACGGTATTTCGCAGGATTCCACGGGTGAGCGTCACTGCTGGCGCGATCGGAAGCAACGATATGCGGCATGAAGTCGAACAAGAGGGGATCTGGCGACAGGTGACCCTTGCGGCATGTATGCGAAATATCGTAGATTTCCACGAAGTTACATGATTGGCCGATGAGGGCGAGCCGTGACGCTTGAGGATACGCGCGGGTGTGGGCCGGCCGACCCCGCCGGGGCCGCCGGGCCCGGACAGCGCCCGCCCATGGACCTTCCGCGGGACGGCGCATCCGGTACGCATCGGCAACGGCAGTGACCAGAGAAGGGCATGAGGATGGCGCCACCGACAGAAGAGGCACAGCGGTTCGGCGGGTGGCCGGTCCACGGCGGCCCGCCGCCCGAGGGCTCGGTGGCCTGGGTGGTCGGGGTGGGAGCCCGGCAGGGGACCGGCGCGGCCGTGGCCCGCCGCTTCGCCGCCGCCGGCCTGCACGTGGTCGTCACCGGCCGCACCAAGGAGAAGGTCACCGCGGTCGCCGAGGACATCGAGGCCGCGGGCGGCCGGGCCACCGCCGTCGTCGGCGACGCCGGTTCCGAGGAGGGCCTGCGCGAGTCGCTGGCGGTCGTCGACGAGTTGGGCACCCTGGCGATCGCCACCTACAACGCCGGCGGCTCGCAGTGGAAGCCCGGCATCCTGGAGATGGACACCGAGTTCTTCGAGTCGGTCTGGCGCACCAACTGCCTGGGCTCCTTCATCACCGGCCGGGAGGCGGCCCGGCGGATGACGGCCTCCGGCGGCGGAGTGATCATGTTCACCGGCTCCGTCTCCGGCCTGATCGCCCGGCCCAAGCTCGCCGCGTACGCCTCGGCGAAGTTCGGGCAGCGCGCGGTGGCCCAGGCGCTGGCCCGTGAGTTCGGCCCGCGTAACGTGCACGTCGCGAACGTGATCGTGCACGGCCCGATCGACGGCGACCGGCTCAACTCGGCGTTCCCGCACGCCAAGGACAGCCGCCCGGCGGACGGCATGGTGGACATCGAGCAGATCGCCGAGACGTTCTGGCAGGTCGCCGTGCAGCCCCGGACCGCATGGACCCAGGAAATGGACATCCGGCCGTACTGCGAGGAGTTCTGATGGCCCCGGGGCCGTACGCCCGGGAGGCGAGGCCCGACTATCCGGGCCGGCTCCGGCTCGACGGCCGCGGGTACGTGGTGCTGGGCACCGGTGACGGCATCGGCGGCGCGGTCTGCGACGCGATCGCGCAGGCCGGGGGCCGGGTGCTGTGCGCGGACCTGGACGGCGAGCGCGCGGAAAAGACCGCGGCGCGCTGCGGTGGCGAGGCGATGACCGCCGACGTTACCGACCGGGAGCAGTTGACGGCCGTGTTCGATCGGGCCGAGGAGCTGTTCGGCGAGGGCTTCCATGGCATCGTCGACGTGGTCGGGGTCTCCTTCGCCGAGCCGCTGGCCGACGGCACCGAGGAGTCGATGCGCCGCCAGTTCGACCTGGTGCTGCGCCACCCGTTGCTGCTCACCCAGGTCGCGATCCCGCGGCTGGCCGCCCTCGGGCACGGCAGCGTGGTGTTCGTCGGCTCGCTGGCCGGGGCCGCCAACACGCCCCGGCTGGGGCTGTACGGCACGGCGAAGGCGGCCGTGCACCACCTGGCGACGGCCTGTGCCCAGGAGTTCGGGCCCTACGGAGTCCGGACCAACGCCGTCGTCGCCGGCCGGATCCTGGGCTCGGGCGGGACGCCGAACCCGCCGGCGGAGGCGGTGCGCGCGGTGGAGGCGGTCGTCCCGCAGCGCCGCTGCGGCTTCCCCGACGACATCGCCTCGGTGGTGCTCTTCCTGCTGTCGGATCTGGCCGGGTACGTCAACGGCGCGGAGATCCCGGTCGACGGCGGGATCGGCGTGGTGTCCCCGCTGCCGAGCACCCATCCCGCCAACCGCTGACCGTTACCTACTTACGGTCAGCCGAATACTGGCTTCCAGGCGGCAACCGCCGGCCTGGTGCATCGGATGTACTCCGACCTGTCGTACGACCATGCGAAACCCCGAAACGATGCCGGGCTCGCAGCCCGAACCGGCGGGTGCGCGGTCGCCCGCGCCCGGCCCGGAAGGAGAACCATGACGGAGACCACTGGAACCGCGGGCACCACCACGGCCTACCCCTCCCGCGACGCCATCCGGCAGACGGTGCTCGGCTACGTGAAGGGACTGGAGAACTCCGAGTTCGACGCGGTGGCCGACCTGTTCGCCGACGACGCCTTCTACTCCCACCCGCCCTTCGACCCGGACAGCCCGAAACGGGCCGAGGTCATCGGGCGGGAGGCGGTGCGGGCGCTGCTCAAGGGCAGGCGCGGCACCAGGAAGTGGTTCCACGAGATCCAGACGCTCTTCGTCGCCGACGACCGCTGCCTGATCGAGGGCATCGTCCGGGAGTCCGAGGGCGGGCCGATCCGGTCATCCTTCGCCGGAGCGGGCACCTTCGACGCCGAGGCCCGGATCACCCGGTGGGTCGCCTATCGCAGCGTGCCCGCCATCGGCGAGTCCCTGGACTGAGAGACGTGCCGGATCCGAGAGACCGGGAAACGGCGGAGGAAGCACCGTGGCGGACGAACTGAAGGGCGCTGTCGCCCTGGTCACCGGGGCCAGCAGTGGGATCGGGCGGGCCACCGCCCTCCGGCTGGCCGCCTCCGGGGCCGCGGTGGCGTTGGTCGCGCGCCGGGAGGACCGGCTCCGCGACCTGTGCGACGAGATCACCGGCCTGGGCGGCGATGCGGTCGCCCTCCCGGGGGACCTGGCCGATCCGGCCCGGGCCGCCGGTGCGGTGCAGGACGCGGTCGCCGCGTACGGGCGGCTGGACGTCCTGGTCAACAACGCCGGGGTGATGTTGCTCGGCCCGGTGGCGGACGCGCCGGAGGAGGAGTGGGAGCGCATGCTCGACCTCAACCTCCGCGCCGTGCTGGCGACGACCCGGGCGGCCCTGCCACACCTGCTGGCCGCGGCGGAGTCCGCGCCGCGCCGGGTGGCCGACGTGGTCAACATCGGCTCGGTGGCCGGTCAGGGCGCGGGAGCGCGGGCCGGCAACGGCGTGTACGCCCTGACCAAGGCCGGGCTGGCCGCCTTCTCCGAGTCGCTGCGCCAGGAACTGGCCGGGCGGCGGGTCCGGGTGGCGCTGGTCGAACCCGGTGCCACCGTCACCGAGTTGGCCGACCACGTTCGCCCGGAGGTGCTGGCCGAGCGGAGGAAGGCGATGGGTGACGTCGTCCGGTTGTCCGCGGACGACGTCGCCGACGCCGTCGGGTACGTGGTGACCCGCCCCCGCGAGGTGGCGCTGAACAGGATCGTGATCCGGCCGACCGCCCAGGTGTGATCGGCCGACGGTCGCTCCCGTCGGCGCTTATAGCGAAATATCGAATATATGCACGAAAGGTCGTGATGATAGTCGATCGCGGCCGGCTGGAGGGTGGAACGTGGAACGTGACGAGACGACGGGCACCGGGCCGCCGGCGTCGGAACCGCCAGGGCAGGGGCTGCCCCTGGTGGGGCTGAAGGTCATCGACTTCTCCGAACTGGCCCCCGGCCCGTTCCTGACCCGGTGCCTGCGCGACCTGGGCGCCGAGATCGACAAGGTGGAGCGCCCGGCAAGGGACGGTGCCCTCTCCACCCATCCGGGCACCTACCGGGTGCTCAACGACGGCAAGCGGATCCACGTCCTGGATCTGAAGACCCCGGACGGCCTGGCCCGCGCAGCGGAGCTGGTGGCCGGGGCCGACGTGCTGGTGGAGGGCTTCCGCCCGGGCGTCATGGACCGGCTCGGCCTCGGGTACGGCGCGCTCGCCGAGCGGCACCCCGGCCTGATCTACGTCTCCATCAGCGGCTTCGGGCAGGAGGGGCCGCTGAGCCGGATACCCGGCCATGACCTCAACTACCTGGCCGCCTCCGGACTGCTCGGCCTGATGGGCGAGCTCGACGGCCCGCCCGCCCTCGGCGTCGGCGCCCCCGTCGGCGACCTGCTGGGGGCGGTGTACGCGCTCAGCTCCACCCTCACCGCACTGCTCACCCGCAAGGACACCGGCCGGGGCCGCCACCTGGACGTCTCCATCACCGACTGCCTGACGCACGGCATGAACATGGTGATCGGCCAGCTCCAGGCCGACGGCCGCGCTTCGCTGCGGGAGGCCAGGGAGGCGGTCTTCACCCGTCCGGCCTACGGCGTCTTCGAGACCGCCGACGGCGAGTACCTGAGCATCGCCGCCTTGGAGGAGCACTTCTGGCAGCGCACCGTCGCCGCTCTCGACCTGGACCTGTCCGGCCTGGACACCGCCACCCTGGGGGACCGGCGCCGCAACACCCGCGAGATCAACGCCAGGATCGCCGCGGCGGTGCGTGGCCGAGACGTCAAGTCCCTGACCGAGACGCTGGAGGCCGCCGACGTCCCGGTGATGCGGGTGCTGTCGCCGCTGGAGCTGGCGGACTCCCCGCACGCCAGGGAGCGCGGCCTGTTCACCTCCGCAGGTGACATCGGCTACGTCCGCTTCCCGGTGCGGATCGGTGACGAGGCCTAGGAGGAATCGACGTGGACTTCCGACTGGACGAGACGGCGGAGACCCTCAGCGGACTGACGAGCGATCTGCTCGCCCGGGGGTTGCCGGACGAGCGGATCGCCTCGGCCGACTTCGAGGCCGCCGGGTACTCCGAGGAGGCGTGGCATGGCCTGGCCGAGGCCGGCGTCCTGGAGGCGTTCCTCCCCGAGGACCTGGGCGGCACCGACGCCGACGCTGTGGTGCTGGCCGCCGTGCTGCGGCAGGCGGCCCGGTACGGTGGCCTGGTTCCGGCGCTGCCCGTACTGGCCTACGGCCTGCACACCCTGGCCAGGTACGGCGGCGCCGAGCACCGGGACCTGCTGGGGAGCGTGGCCAAGGGCGGTGCCCTGGTGACCGGCGCGGTCCGCGGGCCCGGTGGCGGCCGGGTCCTGGACACGGACGTGACGGCCGAGCCGTACGACGGCGGCCATCGGCTGACCGGGGTGCGGACCTACGTCCCGTTCGGAGTGCGGGCCGAGGCCATCCTCGTCCCGGCGCGGATCATCGGCGGACCGGAGGACGGCACCGCCGGGGTCTTCGTGGTGGACGCCGCCGCCCCGGGGCTGGCCGCCGCGGCGCACCCGGTCACCGACCACGTGCCCACCGCCCGGATCGCCCTGGACGCGGTGGCGGTGCCCGGACACGCACTACTGGGCGGGCCGGCCCTGGCCGCCGAGGCCGCCGGACACCTGGAGTTGTCCGCGCTGCTGGGGGTGGCCGCCACCGCCTCCGGCCTGCTGGAGCGCGCCATGGAGCTGACCGCCGCGCACGTGAGGGCAAGGAAGCAGTTCGGCCGCGCGCTGGCCCAGTTCCAGGCGGTCACCATGCAGATGGGTGACGTCTTCACGGCGCAGCGCATCCTGGAGAACACCTACCTGGCCGCCGCCTGGCAGCTGGCGACCGGCCGCACCGCCGAGGCCCGGCGCAGCCTGTCGTCCGCCTGCTACCTGGTCTGCCACGACGCCATCCCGGCGCTGCTCACCTGCCAGCACCTGCACGGCGGCACCGGCCTTGACATCGATCACCCGCTGCACCGGTACGTCACCGGTGGGCTCGCCCTCGGCCAGTTCCTGGGCGGCACCGAGGCATGTCTGGACGCGGCGGCCGGCTCCGCCCGGGTCAGCTGAGAGAGGACACCACCGTGTACATCGACCTGACCCCCGAGGAGCGCGAGCTCCAGCGGGAGGCGGACGCCTACTTCGCCGGCGTGGTGACCGAGCAGGAGCGTGCCCAGCTGCACGAGGACGAGTTCGGCCCCGCGTACCGGGCGGTGTCCCGGAGGCTGGGCCGCGACGGCTGGCTCGGCCTGGGCTGGCCGGTGGAGCACGGCGGCCGGGGCCTCGGTCCGATGGCCGACCAGATCGTGGTCAGCACCGCCTTCCGGTACGAGGTCCCCTATCCGCTGGTCACCGTCTACTCGGTCGGCCCGGCACTCCAGGAGTTCGGCACCCCGGAGCAGCAGCGGGAGTTCCTGCCGCGTATCCTCGCCGGCGACCTGCAGGTCTCCATCGGCTACAGCGAGCCCGGCTCCGGCACCGATCTGGCCTCGCTGACCACCTCCGCCCGGCGCGACGGCGACTCCTACCTCGTCAACGGCCAGAAGATGTTCATCTCGGGCGCGCACACCGCCGACTACCTGTGGCTGGCCTGCCGTACCAACCCCGAGGAGCCGCGCACCCGGGGCATCTCGATCCTGCTGCTCGACACCGCCCTGCCCGGCTTCAGCTGGACGCCCATCCGCACGCTGAACCGCTCGCACCAGGTCAACGCCGTCTACTTCGACGACGTCCGGGTACCCGCGGACCGGCTGATCGGCCAGGAGAACAAGGGCTGGTCGGTGGTGGTCAGCCAGCTCAACTCCGAGCGGTTCATCGTCGGCCCGGCCGGCAAGATCCAGGCACACCTGGACCGGCTCCGGCACTGGGCCGCCGAGACGCCGCTGGGCGGGCCGGGCGGAGGGCGCCGGATGGCCGACCTGCCCGAGGTGCGCCGGGCGCTCGCCGAGCTCGACGCGATCGTCACCGCGAACGAACTGCTCAACTGGCGGATCGTCGCCGACACCGGAACCGGCACGCTGGGCGCGGCCGACGCCTCGGTGAACAAGCTGTACAACTCCGAACGGCTGGTCGAGGCCGGCGCCCGGATCGCACAGCTGGTGCAGCGGTACGGCGACCCCGCCGACGAGCTGACCGCCGCCGTGCTGCGCGACACAGACCACGCGTTCAAGACCGAGCTGAAGCTGCCGGTCGGCGGTGGCGTGAGCGAGATCCAACGCGAGCTGATCGCCACCGTGGGCCTGGGTCTGCCCAGGGCGCCCCGATGAACGCCCCCGGGATCCCCGGCGCCGGACCCACGCTGGTCGGATACCACGCGGACCGCGAGCGCGGTGTCGCCGCGCTGACCCTGGACTCGGTCGCCAACCGCAATGCGCTGTCCCGTCCGCTGTTGGACCAGCTGACCGCACTGCTGCGGCGGGCCGCGGCCGACGATGCCGTCCGGGTCGTCGTGCTGCGCGCCAACGGCCCCTCGTTCTGCTCCGGCGCCGACCTCGCGGCGGTGCGCTCCGGCGCGATGACCCCGATCGTCGAGGGTGTCGTCGAGGTGCAGCGCCTCATCGTGACCATGCCCAAGCCGGTGATGGCGCGGGTGCACGGCACGGTCCGGGCAGGCGGCCTGGGCCTGGTCGCCGCCGCCGACGTCGCCGTCGGGTCGCTGGAGAGCAGCTACGCCCTCACCGAGGTCCGCCTCGGGCTGGCCGCCGCCGCGGTCAGCCTCACCGTGCTGCCCCGGCTCGGCGACCGGGCCGCCGCCGACTACCTGCTGACCGGCCGGGTCTTCGGCGGAGCCGAGGCCGAGCGGGCCGGGCTGCTGACCCGCGCCGTGCCCGAGGCCGAGCTGGACGCCGCGGTCGACGCGTACCTGGCGGACCTGCTGCTGGGCAGCCCCCAGGGCCTGCGCGAGGCCAAGGCGCTGATCACCGCCCCGATGCGCGCCCGGATGGACGAGCTCGACCAGGAGATGGTCGACCTGTCCGCGCGGCTGTTCGCCTCCCCCGAGGCCAGGCGCGCGACCGAGGCCCTGCTGTCCCGGACCCGGCGCCCCCGCGGTGCCTGAGGGCAGGCGGCGGCGGGCGTGGGGAAAGGGATCACTCCACCGGTCCGTCAGGCGAGCGAGCCGGACAGTTCGGCGGCGGCGGCGGCCACCCGGGGGCCGACGGAGTCCCGGTCGAGGGGGGTGAAGGCGACCACGCCCACCGATGCCTCCAGCCAGGGGAGGCCGGGCACCGGGGCGGCGATGCCCCGGGCGCCCTCCTGGAGCTGCCCCTCGGAGACCTGGTAGCCGGCGCGGCCCTCGCGCAGGGCGAGGATGGCCAGCCCGGCGGCACCCCTGGTCAGCGGGTGGCGGGACCCCTCGCGGTAGGCGACGTGCATGTTCGTCCAGGAGGGCTCGACCACCGCCACCGCCAGGCCCTCGTCGCCCTCGGCCACCGTCAGATGCGCGGTCGCGCCCACCTCCTCGGCCAGCCCGCGCAGGGTGGGCAGGGCGCCTTCCCGGAGCAGCGGCTGCACGGCACGGGCCAGGACGAGAACCCCGAAGCCCAGGTGGACCCGCCCCGCGTCGTCCCGGCGGACGAAGCCCTCGCCCTGCAGGGTGGTGAGCAGGCGGTACACCGCCGGGCGGCTCAGCTCCAGCTCGGCCGCCAGCTCCGTGGGAGTACGACCCCGGCGCCCGTCGGCGAGCAGGCGGAGCAGCCGCAGGCCGCGCTCCAGGGTCTGCGAGGATTCGGCCGGCATCTAGGACACCCACTGGGCTGGAACCATGCCCCCGATTATCGCCGCCGCCCCGGCACCGGCCGGTACGTCCCCTGCCGAAGGACCGCCTACCGGTGCCCCTGGCGCGGAAGGGGCGCCCGAGGCACCGCATACCGCCCCCGGTGCCCTCCGGCACCGAGGGCGGTGTGCCCGCCGTACGGGCGAGGACCTAGCGTGAGCTCGGACGACCCGCGGTGGAGCGGGGCCGGGGGAGGGGGCTCGATGAGGTCGGCGGTCGTGGTCGGGGCGGGGATCTGGGGGACGTCGCTGGCGCTCCGGCTGGCGGAGTCGGGGTGGCGGGTGACCCTGGTCGAGCAGTACCAGCCAGGTCACCTGCGGCAGGCGAGCGCCGGTGAGACCCGGCTGCTGCGCGCCTCGCACGGCACCGACGAGTGGTACGCCCGGATGGCCAGGCGGGCCCGCGAGCTCTGGCTGGACCTGGGCGCGCGGACCGGCGAGGAGCTGTACGCCGAGACGGGCGCGTACTGGTTCGCCCGCCGGGACCAGGGCTGGGAGAGGGCGAGCGCCGGGGTGTTCGACCGGCTCGACATCCCGTACGAGATCCACGACCCGGCCAGGGCCGGTGCCGCCTTCCCCGACTTCCGCGGCGACGACCTGGAGTTCGCGCTCTGGGAACCGGAGGCCGGGGTCGTCAGGGCCAGGCGGGCCACCCAGGTCACGGCCGGGCTCGCCCGCGCGGCCGGGGTCACCCTGCTCAGGGGGCGCGCGGAGCCGTACGGCGATGCGGTCCGGATCGGCGACGAGGTGCTCAGGGCCGATCGGGTGGTCTGGGCGTGCGGCGCGTGGCTGCCCCGGCTCTTTCCCGGTCTGGTGGATCTCCAGGTGACCAAGCAGGACGCGCTGCACTTCGCGGTCCAGGACCCGTGGGACACCCCGGCATGGGGCGACTACGACGCTTCGATCTACGGGCACGGCGACATCGACGGACTCGGCATGAAGGCGACGTCGGACGCCGAGGGGGAGCCGTACGAGCCGGAGACCGGTGACCGGCGGATCTCGCCGTCGGGCGAGGCGGTCGTCCGGGCCTACCTGCGGCGCAGGTTCCCGAGCCTGGCCGCGGCGCCCGTACTGCTGGGCCAGGCCTGCCAGTACACCCTCACCCGCGACGCCGAGTGGGTCATCGCGCGGCAACAGGACGGCGCCTGGCTACTCGGCGGCGACTCCGGGCACGGATTCAAGCACGCCCCTGCCCTGGCGGAGTACGTCGCGGAGATCCTGGACGGCGCCAGGGAGCCCGAGCCCCGCTTCGGTCTGCACGAACGGGTCTCCGCCAGGGGGCTGCGTACCAGCGGCCGGACGGATCCGTGACCGGGGTCCGGCCCGGTTCGCACGAGCGGTCAGATCGACTGGTGATCAGTTGTCATGCCGGTAATAACCGGCAGCCGGGAATGTGGAGTGCTTTGGCAAGAATTGCGAGATACCCCTGACGTAAGTTGCTAGGTCCCTGTACCTCGGCGAGGGGACCTTGAGCATGAGCGAGACGCTGATCGCCCAGGTTGAGCGGTGGGCACGGGAGATTCCTGACGCTCCGGCCTACACCTTCCTTGACTACTCCGCCGGACGCGACGGGGTGCGGCACACGCTCTCCTGGGCGAAGGTCGACCTTCGGGCACGGGCGCTGGCCGTACGGCTGCGAGAGGTGGCGCACCCGGGCGAGCGGGCGGCGATCCTGGCGCCGCAGGGACTGGAGTACGTGGTCGCGATGCTCGGGGCGATGTACGCCCGGGTGATCGCGGTACCGCTCTTCGCGCCGGACCTGCCCGGTCACGCCGACCGGCTGATCCGCGCCTACGCCGACGCCGACCCGGTGTGCGTGCTCACCACGACGCCCGCGCTGGAGGGGGTGCACGCCTTCCTGGACGGCCGCTCCGCGCCCCGGCCCAAGCGGATCATCACCCTGGACACGGTCTCCGACCTGCTGGCCGACGAGTGGGAACCCGAACCGATCGGCCCCGAGGACCTGGCGTATCTGCAGTACACCTCCGGCTCGACCCGCGCCCCGGCAGGGGTGGAGATCAGCCATGGCAACTTCACCGCCAACGCCAGGCAGCTGTGGACCGCGTTCCGCGCCACCCCCAGGGTGTCCACGGCCGCGCTCTGGCTGCCGCTCTTCCACGACATGGGCCTGATCGCCACCATCGCCGCGCCGATCGTGGGCGGCAACCAGTCGATGTTCATGGACCCGGTGGCGTTCGTCATGCACCCGGTGCGCTGGCTGCGGATGCTCTCCGGGCAGGCGGACGTGTTCACCGGCGGTCCCAACTTCGCCTACGAGTACACGGCGAGCCGGGTCACCGAGGCGGAGAAGGCCACGCTCGACCTGTCCGGGGTGTCGGTCATGCTCAACGGCGCCGAGCCGCTCCGGGGCGGCACGATCGGCCGTTTCTCCGAGGCCTTCGCCGGGTGCGGGCTGCGGCCCGAGGCGCACACCCCCGGTTACGGCCTGGCCGAGGCGACGGTGTTCGTCACCGCGATGGACCGGGACCTGCCCGCCCGCGTCACCCTGTTCGACCGCGACGCGCTGACCGCGGGGCGCGCGGTGCCGCACACGGGACGGGGCCGGATCAGCGATCTCGTCTCCTGTGGGGTGCCGACGGGCCAGCGGGTGGTCATCGCCGCTGTATCCGACACGACATCCGATACGACATCCGGCATGGCGTCCGGTACGGCCAGGCCCGACGGCGAGGTCGGCGAGATCTGGGTGCGGGGGCCCAACGTGGCGCGGGCCTACTGGCGGGACGCCGAGCGCAGCGCCGAGGTCTTCGGCAACGTCCTCGAAGGGGAGGAGGGCACCTGGCTGCGCACCGGTGACCTGGGCGTCATGCACGGGGGCGAGCTCTACATCACCGGACGGGTCAAGGACCTGATCATCGTCGACGGGCGCAATCACTATCCACAGGATGTGGAGGTGACCGTGCAGGAGGCCGAGGAGGCCGTCCGCAGGGACCATGTGGCCGCGTTCGCGGTGCCGGGGGAGGAGACCGAGCGGCTGGTGGTGGTGGCCGAGCGGTCACGGAAGGCCGACGGGCGGGACATCGACGAGATCGCGGCCAACATCCGCGCCGCTGTCACGAAAAATCATGATCTGCGGCTGCATGACTTCGTACTGGTCGAGGCGGGGGCCGTGCCGCGCACGTCCAGCGGGAAGATCGCCAGGCGTGCCTGCGCGCGGGCCTACCTGGACGGCGCCTTCCCGACCGGCGCCTTCCCTGCCGACGGGTTCCCTGCCGACGGGTTCTCGGCCGACGGGTTCTCGGCCGACGGGCAAGGTGCCGACGTCTGATGTTCGAGTCGCTTGGGCGGGCCGTCTACCGAGGGCGCTGGTCCCTGCTGGTCCTGGGGACCGCGTTCGCGGTCCTCGCCGGCTACTTCGGGCTGGGGCTGTTCGGCAGGATGTCCGACGGCGGCTTCGAGGACCCGGGGGCCGAGTCGACCTCGGCCGCCGAGTGGAGCCAGAAGTGGTTCGGCGGCAACTCACCCGATGTGGTGGCCCTCTACACGCATCCCAGCTACGAGGCCGCCGACGAGCGGTTCGAGAAGGACGTGCGGGAGGCGCTCCGCGCGCTGCCCGCCGAGCAGGTCGCGAGCACCACCACCTACTGGTCGACCAAGGCCGGGGAACTCGTCTCCGAGGACAGGCACTCCACCTACGCGCTGATCACCCTGCGCGGCGGGCAGCTGACCAAGCAGAGCGGGTACGAGAAGATCAGGGACGAGCTCCGCAGGGCGCCCGCCGGATACACGGTCAAGATCGGCGGCAGGATCCCGCTGCTCAAGGACCTCAACGCGCAGACCGGCGCCGACCTGCAGCAGGCCGAGGCCATCTCGATGCCGGTACTGCTCGTCCTGCTCGTCATGGTCTTCGGCAGCCTGGTCGCGGCGGGCCTGCCACTGGTCGTCGGGCTGCTCTCGGTGGCCGGGGCGCTGTTGCTGCTGAGACTGCTCACCGAGGTCACGGACGTCTCGGTGTTCTCGCTGAACGTCGTGACGATGCTCGGGCTCGGCCTGGCCATCGACTACTCGCTCTTCGTGCTGAACGCCTTCAGGGAGGAGATCCACCGGGGGACGCCCACCGAGGCGGCGGTCGTGCGGACCATCGCCACCGCCGGACGCACCGTCGCCTTCTCCGGGCTGACCGTGGCGACCTCGCTCAGCGGGCTGCTGCTCTTCCCGCAGATGTTCCTGCGGTCGATAGGGCTGGGCGCGGCGGCGGTGGTGCTGGTCGCGATGGTGTCCGCGATCGTGGTACTGCCCGCGCTGCTGGCCGTGCTCGGGCCGAAGGTGGACGCGGTCAAGGTCATGCCCGACTTCGGCAGCCGCAGGGGCGGTACCTGGCACACCATCGCGTCCAGCGTGATGCGCCGCCCGGTCGCGTACCTTCTCGGGGTCGGGCTGCTCCTCGTCGCGCTGGCCGCGCCCTTCGCGCACGCGCGGTTCGGCAGCGTGGACCATCGCGTACTGCCGGAGGGGTTCGAGAGCCGCCAGGTGGCCGAGGAGATCAACACGAGGTTCGCCAAGAACGCCCTCTCGCCGATCGAGGTCATCGTGCTCGTCGAGCGCGACCTGGTCGGGCCGATGACCGCGTCGGCGCCCGGCGCGCTCACCTCCGAGGTCGGTACCCAGCGCGGCCCCATCGGCGTCGGGAACTCGGGGATCACCCCGGTCACCCCGGTCGGCCCGCTGGACGTCAAGGTCTTCGCCGAGCGGCTGGAGGCGCTCGACCACGTCACCGGCGTCGACGTGACCGGCGTCTCCCAGAACGGCGGCGCCGTGCGGCTGGCGGTCCGCTACGACAGGGACCCGATGTCGGACGAGGCCCGCGCGCTGGTCGACAGGATCCGCGAGCTGCCGCCCGAGCCGAACTTCCAGGACGTCGTCGTCGGCGGCCCCACCGCGGCCCAGCTGGATCTCCAGGCCAGTCTGCGGGCCACCCTGCCGTGGACCGCGCTGGTGGTCTGCCTCATGACGGGCCTGCTGCTGTTCGCCGCGTTCGGCTCGATCCTGCTGCCGGTCAAGGCGATCCTGATGAACGTCGTGTCGCTGGGGGCGTCGTTCGGGGTGATCGTCTGGGCCTTCCAGGACGGCCACCTGGCGAGCGTCCTGGGCTTCACCCCGACGGGGAGCATCGAGGCGACGATCACGGTGCTGATCCTGGCCGTGGTGTTCGGGCTCTCCATGGACTACGAGCTGTTCCTGCTCAGCAGGGTCCGTGCGGAGTGGCTCAGAACCGGCGACAACACCGTGGCCGTGGCGGTCGGGCTGGAGCGGACCGGAGGGGTCATCACCAGCGCGGCGCTGCTGCTGCTGGTCGTCATCGGGGCGTTCTCCACGGCCGGGATCACGATCGTCAAGATGCTCGGCGTCGGCATGTTCGTGGCCATCGTGGTGGACGCCACCCTGGTCAGGGCGCTGCTGGTGCCCGCGACGATGCGGCTGATGGGCGAGGCCAACTGGTGGCTGCCGAGCTTCCTGCGCGGCTTCCACCGGCGGATCGAGATCCGCGAGCACGCCACGGACGAGCTTCCCGCCACGTACGTGATGGTGGAGCGTGCGGGTGCCCCCGGTGCCCACCGCGCCGCCCCCGCGCGTCGCCTCGCCCACCTCCCGCGGCCCCCGCAGATCGCCGCCGGAACCTCCTCCCAGGTTCCCGCGGGGCCTGCCTTGCCACCGCCCGCCGAACCACTGCCGATCGCCCCCGCCGTTCCGGTACGCGTCATCAGGACCGGCCGCGACGGCGACTGGCAGTGGGCCGAGGAGTTCCCACCGCCCCCCACCGCACCTCTGGACCCGCATGTGCCGGTGCCGGACGTCCGCGCGGCGGAGGGGGAACCCTGGGACTCGCCCATGGATCCGCACGTCCCGGCACCGGGTGTTCGCGCCATGGGGGAGGGGCCCTGGGTCGTACACCTGGACCCGCACGTCCCGGTGCCGGAGGTTCGCGCCGAGGGAGAGGAGTCCTGGGGCTCGCCCGCGGACCCGTATGCCCACGCCGCGGAGGAGGGGGCCTGGGGGGCGCCCGTGGATCCGCACGTTCCGGTGTCGAACGCCCGTGCGGCGCGGGAGGAGAGTCGGGGCCCGCGCCCGGGCCCGGCGGTCCCGCGCAACGGGTCCCGTGCCCCGTCCCCCGAGCCCGGTACGGCACGTCCCTGGCGGTCCCGGATCTCCGATGCCTCCTTCCGGCAGAACCGGTCGAATCCCTACCCCATGCCCGGACTCGACGCCGAGCCGCCCCCTTCCGTCCAGCCGACGTCCAGGCCCGCCGCCGCGTCCAGCGCACCGCCGACGTCCGGCCCCGGACCGGCCGGGGGCAGGACCAGGAAGGTCATCAAGCCGAACCTGGACGGTCCCGGCTGGCACTGGGCCGAGGAGCAGGAGAGGCCGTCCCCACCGGAGCCCCTGCTGACCGTGCGGGACGCGATGGAACAGTCCCCCCGTCATCCGGTTCCTCCCGCCGCACCGTCCGGGCCGCCCGCCTCGCTCCCGCAACGCCATTCCGCGTTCGTGCCACCCCCGCCGCCCCCGATACGGCCCGGCCCCGTGATCCGGGCGCGTCCCGAACCCGCGCCCCCGGAGCCGCCCCGGCCCGCTCCCGAGTCCCGGCCCGCTCATGTGGCCCGCTCCGGTGACTTCCCGCCGCCCCCGGCGGCTTCCGAGCGCCGGCCCGCCGGGCTGCCGGAGGCCCCTGGCACGCCACCCGCCACCCCGCCTCTGGCGCCCGTACCCGAGGAGGTGGGGAGGCCGGAACCCGGGGAGGACGCGCGCCGCGTGCCGAGCCTGCCGCCGGTCAGCAGCCATCTGATCGACCAGTTGGAGCCGCTGGTACGGCCGGTGGCCAGGGCGATCGAGCCGGGCCCCCCGGCGCCCCGGCAGGAGATCCCGGCATCCCCGCAGACTCCCCCCTCGGCCCCCTCTCCGCCTGCGCTTCCGCAGACCCCTGCCCCGCCCTCTGCCCTGCCCTCGGTCCCGGCCTCGCCTGCGGTTCCGCAGACCCCGGCACCGGCACCGGCCCCGCCCTCGGCACCGTCACCGGTTCCGGTCCCCCAGGTTCCGCGGCCTCCGGCGGAGGTGCGGTGGAGGGCGGCGGTCCCCGCCTCCCCGCCCGCTGCCGCACCGCGCGGTGAGGCGGTATCGCGCGGTGCGGGGGAGCCCGCGGGCAGGGCGCCCGCGAGGCGGGAGACGGAGGAACCGGCGGGAGGCTGGGTCGCCGTGGGCACCAGAACCACGCGGGTCGTACGCCCCAAGGCCGACGGATCCGGTTGGGAGTGGACAGAGGTGGACGAGTGAGCGATCGGGCCGTACCGGGCGCGCAGCCCAGGCCGGACGCCCAGGTCGTACCGACTCCGTCCGCCGCGTCGAGCGCGCCCGGTGCGTCGCCATCAGGATCGCCGGCGGGAGCACCGGCGGCGCGACGAGGGCTGTTGCTGCTGGTCATCGGGCTTGCTGGATTCGTGACGACGCTGGACAACACCGTCGTGACGGTCGCGCTGCCCACCCTGCAGGCGGAGCTGGGCGCGTCGCTGGCGGCACTCGAATGGGTCGTCACCGGCTACGTCCTCACCTTCTCGGGATTCATGCTCGCCGGTGGCAGGCTGGCCGACGTCTACGGCCGTCGCAGGGTGCTCGTCGCGGGACTGGCCGTCTTCACGGCGGCGTCCCTCGCGGCGGGGCTGGCCACCTCGGTGGGCGCGCTCGTCGCCGCCAGGCTGGTGCAGGGTTCCGGGTCCGCCCTGATCCTGCCCGCGATGCTGGCGATCGTCGCGGTCGGCAACGACGAGCGGCAGCGGTCCGTCGGGGTCGCCGTCTGGATGGCGTCAGGGGCGGGCGCGCTCGCCCTGGGGCCGGTCGTCGGCGGTTATCTCACCCAGCACTTCCACTGGAGCTGGATCTTCCTGCTCAACGTCCCGCTCGGCGTCCTCATCGTCGCGCTCGCAGGCGTCGCGATCCCGGAGTCGCGCGACGAGCGGGCCGCCCGGGTGGACGTTCCAGGGGTCGCGTCGTCGGTGGTCGTCCTGTCGGCGGGTACCTTCGCCCTGACCTTCGGGGCCGAGCTGGGGTGGACCTCGCCGCCGATCCTGGTCGCGCTGCTGTTCACGGTGGCCGCCGCCCTGGTCTTCGCCGTCGCGGAGAGGCTCGGCGAGGACCCGATGGTGGACCTCGCGCTGTTCCGGTCGCGGACCTTCACCGGCGGGGTGATCGCCCAGGTGCTCTGGGGACTCGGGGTCAACGGGGTCTTCTTCTTCACCGCGCTGTTCCTGCAGGGTGTGCTCGGTTTCAGCCCCACCGCGTCCGGGCTGGCGTTCGTGCCGCTGGCGCTGCTGGTCGTCGTGGTCACGCCGCTGGTGCCGTTCGCCGAACGCCGGATCGGTGCCGCGCGCACCGTGGCGCTGGGGCTCGTCCTCGTCGCCGCGGGCATGGCCGCCGTCGCGTTCCTGCGCCCGGGGGACGGCTGGGCCGAGCTGCTGCCATCGGTATGCGTGATCGGGATCGGCTCGGCGCTGACCATGCCGCTGGGGTCGGCGGTGCTGGGTGCCGTGCCCGAGTCCAGGGCAGGGGTGGCCGGGGGCGTGTTCAGCGTGGCCCGGGAGATGTCGGGGCTGTTCGGCATCGCGATCATCGGGGTGATCGTCAACAGTTCCGCGAGCTTCACGGCCGGCTACTCGACGGGCCTGCTCGCGGCCGCGGGGCTGGTCGTCACGGGGGCGGCCATCAGCCTGGTGACGCTCCGATGAGTCGTCCGCGTGGCGACGCCTTGGTGAGCCGCCGGACCGGTGAGTTTCGGCGAGCCGTCGGTTCGGGGAGGTTCGGGTGAGGATCGCGGTCCTGGCGTTCGGCTCGCGGGGTGACACCCAGCCGTGCGTCGCGCTCGGCGCCGGGCTCGCCCGGCGGGGGCATCAGGTCATGATCGTGGCGGCGGGCCGCTACGGCGGGCTGGTCGAGGAGGCGGGGCTGGAGTTCAGCCCGATCAGCGTGGACCCGTTGAAGATCATGGAGTCCGAGGAGGGGCAGGCGTGGCTGCGGAGCGGCCCCGCCGGGTTCGCCAGGGGGTTTCGCGCGATCGTGGAACCGCTCGCCGAGCGCCTGGTCGCCGAGGTGGACGCGGCCTGCGCCGGAGCCGACCTCGTCCTGTCACCCGCGCTGGGCGGTTTCGGGCACCATCTCTCCGAGCGGTACGGCATGCCGTACGCGCTGCTGCACTTCCAGCCCAGCGAGCCCACCAGGGCCTTCCCCAACCCGCTGGTGCCGTTGCGCACGCTCGGCGGAGCCGGCAACCGGGCCAGCTACGCGCTGGTCGAGGGGTTGAGCTGGCTGTTGCTCGGTCGCATGGTGAACCGGCTGCGGGGCCGGGTGTTCAAGCTCGAACCCATGCGGGGCAGCCCGTTCCGGCGGGCACGGGCCGATCGGGTGCCGGTTTTGTGCGGGGTCAGCCCCTGGATCGTCGGCCGCCCACGGGACTGGCCGGACTACGTGCACCTGACCGGTTTCTGGTCACTTGAGCGCGCGCTGCCGCCCTGCCCCGAGATCGTGGCGTTCCTCGACGCGGGGCCGCCACCGGTCTTCGTGGGCTTCGGCAGCATGATCCCGGCCGATCCGGTCGCGACGGCGGAGACGGTGGTGGCGGCGCTGCGCAGGGCCGGGGTGCGGGGAGTCCTTCAGGGCATGCCGTACGAGGGCGCCGACGACATGCTCGTCATCGGCGATATCGATCATGGGTGGCTCTTCCCGCGGATGGCCGCGGTGGTGCACCACGGCGGCGCCGGGACCACGGGGACGGGCCTGCGGGCCGGGGTGCCGGGGGTGATCTGTCCCTTCTTCTCCGACCAGCCGTTCTGGGGAGCACGGGTGGCGTCGCTGGGGGCCGGGCCCGCGCCGCTGCCGATCGGCAGGGCCACCGCGGGAGCACTGGCCGCACGGGTGGTACATGCCGTACGGGATCCGGGAACGCGGGCGGTGGCGGCGCGGCTGGGGGAGCGGCTGCGGGCCGAGGACGGGGTGGGACGCGCGTGCGAGGCGCTCGGAGTCTGACCGTGTTCGGGTCGCCCGAGGCTCGCCGACCATGCTCCATACCCGCCAGTGGCCTCCGGATTTTCCCGCTAGCTGCAATGTGCCGACGCTGTTCCCCTGCGATCCTCGATGTGTGGCCGTAAGTTGTCTGATCGTCGATGACAGCGATCACTTCCGCTGTGCCGCCCGTGCGCTGCTGGAGCGGGAGGGGATCGCCGTGGTCGGCATGGCCTCCGCGAGCGACGAGGCCCTACGGCAGATCGGCGACTCCCGGCCGGACGTCGCGCTCGTCGACATCGATCTCGGTGAGGAGAACGGTTTCGACGTCGCCCGGCGGCTCGCACGGGTGCCGTCCGAGGGCCGCCCGCGCATCATCATGATCTCGACCCATGCCGAGAAGGACTTCACGGACATGATCACGGCCAGTCCCGCCGTCGCGTTCCTGTCGAAGTCAGCCCTTTCCGGGGCGGCGATCCGCGACATTCTCCGGAAAGCCCGCGACGAAGGGGATCTGAGCCCCGCCTGACCCGAGGCGTGCCCCGTGGGTTTCCCGCCGGGCCGGCCCGCGACGCCAGGCCAGCCCCACCGGTCCGGCCCCGTCGGCCCCACAGGTCCCCGCGGCCCCGGACCCGCATCGGTCCTCAGGTCGCATCCGGGTCAGCGGGTTTCGAGGAAGGCCAGTACGGCGAGGACGCGGCGGTGGTCGTCTTCCGATCCCGGTATCCGCATCCTGGACAGGATGCTGTGCACGTGCTTCTCGACCGTGCCCTCGGTGATCCAGAGTTTGCTCGCTATGCCGGCATTGGAGCGGCCCTCGGCCATCAGGGCGAGGACCTCCTGCTCGCGCGCGGTGAGGAGTTCCAGCGGGTCGTTCCTGCGGTGGGACTTGATGAGCTCCCGCACCAGGCTCGGATCGACGACCGAGCCGCCCTGGGCGACGCGCTCGAGCGTCTCCATGAAGTCGCCGACCCCGGTCACCCGGCTCTTGAGCAGGTAGCCGACCCGGTGCCCGGCGGCGAGCAGTTCCATCGCCTCCTCCACCTCGATGTGCGCCGACAGCAGGAGGATCCCCGTCTCCGGAAACTCCTCGCGGATCACCCGTGCCGCGTCAAGGCCCTCGTTCGTGTGGGTCGGGGGCATCCGGATGTCGAGGATGACGAGATCCGGCCGGTGCTCGCGGACCAGGGGGAGGATCTCCGTCGCGTCTCCGGCCTGGCCGACGACGTCGAAGCCCGAGCGTGCCAGCAGGCTCGACACCCCCTCGCGGAAAAGCACGTCGTCGTCCGCCAGTGCCACGCGTATCCGGTTCTCGTGCACGATCATCGCCCTTTCGGGGTGTCTTTCCCGCCGGGCCCGTCATTAAAAGAATGGTCGCTTTAGGGTTAAGGAATTCTCAATGCTCTGGACGGTCGGTCGTAAGTCCGCCGGGCGGGGTACGATTCGGGACGAAGTGCGAAATATCCCGTTGACATGCGAGTATCTTAGTATCTATGCGCGAGCGGCTGCTGTCGTCATTGACGCACACAAAGCGTCAATCTTTCGTGCTTGGGATCATATGCGGCGCCGCGTGTATCGCGGCGGAAGTTTTGCTGTCCCTTTTCCTGCTCCGCTTGATGCCGGGCGGTTTCCTGGGCGGGATCTACCTGCTCGGTGTGCTGCTGGTCTCGGTCGTCTGGGGCCTGTGGCCAGGGCTGGTGACCCTGCTGGCCAGCGCCACCGCCTTCGACTACTTCAACCTTCCCCCGCGGGGATTCTTCTTCCCTGGGGAGCGCTGGCTCTGGACCCCGCTTCCGATCTTCCTTCTCGTCGGGCTGGCGACCACTTTGATCGGGGCACGAATGCGCTCACTGGGCATCCAGACGAACGAGCGTCGCCGTGAGGCGGACCTCTCCGTGCAACTGGCCCACATCCTGCTGCGTACGGAGAACCCGAGCGCTGCGCTGCCGCCGGCCTCGCGCCTCCTGGCCCGGACCCTGGGGACGCCGGGCCTGGAGATCCGGCTCGCCGAGGTCCCCGCCGGAGAGCACGGCGAGGTTCTGCCGCTCACAGAGGGCGGCGATCGGGTCGGCACGCTCGTCCTTCCCGCCGGGACGTCGGAGGACGTGCGGAGACGTCTGCGCGACCGGATGCTGCCCTCTTTGGAGGCATTGTTGCGGGCGGCCCGCGATCGCGAGGACATCGGGGCCGTCCTGGCGTCCAGTCGTGACGAGCTGCGCAGGATCGCGCGGGAACAGGCGACGTTGCGGCGGGTCGCGACGCTCGTGGCGCAGGGCATCTCCTCGACGGAGCTGTTCAACGCGGTCGCCTACGAGATGGGCTCCCTCATGAAGGCGGACCACGTGTCGGTCAGCCGCTACGACCCCGGCCACACGACGGTGGTGGGCACATGGAGTCTCCGGGAGGATGTGCGGAAGGTGATGCCTCTCGGCTCGCAGTGGCCGATCAGCGAGACGATCGTCTCCGGCATGGTGCTGCGGACGGGAAAACCGGCACGGGTGACGAACTATGAGGAGACCTCGGGAACGATCCTGAGGTGGGCCCGTGAGATGGGCATCACCTCCGCACTCGGCTCTCCCGTGATCGTCGACGGCTCTCTGTGGGGGGTGATGCTCGCTTTCTACAGCCGCTGGGAGCCGAGGCTCGAAGGCGCTGAGGAGCGCATGAGGGACTTCACCGAGCTGATCGCGACCGCCATCTCGAACGCGCAGGCCCGCGCCGATCTCGCCGCCTCCCGCGCGCGCCTCGTCGCCGCGTCCGACGAGACCCGCCGGCGCATCGAGCGTGACCTGCACGACGGTGCCCAGCAGCGACTGGTCTCGCTCGGGCTCGAACTGCGCGCGGCGGAGGCCGGAGTGCCGCCGGAGATGACAGGGCTCAGGGAGCAGCTGTCTCAGGCGGTCCAGGGGCTGACCGGGGTCGTGGAGGACCTGCAGGAGCTCTCCAGGGGCATCCACCCGGCGATCCTGTCGAAGGGCGGTCTCGTACCCGCGCTGAAGACGCTCGCACGCCGCTCCGCCGTTCCGGTCGAACTCCAGCTGGACTCCGTCCCGCGCCTGCCGGAACGCGTCGAGGTGGCTCTCTACTACACGGTGGCGGAGGCGCTGACCAACGTGGTGAAACACGCGCACGCCTCCGTGGTGTGCGTCACCCTCGGCGTGACCGGGGCGACGGTCCGGCTCTCGGTCAACGACGACGGGACCGGAGGAGCCGAGTACGGCAGGGGCTCGGGGCTCATCGGGCTCAGGGACCGCGTCGAGGCGCTCGGCGGAAAGCTGACGATCACGAGTTCCGCGGAGGAGGGCACGTCGCTTCTGGTGATGGTGCCGATCGAGAACTGACGGCCACGGCCGGCCGGCCGATGGGGCGGGTCCCCCGAGAGGGAACCCGGTCGCCGGTCCGGGGGAGCCTGGACGGGCGACCGCCCGGTCGGGGGGTGGGGGCTTGGCGGATCCCACTGTCATCCGGGCAGGTGTCAGGGGGTGGGGGCCCCGCGGGAAGTGGTCTCTCCACCGCCGTCCGGCCGTGCGGCGGCTGTGGTGGTGAGCGGAAGGCGGAAGACGAACCGTGCGCCGCCCAGTGGAGAGCCGTCCACCTCGATGGTGCCCAGATGGGCTTCGGCGATGTCGCGGGCGATCGTGAGGCCGAGTCCGGTGCCTCCCCGACTGCGGCAGCGGGCCGTGTCCAGCCGGGTGAACCGCTCGAAGACCCGATCCCTGTCGGCGTCGGCGATGCCGTCCCCGTCGTCGGTGACGGTCAGCTCGCCGTATTCACCGTCCCTGCGCACCTCGACCAGCACTGTGCGCCTGGCATGGCGCTGTGCGTTGTCCAGGAGGTTGGAGAGGAGCCGGTCGATCTCCGCGTCGACGACGTTCGCCCTGACCCCGGGGGCGAGCCGAAGTCGTACGGGGATGTCGTCCTCGCGCCGCGAGACCGTGGCGCGGGCCAGCTCACCCAGGTCCGTGCTGACGAACGTGTCCGGCGGGTTCGTGCCGACCTTCGCCAGCATCAGCAGGTCGCTGACGATCCTCTGAAGCCGGTCGACGTCTTCCAGCGCGTCTGCCAGCAGCTCGCTCAGGTCCGTCTCCTCGGGATGCAGCCGTGCCTCTTCCAGGAGAGCCCTGAGCCCGGCGATCGGGGTGAACAGCTCGTGCGAGGCGTCGGACACGAATCGCCGCTGCTGGACCAGCGACCGGTCGATCCGGTTCCTGGCGTTCTCCATCTGCTTCAGCAGGTCACTGGTCGCCAGGGCGAGACGAATGATCTCGTCCGACCCCGGAAGCCCATGGAACCGGCTGCTCAGAGGGTTGACGTGCGGCGACATGAAGATCCCGTTTCGATCTGCACCGATCGGTGCGCTTTTCAAGGAAGGCGGCGAAGTCTCGTCATCGGCGACGCCGCCGCGGAGACGGGCGGTTGCCCTCATCACCATGCTGTCGTCTCCGGCGCCCGCCGTCTGCGCTGGCAGCCTCCGTTTGTCGCTTCACGCCAGTGGGGCCTCGGCATTCCGGCTACCTGCAATGCCGCGGGCTCCCGCCCGCGTGGGACGCCGGATCAGCCGGAAGGTATCAAAGTCCTGTGTGTCCTTGACTGGGGCTGTTGAGCCCATTGCGATCTGGGTAAAGTGTGGATCGATCGTTTTGACCAGCTTCACCCGGGGAGTTCAGGACATGCGACTTACTCTGCGCCGGGCCCTCGCCGTCGGTGCCGCGCTCGCGCTCGTCGGGATCATGACGCCCGGGGCCGCGTACTCGCAGGACGACCCCCGTAGCTGCAACGATCTGATGGGGGCCGACACCCCGGCCTACATCGTGTGCCACTGGCTGGCCAAGCCGGAGGAGGCCCTCGGCGTCGCGCTCTTCTGGGGCAGCGACGACGCGGCCCACCTCAGGGAGGCCAGCCCGGTCGACGGCAAGTTCATCGACTGCTCGGCCGCTGGATCCGTCTGCCCTGAGCCGCTCGGCGGCGGCGCCGAAGGCGACGAGAACTCCCCTCTCCCCGAAGGCGCGGGGGAGGACGGCACGCCGGAGTGCGAGGCGGGCCAGCAGTGCTCGGTCGACGGGCACGGCGAGGGCGGCGACGGCACCGTCAGCGGACCCGAACAGACCGGTGCCGCCACGTCGACCGCCACGAGCACCCAGGACCCCGCCGTCGCGGCGGCCGCGCTGACTCCGGCCGGTCAGGCGATCACCGCGGCGAAGGCCCGGCAGCTGAGGGTCTGGATCGACACAGAACTGGCCGACGACTGGAAGGCGGGCACCGAGACGTTCACCGCCGCCGTCAAGCGCATCGGCGCGCTTGCCGCGCGTCCGGAGGTCACGGGCATCCGGTTCACCTCCCAGCTGGGCTACAACAGCACGTTCAAGACGGACGCGGAGGTCACCGCGTTCGTCACCGCGGCCTCCGACGCCCTCCGCCAGGCCGCGCCCGGCAAGCGGCTGGGCGTGCACACCGTGGTCCCCGAACTCGCCTGCGGCGCCAACGACACCTGCAAGGCGGAGATGCGCAAGCGGTACCCGCTGCTCGCCCCCGAGAAGATCGAGTCCCCGCTGATCGCGGGCCGCGTCGACCAGCTCTCCCTGGACACCGGCCTGCTGTACGGCGGCTACGACACCTGGAAGATCGACGCCGAGCAGGCCCACCGCAACCAGTGGATCCAGGTCCGTGCCCGGTCGTGGGACGTCCTGGCCCAGATCGCCGCGGAGGAGACCGGTCTCGTCGGCCAGGTGACCGATGAGCAGATCGCCTCCCGGCTTTCGGTGCCCGTCAAGGACAACGCCGCCCAGCAGGTGAACGTCTGGACCCGAGTCCAGGACGCCCAGGGCGCGGTGAACCGGCTGACCGCCTGGGACCAGCTGAAGAAGCTCACCCCGATCCAGCGCCGCCTGGCCGCCGTCTACGACCCGGCCAACCCCGAGGTGGACGTGACCACCGACCTCAAGAAGCTCTCCGAGGCTTTCGGCCAGATCTATCTCGCGACCACCTGACGCACTCCCGCGATACCGTGCGATGTCCCGGTGAGGCGGCTCAGGCCGGTTTCACCGGGACCGCGAACCGGCAGACCTGGCCGGCGGGCGGGGCGCCCCGGCTCTCCGGGTGCCGGCGGGGAGGACGTCAAGTGCTTCCGTGATCGGTGAGATGTTCCAGCGCGGTGAGATCGATCTCCATGACGCTCGTCCCCGGGGGCAGGCCCAGGGCCTGGACCGTGGCGGTGTGCAGCTCGCCGGCGTGGCCGAGCACCGCCTCGCCGACGAGCAGCTCCAGGCAGCGTCCAGGGAGCCAGGGCGGGTACTCGGTGGGGCGCGTGATCAGGCCGGCCCCCATGACGTGCGCGGCCGTCCGCGCGGCGTCGACGGCGCGGGCCCACGACGACTCGCCGGTCAGAGCGATGGCGAGATGGCTGGGCTGGGCGGGGACGGCGGCGTTCAGTGCGTCGAGCCGGCTCGCGGCGGGATAGTGGTCCGCCAGGAGCGGGAGGGTGGGGGCGGCGCCCGTGCGGGGTGCGAAGACCACTCCCTGCTCGAAGAGCGCCGGGTGGTGATTTCCCAGGGTGAGGTTGAGCCCCAGCGCGGCCAGCAGCCCGGGGAGGAGCGTGGTGCGCAGTGACGGCTCGCGCGGGGTGATCGGGTTCGTGAGCGTCAGCGTGGCGCGGCGCGGGTCGTCGGGCGCCAGGCCGAAGGCGTCCCACGCGGCGTCGCAGACGAAGGGGAAACGCGGCGTCTCGACGTACCCCGCCCCCGCCAGCGCGTGCCCGATCCGCCGTCGCAGGCTCTGCGAGCGGGTGAGCCCCCCGCCGGCCTCCCGTCCCCGCGGGCCTCTCCTGCCGTGACCGCCTCGGGTCAGCGGGATGATCTCCAGATCGGGCACGGCCCGTGCGGCCGGCACGGCCCGGCTGGTGGCCGTGGTCCAGGGGCGGGGAGCGGGCCTGGGCCTGCCGCCGGGGACGAACTCGTCCATCCCGAGCGGGAAGCGGATGTCGCCGCCGATGATGTCGCGGATGTCCTTCAGGCCGTGCCGGAGCATCAGGGTGCGCTCGACGCCCACGCCGAAGGCGAACGCGCCGTACCTGTGCGGATCGACGCCGCAGGTGGTCAGTACCCGGGGGCGGACCGTGCCGCACCAGCCCCACTCGATCCACCCTTCGCCGCCGCACGTCCCGCACGGGCCCGCGGAGGCGTCCTCCCGGAGGCCGTGGCAGACCGCGCACTCCAGGTACACCTTCGCCGACGGGTCGGTGTAGGCGGCCCGGTGGGTGCGGAGCCGGGTCACCGTGCCCCTGCCGAACACGGCGGCGGCGAAGTGGTCGAGGGTCTTCTTCAGGTCGACCATGGTGAGCCCCAGGTCGACGGCGAGGCCCTCGACCTGGTTGAACACCGGGCTGTGGATGGTGTCGACCGGGTCGGGACGGAAGGCGCGGCCCGCGCAGACCAGGCGGAGTGGCGGGGTCCTGCCGAGCATCGCCCGTACCTGCGCGGGTGAGGTGCGGGTGCGCAGCACGAGGCCCGACCTCCCGCCGGGCTCCGAGGGGTCCTCGAGGTGGAAGGCCCGGCCGGGGGTGCGGCCGGGGTGGTCGTCGTCCATGTCGAGCGCGTCGAAGGCGAACCACTCGGCCTCCACCTCGGGGCCTTCGACGACGCGGTAACCAAGGTCGAGAAAGACATCGGTCATCTGCTCGGCCATGACGGTCACCGGATGCCGGGCCCCGCGCGAGTCGTGCGGCGCGCCCCCGGCACGTCCGCTGAATGCGCTCCTCATTACCTGTCGCTGCCTCTTCCTGTGTGAGCGCGCTTCCCCCGAGACGGCCAGGCGAGAGCCGTGGGTCACCCTTCGCGGGGATACGACGGCACACGACCGGACGACCTCGCGCGTGAGACCGGAGGTCGCCTTCGGGAAGGGGATCCGCGGCCGAACGTCCGTTACGGAACGCCGAGGCTCACGCGCGGCCTCGAACACTCGCCACGCTGAGTGCTGAAACAACTACTCAAAGTTATTAGCTGGTCAACGGTGAGTCAACACGAGACCGGGCCGGCGATGGGTCACGGGTCACGGGTCACGGGTCACGGGAGGAGAGTCCGCGTCTTTGGAAGCGGATTCCCCGGGAGGCCCGCCGGACGTGGCTCGCCGGCAGCGGATCGTCCGGCCGGGACCGGCGGCCGGCTGTCGTCGGCGACCGCCGCGCGCCCCGCTCTCACGTCCCGCCGAGCAGGTTCCAGACGTCCTCCTGCTCCCGGGGTGCGGAAGCGTCGTCCTGGGCGGCTTTCAGGCCCAGGGCGGACAGGATCATCGGGAAGGAGCTGCGGAACTCGCGCTCCCAGTAGGGCCAGCTGTGGGTGCCGTCCTTGTACAGGTGCACCACGGGCTTGATGCCGTGGAAGCGGAGCTTGGCGACCAGGTCCCTGGCCGTGTAGGCGGAGATCGGCTCGCCCAGGTGGGCCGGGCTCCAGGGGGCTCCCGGCGGGTCGAGTTCGCCCAGCCTGCTGGTCGTGCCGCTGGAGATGTAGATGCTCACGCCGCGCAGGTTCCTGGCGTGGGCCGCGGGGTCGTTGGCCTTCCAGACGTCCCGGTTCCTGAGCGGGTCGCCCCACAACGCCTGCGGGTCCTGTCCCTCGGAGGCCTGCGCGTTCATGATGAGCTCGGGGATGCCCGGCAGGCGGGTGGACATGACGCCGCTGTAGGCGCCCACGAAGCGGAACATCCCCCGGTGCAGCGCGGCGTACTTCATCGCGCCGTACGCGCCCATGGAGAGTCCCGCGACGGCGCGGCGGCTCCCCGCGCGGTAGCCGGTCTCCAGCAGGCGGCGCACCTCGGACGTGTGGAAGGTCTCCCAGCCGGGGGCGCCCCTCTTGCCCTTGTTGTACCAGTTCGAGTAGTTACCCGCCCGGCCTGCCTCGGGCATCACGATGATCGCGTCCATGTCCTCGGTCATGCTCGCGATGCCGGTCATCCGGGTCCACGATGTGTAGTTGTCGGCGCCGCCGTGCAGCAGGTACAGGACCGGCCAGGTGCGGCGCGCGCCCTTCGACCAGCCCTTGGGCACCAGCACGCGGACCGGCAGGGTCGCGTTGACCGAGGGCGACGAGATCTGGAGGTCGAGCGTGCGCGGGCCGAGCCAGGTCTCCTTGACCACGCGCGCGGCGCCCGGCCTGGCGGCAGGCCAGGGTCCCCACGGGCTCTTGCCGCCCTTGCCGGCGGAAGGGCTCGGGCTCGGCTGCGGTTTCGCCGCCTGTCTCACCGCCGAGGCGGTCCTGCCCCCCGGTCTCGCGACCAGGGTGTTGCCTTCCGCGGGTTTCCCCTTCCGGGCGGCCCTTCCCGCCGAGTTCGCCTCCGGAGCGGTCTCGACCGCCGCGCCCGCCTCGCCGCTCCTGTCGCCGGGTGCCGACGCCCAGGCCGGGGCGGCGTGCGCGGTCGAGGGGAATCCGACGACAAGCGCGGTCGCCAGCGCCAGAAGTCCGCGTCGAGCAGGTCGCATGGTCGTTCCTCCACCCGGCCTGGAGACAGTGGCCGTGGCAGGCGACCCTAGGCGGGATGATCGCCGCTCAGCTATAAGCGTTCGCAACGAAATGACGCTGTTACTTGCGCTTTAACCACAAATCTCATCAGATATCGGGCGTTATCACGTTCGTTATAAAACGCCGAGATGGATTGTGGTCTGCCATGGCTCCCTTATCCCGATATGTCTGGGTAAGTTTGCCGACCACCTCGGGTGTTCTTGGAGCTGCCACGTGGACCTGTTCGGTGAAGACGAGATTCGCCGCTTCCTCACGGGGCGTATCGCGACCCGCTGTCGCCTGTCCCCCGCGGATGTCGACCCCGACCGTCCCCTGGAGGAGTTCGGGCTCTCCTCCCGCGACGCCGTCGCGGTGGCGGGGGAGTTGGAGGTGCTCCTCGGCCGCGAGCTGGGACCCACGCTGGTCTGGGAGTACCCCACGATCAACCGCCTGGCCAGGGGGCTCGCGCCCCGCGCGCGGACCGCCCCGGAGAAGGCCGGACCGGTCGTCTCCGACGAGCCGATCGCGGTGATCGGCGTCGGGTGCCGCCTCCCCGGCTCGGTACGCGGCCCCGGAGACTTCTGGCGGCTGCTCATGGCGGGCGGCGACGCCGTCGGCCAGGTGCCCGAGGGCCGGTGGGAGTCCTTCGACGACGGATCTCCCCGCACCGCCGAGGTGCTGGCCAGGACGACCAGGCACGGCGGCTTCCTGGAGGACATCGCCGGGTTCGACGCGGAGTTCTTCGGGATCGTCCCCGGCGAGGCCGAGACCATGGACCCGCAGCAGCGGCTGCTGCTGGAGACGGCCTGGGAGGCGCTGGAGCACGCGGGCGTCGCGCCCCGGTCGTTGCGCGGCAGCCGTACCGGTGCGTTCGTCGGCATATCCGGCAACGAGTACGCCCACCTGACCACGGCCGACACCGCGAGGGTGGACGCCTGGACGGCGACGGGCGCGGCGTTCAGCATCGCCGCCAACCGGCTCTCCTACCTGCTGGACCTGCGCGGGCCCAGCCTGGCGGTGGACACCGCGTGCTCGTCCTCGCTGGTCGCCACGCACCTCGCCGCGGGCAGCCTCAGGTCGGGGGAGAGCGACCTGGCCATCGCCGCCGGGGTCAACCTGCTGCTCTCACCCGTGATCACCATGGCGTTCGACCAGGGCGGCGGCACCGCGCCCGACGGGCGCTGCAAGAGTTTCGACGCGTCGGCGGACGGGATGGTCAGGGCCGAGGGCTGCGGGGTCGTCGTGCTCAAGAGGCTGTCCGACGCCCAGCGGGACGGCGACCGGGTCATGGCGGTGCTCCGCGCCACCGCGGTGAACCAGGACGGCCGGTCGAACGGGCTGGTCGCGCCCAACCCCGAGGCCCAGGAGGAACTCCTGCGCGGTGTCTACTCGGGTCTGGGCAGTCCCGGCTACATCGAGGCGCACGGCACCGGCACCTTCCTGGGCGATCCGATCGAGGCCCGCGCCGTCGCCGCCGCCCTCTGCGAGGGCCGTACCGCGCCGCTGCTCCTCGGTTCCGCGAAGAGCAACCTCGGCCACCTGGAGGCCGCCGCCGGGATCACCGGCCTGATCAAGACGGTCCTCGCCCTCCACCACGGCGTGATCCCGCCCAGCGTCCACTTCCACCGGCCCAATCCGCACATTCCCTGGGAACACCTCCGGGTCGTCACCGCCCCCACCCCCTGGCCGGACGGGTACCCCCTGGCGGGTGTCTCCTCCTTCGGCTTCGGCGGCACCAACGCCCACGCCGTCCTGGAACCCGCCCCGCGGTGGCGGGAACCGGAGCGGGAGGGACCGGCAGCGAAGATCTTCCTGCTCACGGACGTGTCTCCCGAGCGGGTCAGGGATCATGCCGGGACGCTCGCGAACTGGGCCGACGCCGAACTCGCCGAGCCCGCCCGGCCCGATGCCGCCTCCCCGGACGCGCTCGCCGCCGAGAGCGTCCCCGCCGCGGGGGGCCGGCGGCAGGTCTCGCTCGGCGACGTCGCGCACACCCTCGCCCGGCGGGCGGGGCGGGGCAGGGCGGGGGCCGCGGTCGTGGCCGCGAACCGGGAGGAACTGATCGCCGGGCTGCGGGCCGTACGGGACGGGGCGGGCGTCACCGGAGCGGCGCTGGCCGGGGGACGCGGGCCGGTCTGGGTGTTCTCCGGCTACGGATCGCAGTGGGCGGGCATGGGCGCCCGTCTCTACGCGGAGGAACCGGTCTTCGCCCGGACCATCGACGAACTGGACCCGATGCTCGCCGAGGAGTCGGACATCCGGCTGCGCGAGATCATCGCCGAGGGGGCGGACGCGCCGGGGGTGGCCATCGCGCAGCCGGTGATCTTCGCGGTGCAGGTGGCGCTGGCCCGGCTCTGGACGGCGTACGGGGTACGGCCGGCGGCGGTCGTCGGGCATTCCATGGGGGAGGTCGCGGCCGCCGTGGTCGCCGGCGGGATCGGGCTGCGGGACGCGGTGCGGGTGATCTGCCGCCGGGCCGCGCTGCTCGGCACGATCGGCGGCGGCGGGGCCATGGCGGTGCTTGAGGTGCCCGCCGAGGAGGTGCCCGGTGACCTGCACGTCGCCGTGTACTCCTCGCCCAGGCAGTGCGTCGTCACCGGTGACCCCGACCGGCTGGCCGTCTTCGCCGCCGAGGTCGAGGCCCGCGGCCTGCTCGCGCGGATGCTGACCGCCGAGGGCGCCGGACACTCACCGCAGGTCAAGCCGCTCCTGCCCAGGCTCCGCGAGGCCCTGGAGGGCATCGCGGGAGGCAAGCCGGAACTCCCGTTCTACTCGACGGTCTTCGCCGACCCCCGCGAGGTGCCGACCTTCGAGCCCGCCTACTGGGCGGCCGGGGTCCGCCGCCCGGTCCGCCTGCTCGACGCGATCAGGGCCGCCGCGGCGGACGGTCACACCCTCTTCACCGAGATCAGCCCGCACCCGGTGCTGGCCGGAGCGCTGCGCGAGAGCCTGCCCGCCGGAACGGTGATCACCCACTCCCTGCGCCGGGGGCACGACGAGGAGATCCGCGCCCAGCTCGCCGCGACCGTGGTCGCGATGCCCTCGCTGCTGCCGTCCCGCTCCGGCACGCTCGCCGACGTTCCACCGTCACCCTGGCGGCACGAACGCCACTGGATCTCCGCCGCCAGGTCGTCCGCGCTCCCGCCGGGCACCCATCCGCTGCTCGGGGTGCACGTCGAGAGCCCGGCGGGGCACGTGTGGACGACCACGCTGGACGACCTGTCCGACGTCCCCTGGCGGCTGGAGCCCACGGCGTGGCGGCCGCACGGCCTGCCGGTCATGCCGCTGGTCGCGGTCGCGGCCCTGGCCCAGGCGGCGGCCCTCGCCGTGCACGGTCAGGCCGAGCTGGCCGACGTCACCCTGACCGGCTTCCTGCCGCTGCCCGCCACGGTCACCACCACCCTCACCCCTTCGGGCGAGGTCGAGATCGACGCCAGGAACGCCGCCGGGGTCTGGGTCCGGTACGGCACCGCGAGCATCGTCGCGGACTCGCCCGTCGTCGCCGCCGTACCGAGCCCGGCCGAGCTGGCCGGACGGCTGCGCGTACCGGCGGGGACACCGGTCGAGATCGAGGTGCTGGAGCCGGACGGCACCCCGGTCGGGCTGCTGGCCAGGGACGTCCCGGCCGACGCGCTACCGGTGCCCCTGGCGGGCAAGCTGGTGAGGCGGGTCTGGGCCACCGAGGCGGGGACCGACGCCCGGCCCGCGGAGAGGGGACTCGACTCCCTTCGGGCCCGTGGCTGGCTCATCCTGGCCGGAGACGAGAACCCGCGGGCCGAGCGCCTGGCCGCCGGGCTCGCCGCCGCCGGACACACCGCCCGCACGCTCACGATGCCCTGCCTCTCACCGCCTCCTGCCGCGACCTCGCCCCTGGTACCGGCCCAGCGACCCGCCCCGCACGCCGCGACCCGTCTCGTACCGTCGTCCCCGGCCGGGGTGCCGCCGAGTGACGAGGTCGTGCTGCTCGTCCCCGCGGGCCTGACCCCGGCGGGGAGCGAGGCGCTGCTCCTCGCCGTGACCGCGACCATCCGCGAACTCGTGGCGCCGAGGCCCGGGGAGGGGGCCGGCGGTGGTGCCGGGAGTGGTGCCGGGAGTGGTGCCGGAACCCGCCTGAGGATCGTCACCGACCGGGCGCAGGCCGTACTGGACGGGGAGCCGGGCGACCCGGGGGCCGCCGCGCTGCGCGGGCTGGTCCGGGTCCTGGCCTTCGAGCATCCGGAGCTGCGAGCCTGCCTGGTGGACGTCGACGACACGGAGTCGCTCCTGACGGAGCTGGCGGCCGACGAGCCGGACGACGAGGTGGCCTGGCGCTTCGGCATCCGGTACACCGCCCGCCTCGCCGCCGTACCCGACCTGGCGGGTGGCCCCGGAACCGGATCCGGCGCGGTCGGGCGGCGCGGGGCGACGCCGGTGGTACGGCGCGGCGGGGGATACCTGATCACCGGGGGGTACGGCGGCCTGGGACTGGTCGTGGCCCGCTGGCTGGCCGGGCGGGGCGCGGGGCGGATCGTGCTCGGCGGGCGGTCGGGGCCCTCCGCCGAGGGGGCCGCCGAGATCGAGCGGCTGCGCGAGCTGGGCGTCGACGTCCAGGTGGTGACCGGCGACCTGGCCGCGCCGGGGGGCGCCGCACGGCTGGTCAGGGCCGTGACCGACGGAGGGGTGCGGCTCCGGGGCGTGGTGCACGCGGCGGGCGTGCTGGACGACCGTCTCGTCGTCGACGTGGGTTCGCCGGACCTGCACCGGGTCTGGTCGGCCAAGGTCCACGGTGGTCTGGCACTGCACCAGGCGACCAGGCAGCCGAGTTTGGACTGGTGGGTGGCGTTCTCCTCGGCGGCCGCGCTGCTCGGCTCGCCCGGCCAGGCCGCCTACGCGGCGGCGAACGCCTGGCTGGACGCGCTCTGCGACCTGCGCAGGTCCGAGGGACTGCCGGGAACGACGATCAACTGGGGTACCTGGGCCGAGGTCGGCGGGGCGAGCCAGGCGGCGCTGCCCGCCGTCTCGCCCATCACGCCCGGCGAGGGAGTCGAGGCGCTGGAGGCGCTTCTCGCCGCCGAGGCGGACGCGGCGGGCGTGCTGCGGCTGGACGTGGCGACCGCCGTCGAGCTGTTCCCCGGCATCGCGCGCATGCCGTACTTCGCCGGCCTGGCGGGCGCGGGGGCGAGCGCCGGGGGCTGGGCGGGTGCCGAGGCCCTGGCCGACATGGAGCCGGGCAGGGCCGTCGAGGTCGTGGTCGGCAAGATCAAGGAGCGGACGGCGGCGGTGCTGGGGTTCGACGCCGCCTGGCTCCAGGAGGACACGGTGCTCACCGAGGCGGGCCTCGACTCGCTGGCGGCCACCCGGCTGCGCGGCACGATCGAGCACGACTTCGGGGTGGCGGTGCCCGCCGCGCCGATGCTGCAGGGGGCGACCCTCGGGGACGTGGCCATGGCCGTCGCCGTGGAGCTCGGCCTGGGCGGCACGGCGGCCCCGGCCCGCCAGGTGGAGCCGAGGGACGCGGCGGAGCGGCAGGTCGTCGCCGCGCTCACCCGGATACTCGGGCGCGAGCCGGGGGTGACCGAGGAGATCCCCGAGGAGGTCCTGCCGGTCCTGCTCGACGTCCTCTGCCGGGAGACGGGCCGCGCGCTCGCCGAGGGCGAGCGTACCGGCCCGCGTACCGGCTTGTGGACCGGTGCCCAGGTGGCCGACCTGGTACGGGAGATCGACGAGGAGGAGGCCGCCCGTGGCCTCGTCCGCCCGCTCACCCCCGCCGCCCACGCCTACCTGGC
This sequence comes from Streptosporangium sp. NPDC049248, assembly GCF_040678965.1. Classification (NCBI taxonomy): domain Bacteria; kingdom Bacillati; phylum Actinomycetota; class Actinomycetes; order Streptosporangiales; family Streptosporangiaceae; genus Streptosporangium; species Streptosporangium sp. NPDC049248. The sequence goes on from NZ_JBFAQY010000006.1 coordinate 162,133, forward strand.
GGTCCGCTCCACGGAGGCGGGGGAGCGGGTGCCGCTCTTCCTGGGGCATCCGGCGGGTGGGACCACGGGGGTGTACTCGCTGCTGGCGGGGCTGCTCGGCGCCGAGCAGGTGGTGTTCGGGCTGGAGCGCCCGGCGGACCTGGGGGTGTTCGGCCCCGAGGCCGGGGTCGAGGAGCGGGCCACCCGGTACGTGGAGGAGATCAGGAAGGTGTGCCCCTCCGGTCCCTACCGGCTGGGGGGCTGGTCGTTCGGGGGAGTCCTGGCGTTCGAGATCGCACGGCGGCTCGGCGCGGAGAACGTGGAACTGGTCGCGATGATCGACTCGGGTCTGCCCGACGAGGTCGAGGCGGCAGGGCGGGCGGAGATCGTCGCGCGGCGGTACGCGGACTTCGCCGCCTATCTCGACGAGACCTACGGGGTGCGGGTCGACCTCGTCCATGAGGAACTGGTGGCCCTGGACGAGGCCGGGCAGCTCGCGCTGGTGGAGGCGCGCGTCGCCGAGTCGGGGGTGCTGGACCTGCTGGGGGAGGCCATCCTGCGGCACCAGCTCACCTCGCACGAGGACACCCGGGCGCTGGAGGCGTACCGGGCGGGGAGCTATCCGGGGCGGGTGTTGCTCTACCGCTCGACGGAACCGACCCCGTGGGCCGTGGAGGACGTCCGCTACACCCATGCCGACGACCCGACGCGGGGGTTCGGCCCGTTCAGCCCGGCGCTGGAGATCGTCACGATCCCCGGTTCGCACCACCTCAACCTGCTCGATCCGCCGCACGTCGAAGTCATCGCCGCTCACCTTGGAGGCCAGGAATGACCCTCGCACAGGCCGTCGTCGACGGTGCCGATCCCGAAGAGCTCGCGCGGCTCGACGTCCCCACGACCTTCAGGGCCGCGCACACCCGCAAGGGCGAGGTGGGCATGTTCGGCCGGAGCAGGCACGGCGTGAACGGCGTCGACAAGGACATCACCAGATCCGTCCACGTGGGCGAGGTGCCCATGCCCGAGCTCGGCCCCAACGAGGTGCTGGTCGCCGTCATGGCGAGCGCGATCAACTTCAACACCGTGTGGACGGCCATGTTCGAGCCGATCCCCACCTTCGCCTTCCTGGAGCGGTTCGGGCGCGAGGACCCCCGGCACGACAAGGACTTCCACGTGCTCGGCTCGGACGCCTCCGGAGTGATCGTCCGGATGGGCGCCGCGGTACGGCACTGGAAGATCGGCGACCGGGTCGTCGTCTCGCCCGCCTACGTCGACGAGCAGGACCCGATCAGCCACTCCGACTCCATGCTCGGCTCCGACCTGCGCGCCTGGGGGTTCGAGACCAACTACGGCGGGCTGGCCGAGTTCGCGGTGGTCAAGTCCACCCAGCTGCTGGCCAAGCCCGGACACCTGACCTGGGAGGAGGCCGCCTGCAACATGCTGTGCGCCTCCACCGCCTACCGCATGCTGGTCAGCGAGCGTGGATCCCGGATGAAGCAGGGCGACGTCGTGCTCATCTGGGGGGCCACCGGCGGGCTCGGCGCGTACGGCGTGCAGCTGGTGAGGAACGGCGGCGGCATCCCGGTGGGCGTCGTCAGCTCCGCGGAGAAGGCGGAGCTGCTCCGCAGGATGGGCTGCGAACACGTCGTGGACCGCTCGCAGTTCGAGCACCTCGGCGACGAGAAGTCCTGGCGGAGGTTCGGCGCCGAGGTCCGCCGCCAGGTCGGCGAGGACCCGCACATCGTCTTCGAGCACACCGGTCAGGACACCTTCGGCGCCTCCGTCTACGTCGCGCGGCGCGGTGGCTCGGTCGTCACGTGCGGGTCGTCCAGCGGCTACGACCACGCGTACGACAACCGGCACCTGTGGATGAAGCTCAAGCGGATCGTCGGCTCCCACGGGGCGAACTACCAGGAGTGCCACGAGGTCAACCGGCTGCTCTCGCTTGGCCTGCTGCATCCCACCCTGTCGGCCGTCTACCCGCTCGCCGAGACCGGCGCCGCCGCCCGCGCCGTGCAGCTCAACGAGCACGTCGGCAAGGTCGGCGTGCTCGCCCTGGCGCCCGCCGAGGACCTCGGCGTCGAGGACCACGCGCTCAGGGAGCGCGTCGGCGAGGACCGGCTCAGGCTGTTCCGAGGCTGGTCGTGACCGGAAACGTGCACCGGATCGGATGATCACGCGGCGGAGGGCGTCCGTCCCGGCGGACGCCGGATCCTGGCGCGTTCACGGTGCCGGGGCGCAGGATCGACGGCAGGCAGCGGTCGGGGGTACGGGGACACGAGCCGAAGCTCGTGGGCGACAGTTCGATGTCGCCGGTTCCGCCACCGGGGCCGGTCGTCTCCGGTCTGCCGGACGGCCTGCGGTGACCAGGCCGTTTCCGGCTTTCCGGGAGTCGTTCGCGGTGATCAGGCCGTTCCGGCGGCGGCGGACTGGCGGGCCCGCAGGACGATCTCCAGCTCGAACCGGACGTCCGGGTCGCTGAGCTGGTCGCCGTACAGCTCCTCCAGTTGCCGCAGGCGATAGCGCACGGTCTGCGGGTGCACGTGAAGTCTGGCGGCGACCTCCCCGGCCCCCCGGCCGTGCCGCAACCAGGCCAGCAGCGTCTCCGCCAGCCGGTCCTGCTGACTGGGCCGCAGATGGGCCAGGGGCGCCAGCCGCACCTTGGTGAGCGCGGTGACCAGCTCCTCGTCCTTGAACACGATCAGCGTGGCCATATGGTCGGAGCAGCGGAGCAGGCCGCGCTGCTCGGTGAGCACGCCGCGCCTGTGCAGGTCGAGCGCCTCGCGGGCCCAGCGCAGCGAGGTCGCGGCGGCGGCCAGCGGGACTGCGGGACCCACGGCCGCCTTCCAGCCGCGCAGGCCCTTCTCCAGGGTCTGGGCCTGCCCTGGGCCGTCGGGGTCGGGCACGATCAGGCAGGGGCCCGGCCGGTCGAGGCCGGCCAGCACGTCCGGCGGCAGCGAGGGGGGACGGTAGCCACCGGGGTGCTCCTCCAGCGCGACCCCGGCCACGGTCTTGGGCAGCCGCCATCCGGCGGTCTTGGCCAGTTCGACGATCGCGTCGGGGGACGCGGCCGGCTGGCTGAGCAGCAGGTCCATCAGCCGGTGGCGGCGGCGTTCGATCTCCCCGGCCGCGCGGGCCCTGGCCTCCTCGAACCCCTCGGCCGCGGCGTCGGCCAGCTGGTCGAGATAGACGAAGATGGCCTCCCCCAGGTCGTAGAGGTGCTGCGGGGTGAGGCCGAGTTGCTCGGACTGCTCGGTGAGCCGCCGCCAGGCGACCCGGGCGCCCAGGCGCATCGCGGTCTGCAGCGGGTCGAGGTTGCGGCCCTCGTTGGCCTCGCCGCGCCCGATCGTCCGGAAGACGTCGGGTTCCCACGGCGCGTTGGGGTTCTCGATCCGGTCGACGAACTGGCGCAGGGCCTCGTCCACGGCCAGCCTGATGGCCTTGATGTAGTTCGTGTCGGCCGGCCGGGCGTACTCGGGGATCCGCGCCGTGATCTCTTCGATCACCTGGTGTGCGACCTGGGCCAGGCCCGGCCTCAGGAGCTTGGCGACATTGGCCGGAGCCGAACGCCACAGCCGATGGTCGGGCAGGTCGTGAGATCTCGTTCTTCGGCCGTTCAAGCCTGGGACAGCGATTCGGGTGTGTTCCTTTGTCGCCATAGACCCTCCCGTCGGAGTGCGCCTCAGATTCTCACCTAATTGACACTTTGGACAATTAGCAAACGCTTGTTCTTGTCTCAAATGCAACATGTGACGTCTTCGGCGGGAGGGACTGATCGGGGCTGAACGGTTCCGTGCCTGGTCAAGGGGTACGGGAGGCGGCCGGGCGTGCCGGTGGCGAAACCGTGGCCGGTGGGGCCGATCGGTGAGATCTGTCGTCGCCGGGGCGCGGAGGCGGCGGGCGTGCCGACGGTGAGGCCGAGATCGGTGGGGCCGGGGTCGGTGGGGCCGGTCGGTGGGACCTGTCGTCGCCGGGGCGCGGAGGCGGCGGGCGTGCCGGCGGTGAGACCCGGCGTTGGCCGGGTGTCCGCGGCGGGGAAGTGGACCTGATCGGGGTGCCCGGTTCGGGCCCGGGCGGGCACCCCGATCGGATCAGGTCGGTCAGCCCCTGGTCTGGGCGAGATAGCCGGCGAACTCATCCAGGGAGATGAGGCCGTCACCGTCCTGGTCGATCCTGGCGACGGCCGTCGCGGCCGCCTCGGGGGTGATCGGCTGGCCGAGCACCTCCATGAGCCTGGTCAGCTCGGGGACCGAGATGAGGCCGTCACCGTCAACATCGACGATCTTGAAAGTTGTCGCGTAGTCGTCCGCCACGATCGCATCCGCCTTAGGCAGCAGGGAAATCAGACGGCAAGCACACTAGCGGCATTCGGGGTGCCCTTCCCGGCCGAACCCGGAGGATCGCTCCCGTTCCGGGTGTCGTCCCGGGCGCGGGCCGAGCCCCCGAGGGTTGACCCCGTCCCGGGTGCGGGCCGCGTTCGGCGGGTCGTGTCCGTTCCGGGCATCGGCCGAGCTCGGCGGTGTCCCCGTCCGGGCACCACACGGGCAGGGGCGCCGCCGATTCGATCGGCGGCGCCCCTGCCCGCGCCTCCACGGCTGGAGGACCCGTGAGAGTTCTGCTGGATTCCGTGACTCAGGCTCGTGCGTTCGCCATCGTCCGGCACGCCTCGGCCCATGTCCGGCACGCGTCGGCGCACTCCTTCATCATCTGGTCGCTCTCCATGGACATGCAGGCGTCGGCGCACTTGTTCGCGGCCTTCGCGCACATCGCGGACATCTCCTTCGCCATCGGCGACTGGCGCATCATCATGTCCGCGCAGAGACGGGTCATGTCGGCGCAGTCCATGAGCGGGCCGATGAGCGACATGTCGGCGTACCGTCCCCCCTGCATGAGGCAGTAGGTCATGGTCTGCTCGCAACGGCTGTGGCTCTCCAGGCACATGTCAATGTTCTTCTGTACCTGAGGGTTCATCTTCACCGCATGGCTCATGCTTGCTCCCCGTGTTCGTGACCGCTCTGCTTCGACGGCCGAAGATCTCGCACCAGTGTTGTGCCCCGCCGCGCGCCTCGGCCTCCCTGAAAAAAGCGGCTTTAATAGCCCATCACGATAGTTTTGTGCATAAATTCACCTATGGTCTGTAGGGTTAGTGGGAAAGTCATGGCGGTGGACGGCTCCTCCCGGATCCTGCGGGGAGCCGCCCACCGGACCCCGGGCCGGAACGCGTTCCGGCCCGGGGTCCCGCCATTCAGAGCACGCCACTCAGAGCACGGCGCCCGAACCCTGGCGGGCCGGAGCCGGGCCCTTCCGCTTGGGCTGCGGCGCCGTGCCGGGCCTGCGCTTCTCCAGCTCGATCGCCGCCGGCCCCGCGACCAGCGCGGAGGAGAGCGTGCCGACGATGATTCCGATCAGCAGCGCCACCGCGAAGTCGGTCAGCGAGTCGCCACCGAGCACCGCCAGCGCGGCCAGGATGAACAGCGCGCCCAGACCGGTGTTGACGGTACGGGGCACGGTCTGCAGGATCGAGGTGTTGACCACCTCGGCGAACGAGCTCTTCGGCCGTGCGCCCCACAGCTCGCGAACCCGGTCGAAGACCACGACCTTGTCGTTGACCGAGTAGCCGATCACGGTGAGCATCGAGGCCAGGAACACCCCGTCCACCGGCTTGCCCAGCCACGCGAACGCGCCGATCACGATCGTCGCGTCGGCGACCAGGGCCACCACCGTGGCCAGGCCGAACGTCCAGCGGAACCGGAAGGCGAGGTAGGCGAGCTGTGCGGCGAGCGCGACGCCCAGCGCGATCAGCGCGTTGCGGCGCAGCTCGTCCCCCAGGCTCGGCCCGATGAGCTCGTCGCGCTCCTTGGTGACCTGGCCGCCCTCGCTCTCCAGCGCCTTCTCGATCTGCACCACCTCGGCGGGGGTGATCTGACCTGTCCGTACGGAGATGTCCTCACCGGAGGCCTGCACCACCGCGTTGGGGAACCCGGCCTTGCTGACCAGTTCGCGGGCGGCGTCGGCGCTCATCGGGGTGGTCGTGGAGTACTCCACGAGCCTGCCCCCGGTGAACTCCACGCCGAAGTTGAGCCCCCGTACCGCCACCCCGGCCACGGACGCGGCCACCAGCAGGCCGGTGATCGCGAAGTACACGGCGCGGCGGTTCATCAGGTTCGGCTTGCGGATGTTCAGCCAGGCGCGGACCCGCCCGATGTCGGACAGGCCGGTCATCCGGGGTCGTGCGGACACCGCCTTGAACCTCACCGCCCACTGGGCCAGGACGCGGGTGATGACCATCGCGGTGATCAGCGAGGCGATCACACCGATGCTCAGCGTGACGCCGAAGCCGCGTACCGGGCCGGAGGCCAGGAAGAACAGCAGCCCGGCGGCGAGCAGGGTGGTGATGTTGGAGTCGGCCACCGCGCTCCACGCGTTGCGGAACCCCTTCTCCAGCGAGCCCCCGAGGTTGGGCGTCTCGGCGTACTCCTCACGTGCCCGCTCGAAGACCAGCACGTTGGCGTCGACGGCCATGCCGATCGCCAGCACGAAGCCCGCCAGTCCCGGCAGGGTGAGCGTGGCACCGAGCCCCACCAGCGCCGCGTACGAGATGAGGGCGTAGCAGGCCAGGGCGATGGCGGCGAGGAGGCCCACCAGCCGGTAGATCACGATGATGAACAGCGCGGTGAGCGCGATGCCGATGACCGCGGCCCAGGCGCTGGCCTGGATCGCGGCGGCGCCGAGCGTCGGGCCGACGGTCCGCTGCTCGACGATCTCGACGGGCACCGGCAGCGAGCCGCCCTTGATCAGCAGGGCCAGCTCCGAGGCCTCCTCGGCGGTGAAGGTACCGGTGATCTGGGTGGTGTTACCCGGCAGGCCGACCTTGCAGCCGACGTCCTCGTTCACCTGGGGCGAGACGATCACCTTGGAGTCGAGCACGATGGCGATCCTGCGCCTGGGGTCGCCCGGCTCGTTGCAGGCCGCCTCACCGGTCAGCTTGGCCCACGCCGCACGTCCCTGGTCGCGGAAGTCGACGGTGACGAACCAGCCACCGCCCTGCTGGGCGTCGATCCCGGCCTCGGCGCCGCCGACGCCGTCGCCGGTGAGGGCGGCCGGTCCGATGTGCAGCGGGACGCCGCGATCGTCGGGCAGGATCTGCTCTCCCTTGCCCGGCTTGGTCTCCGCTCCCGGGTCGGGGGCGCCGAGGACGGGGTGGAAGGTGAGCTGCGCGGTCTTGCCGATGACCTCGGCGGCCTTGGTCGGGTCCTGCACACCCGGCAGTTCCACGATGATGCGCCGCTCGCCGGAGCGGGCCAGCGGCGCGTCCGCGACGCCCAGGCCGTCGGCCCGGCGGCGGAGCACCTCAAGGGTGCGGTCGGTGGCCGCGGCGTCGGCCTTGACCGTCGGCGAGTCCTGGGTCTCCAGGACGAGTTGGGTACCGCCGCGCAGGTCGAGACCGAGGCGCGGCGACATTGTCAGGGCTATGTACAGCGAGGTGGCGATGACGGCGAGCGCCGCTATCGCGCGTACCACCGGGGCACGCGACATGGAAGCCTCCACAGGCTGGGGGAGTTGTCCGAGGTCATGCCGGAAGAGCGTTCAGGTATGACGGCACGCTCCGCGTACGGAGGGAGCGCCTTTCGGCTACGGGCAGGCGTTCTCCGCATACCTGAGAAGACGCCTTCCGCGTTCGGTCACGGGAAGGCGTTTTTCGCGTATGACGAAGAGACCCGGAGCGGTTCCGGGGTGTTTCAACCGGTTGTGGAGGCGGGTGGTGCGCGCCCCGGCCTGACGAGCAGGGCCGCGAGCGGACGGCTGTCCTCGTCACCCGCCGGGCGGGTGAGCGGGCCGACGGCGAGGAACAGGTGCCTGAGGTCGGTGGGCGGGGTCGCGAGCGGGTGACCGCCCCCGCCGCCCGTACCGGCCCCGATGCCGGCGAAGCCGGAGACCAGGGAGTGCCGCTGCACGCCGTCCAGGAGCGGGCGCGACAGCGGCTGATGCTCGCCGACGGCCTGCACGACCGCGGCGTGCCGGGTGAGGGCGGCGGTGCTCCCGCCCAGCCCTCCGGAGACCAGCAGCGGCAGCAGCAGGCTCAGCAGCCAGCCGAAGGGCGCGCCGCGCCTCAGCTGTCGCATGATCTCCTCCTGGCCGTCATCGCTGTCCACCGTAGCCCTTCGGGGCCGCTGCGACCCCCCTCACGTCAACTCCGCGGCGCGTTACCCCATAAATGAGTAAAGAGAGGGTAGTGCGGACGCATGCGACTCACCCATACAGCCGACCTCTGGTGGAAGAACGCGGTCGTCTACTGCCTGGACGTGGAGACCTACAAGGACGGGAACGGTGACGGCATCGGTGATTTCCGCGGCCTCACCCAGCAGGTCGATCACCTGGAGCGGCTCGGGGTGACCTGCATCTGGCTGATGCCGTTCTTTCCCAGCCCGAGCCGCGACGACGGCTACGACATCAGCGACTTCTACTCGGTCGACCCCCGCCTGGGCAGCCTGGGGGACTTCGTGGAGTTCGTCAGGACGGCCAGGGACCGCGGCATGCGGGTGATCGCCGACCTGGTGGTCAACCACACCTCCGACGAGCACCCCTGGTTCACCGAGGCCCGTTCCAGCCGGGACTCCGCCAAGCGCGACTGGTACATCTGGCGGGACGAGCCAGGGCCGGTGGACCCCGGCGCGATCGTCTTCCCCGACAAGGAGGACAGTCTCTGGGAGCTGGACGAGAAGACCGGCCAGTACTACTACCACAGCTTCTACCGGTTCCAGCCCGACCTGAACACCGGCAACCCGGAGGTCCGCGACGAGATCGCACGCATCCTCGGCTTCTGGATGGAACTCGGCCTGTCCGGTTTCCGGGTGGACGCGGTGCCTTTCCTGATCGAGGACATCGGCGGCGACCCGCACGAGTTCCTCGCCGACCTGCGCGCCTTCATGAACCGCCGGGACGGCACCTCGATCCTGCTGGGCGAGGTCAACCTGCCCTACCCGGACCTGATGAGGTTCTTCGGCGACAGCGGAAACGGCGACGAGGTCACCATGTGCTTCGACTTCATCGCCATGCAGCGGTTCCACCTGTCGATGGCCCGCCAGAACCCCGAACTCCTCGCCGACGCCCTGCGCGAGCGGCCCGAGCCGCCCGACGACTCCCAGTGGGCCATGTTCCTCCGCAACCACGACGAGCTGACCCTGGACAAGCTCACCGAGTCGCAGAAGCAGGAGGTCTTCGACGCCTTCGGGCCCCAGAAGAACATGCAGGTCTACGACCGGGGCCTGCGCCGCCGCCTCCCGCCGATGCTCGACGGGGATGTGCGGAGACTCAAACTGGCCTACAGCGTGCTGTTCTCCATGCCGGGCACGCCGGTGCTCTTCTACGGTGAGGAGATCGGCCTCGGCGAGAACCTGGAGGCCGAGGGGCGGATGGCCGTCCGGGTCCCGATGCAGTGGTCGGCGGGCGGGGGCTTCTCGGCCGATCCGAAGACCCCGGTGGCCTCGCCCACCGGCAGGTACGGCCCGCGCAACGTCAACGTCGCCGACCAGCGCCGCGACCCCGACTCGCTGCTGCGCTGGATCATGCTGCTGATCGAGCGCTACCGGGAGTCACCCGAGCTGGCCTGGGGGACCTACGAGATCCTGGACGCCGGGGACGAGGCGGTGCTGGCCCATCGGGCCGACGCCGACGGGCGCACCGTGGTCGCCGTCCACAACTTCGCCGACCGCGAGGCCCAGGTGGAGCTCACGCTCGACGGACTCGACCACTGCGAGGTCCTGGTCGACCTGCTGGTGGACGGCACCGTCAAGCTGCCCGCCGGCGGCCGGGTGAAGTTCCCCCTGGAGCCGTACGGCACCCGCTGGCTCACTGCCTCCGCCCCCGAGGCGCCCCCGAAGGGCGGCTCGGCCAAGAACTGACCGACCGGTGAGGGGATCAGCCCTGAGCGGTCTCCGATCCGGTGCCGCCAGGCTCTCCAAGCTCGGTGAAGAGGGTGAGCTGGAGCCCGGCCGGGCCGTCAAGACGGGAGTTGAGCGAGTTCCACGGGGTCCGGACGGGCTCGGCGATCACCGTGGCCCCGGCTCCGGCCAGCTTCGCGGTGACGGCGGGGGAGTCGTCGACCTCGAACGCCACCCGGATGTGCCCGGCCACCCGCCGCCCCACCTCGACCCGGTCGATGAACTCCGCCTGCGAGGGATCGGCGATCTCCAGCGTGGCCCGGCCCGCCTCCAGGATCGTCACCCTGCCGTCGGGCGAGGAGTAGGCGGCCCGCTCGGGCAGGCCGAGCACGTCGCGATAGAAACGCAGCGCCTCCTCGTAGTCGGCGGCGGTGACGACCAGGCGCATCTCCCGGGCGGTCATAACGGCTCCCCACATGGTCAAAACGGCCATTGCGTGAGGGACAGCGTGATCGGCACATCCGGTATTCCTCGCCCGGCTCACCGCGGGACGGGAGCTCGCCGGCGGGTATGGGTGATCGCCGAGGTGTCGTGGCTCAGGGCCGGTGCGGGTGGTCGCGGCGCGGGTCCCGCCTGGTCTTGAGCCTGTCCAGGTGGTGGATCAGCTCGTCGCGGACCTCCGCGAGCGCGGCGGGCAGATCCTGCTCGTAGGAGTGGGCCACCAGCGGCTCCGTGCCCGGGAGCACGCATTCGAGCGTCACCCGCTGCTGGGGCGTATCGCGGTCCTTGACGCTCAGCCGCAGCTCCACCGCGTCACCAGGGTAGGAGAGCAGCCGCCTTCCCAGCCCGGCCAACCGCTCGATGATCCTCTGACGCTCGCTCTCGGCGAAGCCCGTCCCGAACCTGAGCCGCCCGGCGACGACGTCCTGTTCCTCGGCACTCGCATCTGTCATCGTCGACAGCCTCCTCTGGGTGTGTTCACAACATTACAGTCAGTCATCGTCGTCAACCCGGGTGGTGTCGGGGTGACTTTCCTCTCCGTGTCGTCGGATCGGTGTCCCGGCTGCGATTTCTCTCGCTGTAGGGGGGCTAAAATCCCAGTCGGTGTCGAGCGCGAGGAGAACGGTCCCGGATGGATCTGGATACGCTGCGTGATGTTTCCGAGCTGAGTGACCCCATCGAGCGCGCACGGGTTCTGGGCCGTCTCATGACCGAGGAGCAGGAGCGCCTGGAGGAGGCGGCGAAGATGCGCCGCCAGGCGATCGCCGAGGCTCGGGACTCCGGCATGGGCCTGGAGGAGATAGGAGCCCGCCTGGGCGTCTCCCCCGGCCGGATATCCCAGATGCGTAAGGGGCCGACGGCCCGCGCCCCCGAAGGGGCGGCGGCCCGCGCTCCGAAGGTGCTGGTCCGGCGGGCACTGCCGACCGACCCCGCCGTGCGCGCCTCCGCGTCCCTCTTTCTCGTCGAGGCGGAGCGGCAGGGGATCAGGCCGGACCGCAGAATGCTCTATGTCGGCCCGGAGCCGGCGAGTGATCACGTGGCGGCCTGCCTGCGCGTCGAGCCCGGCAGCGAGGTGATCGCCCGCCGGAAGATGATGACGGCCAACGAGGTTCCGGTACGGATCGCCACCAGCTACTTCCGGGCGGACCTGTTCGGGGGAACGCGCATCGCCGAGCCCGAGTTCGTCAAGCCGTCGCTCCAGTCGGCGCTGGTCGCCCTCGGGCACGTCTTCGGCCATGCCGAGGAGAACCTGACGGCTCGCCCGCCGACATCCTTCGAGTACGACACCCTGGAACTCGAACCGGGGGAGTGGGTCGTGCAGGTCCTTCGGGCCGGTTACTCCAGCGAGGACACGCCCGTCCACGTCCTGGAGACGATCTGCGCCGCGAACAGGCACATCTTCTCGATCGGCCAGGTCACCGGGTACGACGAGTTCTGACCGTCAGGCCCGTCCACCGCCTGATCGTCGAGATCCGGCTCCCCGTACCGTCGAGATCGGAGAAACGCTGTGACAGTCACGGCCGTGACGCGGCCCCCCGGGGCCGTTCCCACCGGGCGGTTGCCCGCCTACGTCTACGACCTGGCCGAGCTCGACGCCCATGCCGGGGCCGTCCGGGCCGCGCTGGGAGACGTCGAGCTGTACTACGCGGTCAAGGCCAACCCCGACCCGGAGCTGCTGCGGACGCTCGCTCCGCACCTCGACGGCTTCGAGGTCGCCTCCGGCGGGGAGCTCGCGCACGTGCGGGAGCACTTCCCGGACGCGCCGGTCGCGCTGGGCGGCCCCGGCAAGACCGACGACGAGCTGTTCAGCGAGGTCACCCGCCTGCATGTGGAGAGTCCCGGCGAGCTGCGCCGCCTGCTCGCCTCCGGGCGCTCCGCCGACGTGCTGCTCAGGGTCAATCTGGACATCCCGATCGAGGGGGCCTCGCTGGCGATGGGGGGCGGCGCCACCCCGTTCGGGATGGATCCCGCGGGGATCGCCGAGTGCGTCGCGCTGCTTGAGGGCCAGGACGCCGTACGGTTGCGCGGGATCCACGCCCACCTGGCCAGCGGGCTCGACGCGCCCCGGATGCTGGAGCTGGCGGCGGCGGTCCTGGACTACGCGCGGACGCTGGGGGTGGGTGAGATCAATCTCGGCGGCGGCATGGCCGTCTCGTACGCCGACCCCGGGACCCGGTTCGACTGGCGGGCCTACGGGGAGGGCCTCGGGCGGCTGCGCCGTCCCGGGGAGACGCTCAGGATCGAACCAGGGCGCTCGCTGACCGTCTACTGCGGGCGCTACGTGACGCGCGTCATCGATGTCAAGCGCGTCCACGGCGAGCTGTTCGCGGTCGTGGCGGGCGGGACCCACCACATCCGTACCCCCGCCACCAAGGGCCACGACCAGCCGCTGGTCATCACGGAGCCCGGCGAGCCGATCACGATCGTCGGCCAGCTCTGCACTCCCAAGGACGTCCTGGCCCGCCGGGTGCCCGTCGCGCTGAAGCCCGGTGACCGGGTGGAGTTCACCATGGCGGGTGCCTACGCCTGGAACATCTCCCACCACGATTTCCTGATGCACCGGAAGCCGAGCTTTCACTACCTGTCCCCAGGGGGGTCTCCGACCCGAGTGTGAGGATGCCGCCAAGTGCGCATATGCTGCGCTTCACCGCTTTCGTGGATAAAAGGGAGAAGCTCGCCGTGTACAAGGAGTTCGCAATCGAGGCCGTGGTCTGGGTCATCCCCGTGGCAGTGCTGCTCGGGCTTGCTTTCATGATCACTGCCTGACCTGGACGCGGCCGAAGAGCCACCACAGCCACACCTGTGACGCCACCAGCAGGGGAGTGAGCAGCAGCATCGAGGGAGTGAGCAGGGCGAGCGTCGCCGGGTCCGCCAGGTGCTCCGCCAGTGGCAGGCGGGCACCGGCCAGCAGGCAGACCAGAGCCATCCCGCCCGACGTCAGGGCGTAGACCGTACACCCGGCCGAGGGCCCGGCGAACCGCCGGGCCCGCTCCCGAGGGGCGCCGTCGAGCCGGAGCCCGGCCAGTGACAGTCCGTGGGCGGCGAACAGGACGGCCCCCAGCGGAGCGGCGACCAGCGCGCCGGGACCGACGGTGAACCCCTCGCCCATCCCGACGAGGATGAGTCCCCAGCTCAGCACCGCCAGCCAGCTTCCCGCGACCACGGCGCCCTCGCACCAGGCCCGCCAGGCGGCCCGGTCCACCCGCCCGCGCAGCCAGATCCCCGCGTCGCGGGCGATCCAGCCGAGCAGCAGCGCGACGAACGGCAGGTACAGACCGCTGAGCATCTCCCCCTCCAGCACGGGGAACGCGCCGATCAGTACGCCCACCGCGGTGACCAGCCAGACCTCGTTCGTCAGGAAGAACGGGGTGATGGAGGCGAGCACCCGGCCGCGTTCCTCGGGGGTGCGGCCGAGATACGGCAGCAGCATGCCGACCCCGAGATCCGCGCCCGCGAGGACGAAGTAGCCGACCGCGAAGAACGCGAGCAGGGCGATTTCCATAGCGATTTCCCTTTGCGAAGGCCGATGGACCGCGAGGCTGTCAGAAGGCCAGGACCGGAGTCGGCTCTGCCGGGGCCGGGCCGGTGGCGGGTGCCTCGGGGCCCTGGCGGGCGCCGCGCGCCAGGATCCAGGTGTTGACGGCCACCAGCAGGACGGAGAGCGTGATGAAGGCGATCAGCGAGAGGACCATCGTGCCCGGCGACAGGTCGCTCAGCGCGTCCTCGGTCTTGAGCAGGCCCTCCACCATCCAGGGCTGGCGGCCCACCTCCCGGAACACCCAGCCGGCGATCATGGAGACGAACGGCAGCGGGATCATCGCGATCAGCAGCACGTGCCAGGCCCGCGCCCCCAGGACCATCCGGCGGAACGAGGCGAGCAGGACGCTGAGCGCCGACACGAGCAGCAGCACCGTGAAGACACCCAGCATGATCATGGCGCCCAGCTGTGTCGGTGCGGTGGGCGGGATGTAGTCCCCCGGACCGTGGACGGCGACCATCTCGGCCTGCAACCGGGCGATCTCCTCCTCCCGCCCGGCGAAGACGGCGGTCTTCATCGGCTGGAGGGTCGGGAACTGCACGCCGCCGAACGCGGCGTTGGCCAGCAGCGCGGGCAGCGTGGTGAACACGCCGATCCGCAGGGACCTGCGGAAGAACTCCTGCTCGGCCGTCCCACGGCGCAGGTGGTAGGCGCTCACCCCGGCGAGGAAGAACCCGGCGGTCACCAGGGCGCCGGAGAGGATGTGGGCGAACGGGAGGAGCGCGTCGGGGTTGGTGAGCACCGCCGCCGCGTCGGTGAGCCGCAGCGTCCCGTCCACGACCTCGGCACCGACCGGGTTCTGCAGGAAGCCGTTGGCGACGAGGACCCAGTACGCCGAGGCGTAGGCGGTGATCGTGACCACCCAGATCACGCCCAGGTGCGCCCAGCGGTTCAACCGGTCCCAGCCGAAGATCCACAGACCCAGGAACGTGGACTCGATGAAGAAGGCGACGAGGGTCTCCATCGCGAGTGAGGCGCCGAACACGTTCCCCGCGAAGTGCGTCAGCCCGCTCCAGGCCATCCCGAGCTGGAACTCCATCACCAGCCCGGTGAGGATGCCCATCGCGTAGTTGATCACATACAGCCGTCCCCAGAACCGGGTCATCCGCAGGTGCGTGTCGGAACGCGTCAGCGTCGCCCGGGTCTGCATGACCGCCAGCACCGTGGCCAGGCCCAGGGTGAGGGCCACGAACAGGAAGTGTGCCCCCGAGGTCACGGCGAACTGCAGGCGGGCGAGATCGAGCGTCTCCATGCCCTCATGCTTCCGGCGCGCTCACCGCCCGCGCGTCCCTCCCCGGGAGGCACCCGCCGTACTCCAGAAGTCGTGATCTCCGGCCGTGGCCGTACGACTTCTAGTGCACTCGCCCGGGTTTCCGGGTGGGTTCGGCCTCAAAGGGCGGCGGGGGCCGCCGGGCGGACCCGCGGGGTCATCGGGTCGCGGTGATCAGCTCGAAGGGGCCCGGCAGGACGGTGACGTCCCTGAAGCCGCTCTCTTCGAGCAGCCGCACGTAGTGCTCGATCTCGTAGAGGCGGCTGACACAGGTGTCGACGCCCATGAGGAAGTACGACCAGAAGAACTGCCCGGCGAGCCGGTCGGGGGTCCTGAACTCCTCGCAGATCAGAATCCGCCCGTCGGGGACGAGGGCCGCGTGCGCCTTCCGCAGCAGCGCCCGTGCCGTGGAGACCGGCCAGTCGTGCAGGACGCGGACGAACGACAGCGCGTCGTACCCGCCGGGCAGGGGGCCGTCGAGGAAGTCTCCGGCGACGAATCCGAGTCGCCCGCCGAGACCGCTCTCCTTCCTCGTACGGCTCACCAGCGCCTCCGCCGCGGGGAGGTTGAACACGTCCACCCGGAGGGCGGGCGAGCGTTCCAGCAGGTGCGCGGCGAGGGTGCCGTCGCCGCCGCCGACGTCGAGCAGCCGGAGCGCCCGCTCGCCCCACAGCCACCCGGCGTGTGCGCGGAACGTCTCGATGACCGGGCCGAGGCCCGCGGCCATGCTCTGCTCGAAGTCGGCCAGTTGCCCCTCGTCGCGCGGTGGCCAGCCGAAGGTGGCCGCGGGGATCGACATCTCGCCGCGCAGGACGTCGACGAGCCTGCCGTGCAGCAGGCGCCACGGATACCGGTCGCGGTCGCGCTCCAGCGAGTCGGGACCGGCGACGGCCTCCGCCGCCTGCCTCAGCCCGGGGACCGCCCGGTAGCGGACCAGGTCCAGCTCGTCGCCGCTCTGCTCCCGGTGGACGAAACCGAGGCTTTCCAGGCAGTCGAGCATCTTGTACAGCCGGCCTGGTACGACGCCGAGCCGCGCGCTGAGCTCGGACAGGGAGACGCCGTCCGTCCGAGTGCCGCTCTGGGCGCCGGCCTCGGCGCCGGACGGGGGCTCGGGGTCGAGGGCGTCGAGCAGGCCGAGGCGCAGCGCGGTCTCCACGACGTCCATCGCCTTCGTACCGTTGGCCAGAAGGCTCAGCAGAGCCCGTGGCGACAGGGTGGTGACGTTCATGCGGTGATCCGCTCCCGTTCCGTCTCGACGGCGTCCATGAAGGCGTCGACCTCGGCGATCGTGTTGTAGATGTGGGGCGCCACGCGCAGGGAGCCGCGCCAGCTGCACACCATGCCCCGGTCGACCAGCGACCTGCTCACCCGCTCGTCCCCGTCGAACCGCAGGCAGACGACGCCGCCGCGCCGGTGCGGCTCCCTCGGGGTCACCACCTCGATTCCGGCCGCGTCCGCGCGCTCCAGTACCCGGCCGGTGCACGCCAGCGAGTGCCCGCGGATCGTCTCGACGCCGATGCCGGACAGCAGGTCGAGGCCGATCCTGGACATCATCGGCCCCAGCGGCACCGGTGTGCCGGAGGCCAGGCGGCGGGCGTCCCCGGCCGGTACGACCGGTGAGCGGAAGGAGGTCGGGTCGGCGCCGGCCAGCCAGCCGGTCGCCGCGGGGCGCAGGTCGGGGATGAGGTCGGGGCGCACGTACAGGAACGCGGTGCCGGCCCCGCACATCCACTTGTGGGCACCGCCCAGCACGAAGTCGACGCCCAGTTCGGTGACGTCCAGGGGAACCGCGCCGACGGTCTGGTAGGCGTCCACGATGACGTACGCGCCCACGCTGTGGGCCCTGGTGACGATCCGCCGCAGGTCCAGCAGCGCTCCGGTGGAATAGCTGCTGTGTGAGACGCACACGCACCGGGTCCGCTCGTCGATGGCGGCCTCCAGCGCGGCCTCGTCGAACCCGGGACCCGAGCCCACGATCTCCAGCTCCGCTCCGTACCGGGCGAACCCCTGCCAGATGAGCGGCACCGTGGGGAATTCCAGGCCGGTGGTGACCACCTTGCTGCGCGGGCCGCCGAAGTCGAGGCAGGTGCCGACCCTGGCGAGCAGCGTGCTGAGGTTCACGTCGGTCACGACGGAACCGGGGGGTGCGCCGAGGAAGGCGGCGAGGGCGTCGGCGTAGGCCGACGTCTGCGCCAGCCAGTCGCCCCACACCTCGTCCCGCCACCTGGTCAGCGTCCGCCAGTAGCCGCGCAGCACCTCCTCCACGCCCCGGGGGACGGCGCCGGTGGAGTTGCTGTTGAGGTAGACGCAGGTGTCGAGCAGCGGGAACTCGGCGCGCAGCGACCTCGCCGTCCGGTCGGTGAGGATCATCAGGAGCCCTTCTCCGCGTGCCTGGACTCTCCGGGCACGTACCCGCCGCCGCGTTCCCAGCTGGCGGTCATCTCCTCGCGCACCTTCCACAGCCGCCGGAAGAGGGGCTGTGTCATGCGGCCGGTCAGCACCTGCGTCGGCACGCCGTCGAGCGCCGCGGTGCTCCGGCTGATGCCGATCGTCCTGCGGACGAGCATGAAGTGGGTGACGAGCCACATCTGGTAGGCCTCGTCCACGTCGAGGAGCAGCTCGAACGTGCGCTTCAGATCGCTGTGCCGGGCGTCCCGGGCCTGGTAGACATCCGCGGCCGAAACCTCGCGGCGGGCGGTCAGCCGGTCGAGCGCGTCCGATACGTACTGGGCCGCCACGTGCAGCCGGTTGTACCCCGGTGACTCCTGCCCGCTGCCGTTCCCGAGATGCTGCCGGATCGTCTGGTACGAGTCGGGTGTCAGCGTCTCCAGGACCCCCAGCTCGTCGCGGAGGCAGCGGACGATGCGCGCGATCCGGTCCAGTCGCGCCGAGGCGTCCCAGAGCGCGTCCCGGTCCAGGTCGCCCACCAGTTCCGTCATCTCGTGCGCCAGCAGCTTCAGCCACACCTCCTGGGCCTGGTGGACCATCTGGAACATCAGCTCGTCGGAGGAGACGAGTTCGTCGGTGGCGGGTTGCAGGGAGAACAACTCCGAGGTCCGCACATACACCTCGTAGTCCAGTTTCCCCTCCCCGACGAAGGTTTTGAGGATCGGGTTGAAGATCGGCTCCGAAACCGCCCTGTGCAGTTCCTCCACGACGGGTTTGTTGAGTTCGACGTGCATGATTCTCCTCATGGGCACTGTCGGGCGGTCGTGGCGGTGCACCGTGCGCCGCGGCTCGGGCCCCCGCCGGACTCACGGGGCTGAGCGACCGGCTTTCTCCGACAATTCATTTGTGACATCAGAACGTGTGAGAGTGCGTGTGCCGCCCGGCGGTCACGGGGGTACGAGCCGCGCCTCGTCAGGTGGTCGATCTCGGGCCGGCTCGGCAGCCTTTTCGGGCCTCACTCATCCTCACATTTCTGCCGATAGTAGGAACGTGCGAAGAGAATTGATGCCGGGAACGCGCTCTGGACGTGTTTCACGGAGCCTTTGATGACCGGGGCCAAGGCTCCGGGTTCCCTCTTGGAATGGACTTGCGGATGACTTGGGAAGAACCACGGGGCGGCCGGAAACGCATCGCCTTGGAATTGGTAAGAAACTTTGTAAACTACGACCTGGCATCCAGGGGAAACGTGGCACACCCGGCGGGTCCGCGCGCCTTCCCGGCGCTGTCGGCGCGGACCAGGGCGTCCGTGGTACGGCGGTGCCGGCCTTTGTCCCACGGCGGCCTCACCATGCCCGCGGCCTCCGCCGGGAGGCGTCGCCGGCGGTTCGATCGGGAACGCGGGCCGGGGCCCGCCCGGCACGGTCCGGTCAGGGGAGTTTGGTCCAGGGGCCCGGGGCGTGGTCGTCCTTGGGGATCCAGAGCGCGGGCTGCAGCTCCCGCAGTCGCGGGGCGCAGCCGTCGTTCCAGGGGAAGCGGCCCGCGGCGTCGGGCCAGACGATCTCCATGAAGGGCAGCGGGGGCCCCTGGTAGAAGTGCAGCGCGGTGCCGAACAGCGACCGGTACCAGCTGGTGTCCACCGCCTTCGCGACGACCGGGTAGTTCCTGATCACGTCGTCCCGCTCCCGGCCCTCGACCAGGCGGTGCCCGGCGGCGATCCGGTCGGCCAGAGTGCCGAGGCAGTTGCCCATCACGTCCACCCGGAGGCCGAGCATCACCACCTCGGGGGAGCGGAGCGTGTGCCACAGCCCGACGGTGAACGCCCAGCCGGGGCCGTCCTCGTCCTCCGGGATCATGACAATCGCCCACCCCCGGTTCCGGACGCTCCGCAGTGTCCTGAGGTCGGCCTGGTCGAGCTCCACCTCCCGCTCGACGCAGAGCAGGCAGTGGCATACCGGCTGGTCAGACATATGTTGAGCGTAGTGCTCTGTACGGATACAAGCTGACAAATCACCCGGCACCGCCCGGCCTTCCCGCATGCCGCCGAATGGGTCCGGACCGGCCGGGCATGTGGCGGGGCGGGCGAGGGGCTCGCCGGGTTCGACAGCGGGGGCCACAGAGTCGATTCCGGCTCGGTTCATCCGGGAGGCCGATGGGGAGTCCCCGCCGGAGCGTTCACGCCGGATACGAGGTCCGGATCCGGCGTGGATTGCCGGTCTGAATATCGCCAGCCCGGAATCGGATGACAGCCCTAGCTTTGCCCGGGTGAAGAGCCCTTCCGCACCTCGGCGGGACGGGGCTCGGCGACGAGAGGACACTCATGGACCTGCAGCTTTCCGGCCGCGTCGCGGTCGTCACCGGCGCCTCCAAGGGCATCGGCCTGGCCGTCACCCGCACCCTGCTCGACGAGGGGGCCCGCGTCGTGGCCGCCTCCCGCAGGAGCACTCCTGAGCTGGAGGCGCTGGGCGGCCCCGGACTGCTGCACGTGGCGGCCGACCTGACGGACCCCGAGGCGCCCGCCCAGGTCGTGGCGCGGGCCGTGGCGGCGTTCGGCGGCCTGGACGTCCTGGTGAACAACGCCGGCGGCCCGCCGCCCGGCGCGGCCCTGCCGCGCTTCTCGTTCCTGGCCCCCACCGACGACGACTGGCGGGCGATGTTCGAGTTCAACCTGTTCTCGGTCGTACGGGCCGTCCGCGCGGCCATCCCGGCGATGCTCCAGCGGGGTGGCGGCTCGATCGTCAACGTCTCCTCGGGCGGCGCCCGGCAGGCCGCCCCCATGAACGTCGACTACAACGCCGCCAAGGCGGGCCTGAACAATCTCACCAAGGCGCTGTCGGAGGAGTTCGCACCCCAGGGCATCCGGGTGAACACCGTCTCTCCGGGGCCCGTGCGGACCGCGTGGTGGACCGAGGAGGGCGGCGCGGCCGACATCATCGCCGCCCAGGCGGGCACCGACCGGGACACCGTGATCAACAGTGTCGCACCGGAGATGATGAAGCTGACCACCGGCCGCCTCGTCGAACCGCAGGAGGTCGCCGACGTGATCGCCCTGCTCGCCTCGCCGCGCTCGGCGAGCACCACCGGCGCGGACTTCGCCGTCGACTCGGGGTTCCTCAAGGAGATCTGAGGTCCCCGCACCGGCCTTGAGCGGCAGAGAAAATCTGTTGTGGCCGCAGTAGACATTGGCCGTTGGGCGAGTTAACATTTCAGGTGTCAGCAGAGTAGAGAACATCAAGAAGTCGCGGCAGATGACGAACTGCCGCAGAGAAGTGGCAAGACGGTCAGGCGTGTCGGAGCCAGCTGGTGCACGGGTTCCGACGCGGTGGCCGGCGGGCATGAGAACAGCCCGTGCGGTGCCGTCGGCAGGCGTGCTGGAGCCGAGATCCTGCAAGGGGTTCCAACCGGTGCCGATGGCAGAGGTACATAGGGAGATCAGAGGAAAAGGGGGAGGGTCACACGCCGTTGGATCGCCCGCCACCGGTTGTCGTCTAGCCGGGCGGGTGCCGTAGTCCCATCAGATTGGAAGGTGGTCTCCGGTCACGCGTATGCGATCCCCGCACTCCCCGCCTTTCGGGCGGCCGGTGCGGATACGAAAAATCGACACTCGTGTCGATGAAAGGTGTTGAACCCATAACTCTGGGCCCCGGTGCTGCAGCACCGGGGCCCCTGTGACGTGAAAAAGGTGCAATGGATCCAGCCCCACAGAACCCAGAGATCAAGCTCGACGACGACGATTACCCGGCCTACACCATGGGCCGTGCCGCCGAGATCCTCGGCACCACGCCGGCTTTCCTGCGTAGCCTGGGCGAGGCGAGACTGATCGAGCCGCAGCGCTCGTCCGGCGGACACCGCCGCTACTCCCGCTATCAGCTACGCCTGGCCGCCCGCGCCAGAGAACTGGTCGACCAGGGCACCGCGCTGGAAGCCGCCTGCCGCATCATCATCCTGGAGGACCAGCTCCAGGAAGCCCTGCGGATCAACGCCGAACTGCGCCAACGCGACTGACCCGCGGTTTCGGAGTCCGCGGACGCTCCCGTCCCCGGAGCTTCCCGGGTGCGGGGCGAGCGACCCTCCGGCAGAACGACCGTGAGATCGAGGACCGGACCCGTGCGGCGGTGCGTGCCGTCCACGGGGACCCGTGACTCACCGGCGAGCGCCCCGTACCGCCGGCTTCCACCGTGCGTTTCCAGCTCGGCGTCGTCGCGGGCAGGTGGCAGGGTGTCCTTACATCAGGGGAAAAAGCATTCGACGTCCCCGATATCGCGCTGACATAGTGGTCGGCGCTGAATGTCGGAAAAGGCAGTGAGCCGGCAGTTCGCTCGCCGGCGTCGCGCCCGTGCCTGCCCCCCTGCGGAGGCGCCGGTCGCGCGGGCAGGGCTCCAGCAGACGTGTCGATCAACAGTGGGTGAGTCATGATTCCGGTCGGTGAGAAGGAGATACGCGGATCCTTCGTCAACTGCTCCAAGGGGGAGGCGCGCAGGATCAACCTGCCCAGGAACCTGCCGGAGACCCCCTGGGCCGATCTTGACTTCCTGGGCTGGCTCGACCCCGGCGCGCCCGACCGCGGCTACCTGGTCGTCGAGCGGCGCGGCGAACTCGTCGGCGTCACCCTGCGCCTCAGCCGGGAGGTGCGCAGGAGCTATGCCAAGAGCACGGTCTGCTCGATCTGCGTGACACCGCACGCAGGCACCGGGATCTCCCTGTTCGTCGCGCCCAGGGTCGGCGCCGCGGGCCGCCAGGGCAACACGGTCGGCACCTACATGTGCGCCGACCTGGCCTGCTCCCTCTACGTGCGGGATGTGAAGAAGACGGAGCTCGGCGTGCGGTTCGAGACGCTCGGCAACGAGGAGCGGATCATGCGGGTCGTCGTCAACCTGGAGAGCTTCCTGGACAAGGTCTTCCACGGCGACCTGAGCCCGGACGCCTGAACCGTACCCGCCCGGAGCCGAGATCGCGGCTCCGGGCGGTCCTGCCGGCTACCAGGCGACCGGCAGGGACGTCAGGCCGTACACGACGCTGAAAGAGCGGAAGTGCGCCTCGGGTTCGACCGCGCGCAGCCCGGGGAAGCGTTCGAGCAGCGCGGGGAAGGCGATGCGCATCTCCAGCCGGGCCAGCGGGGCGCCCAGGCAGTGGTGCACGCCGTGGCCGAAGGCCAGGTGGCCGGGCGCGCCCCGGGTGATGTCCAGCGTCTCGGGGTCGGGCAGGAACCCGGCGTCGCGGTTGGCGGCGGGCAGCGCGCAGACCACCAGCTCGCCGGGCCCGATGGCCTGGCCGGCGATCTCGACCTCCGCGGTGGTCATCTTGGCGGTGCCGGAGTGGACGATGCTGAGCCAGCGCAGCAGCTCCTCCACCGCCGCGTCGATGCGCTCGGGCTCCTTCCGCAGCAGCTCCAGCTGGTCGGGATGGCGGAGCAGGGCCAGCGTGCCCAGTCCGAGCATGTTGGAGGTGGTCTCGTGTCCGGCCAGCAGCAGCAGGGTGCCGATGCCGACGAGCTCGTGCGTCGTCAGGTCGTCGCCGTGCTCGCGCACCAGCGTGCCGAGCAGTTCCTCCCCGGGATCGACCCGGGCGCGGGCGACCAGCTCGCCGATGTAGGCGCGCGACTCCATCTGGGCCGCCAGACGCTCCTCGAAAGGCGAGGCCACATCGAGCATCTTGCTGCTCCTGCGCTGGAAGTCCTCCCGGTCGGCGTACGGCACCCCCAGCAACTCGCAGATCACCAGTGAGGGGATCGGCAGCGCGAACGACGACACCAGATCGGCCGGGGACCCGGCGCGTTCCATCGCGTCCAGGTGCTCCTCGACGATGCGGGTGATCCGCGGCTCCAGCCGGTGCATCCGGCGGATCGTGAACTCCGGCGTCAGCGTCCGGCGCAGCCGGGTGTGCTCGGGAGGATCGAGGGCGAGCATGTTGCCCGCGCGCAGCGCCGCGATCTCCTCCTTGCTCATCTTCGTGTCGGACGGCACGAAGTCGATCCCCACGGCGTTGCTGAACCGTTCGGGGTCGCTCAACACCGTCCGCACGTCCGCGTAGCGGGTCACCAGCCAGGCGTCGATGCCGAACGGTGTGCTGACGCGCCCGATCCCCTGCCCGTCCCGCAGTGTTTCCAGTTCCGGATCCGGGCCGAACCCTGCTCGCCGCATGTACAGCGGAGGCGTCGGAGTCTCGCTCATGTAGCTCCCTTGCTGACCGGCTGTCCTGACTGTTCCGGAAAAACGATAACCAGCCGTCGCCCTCCCGCAAGGGTTCCCGGCGGGCGCGATATCGCCCACCGCGCTGACCTGCGCGAGCCTCGGAACCTCGGCCCTATGAGGGCGGCACCGATCCTCCTGCCGGACCGACCGAAAAGATCAGCGGGCAGGCCGCCACCGGCGGGTACGACGGATGATCGGCCGCGGTGACGACGCTCGACGCGCTTGTATTTGATCTAGCATGACGGCACGGCCCCCGTACGGTGATCCGTCCGAGGCGCATCCACCTGTTCACGGCGTTCCGGGCGACGACCGCGGTCATCGCGCCGGCTCGATGGTGTGAGAGGGCGGCAGGACGATGGACACCAAGGGATGGGCGGTCAGCGTCTCCTCGGGGTATCGCGTCGGTGACTGGCGGGTCGGCAGGCCCGTCGCCACGGGGAGCTGGGCGAGCGTCTACCTGGGAACGCGGGACGGGCAGGAGGCGGCGCTGAAATTCCTGCCCACCGGCACGCTCACCCGGCGGCAGTTGCGGCACCTGCGGGACATGACGGAGCGGGAGATACGCCTGCACGACAGGCTCCGGCACCCCCGGCTGATCCGGCTGCGGGAGACGCTCGTCATCGACGACGCCGGAAACTCCGAACTCGACGGCGCGTGCGTGCTGGTGATGGACCTGGCGGAAAGGTCGCTGGCCGACCTGATCGGGGAGGGGGCACCGGTTCCCGACGCGCCGAGGCTGATCGCCGAGATCTGCGAGGGGCTGGCGCACATGCACGCCGAGAAGTGGGTGCACGGAGACCTCAAACCCAACAACGTGCTCGTGATGGCCGACGGCTCGGTACGGCTCGCCGACTTCGGCCTGGCCACCGAGATGGACGGGACGCACGGCTACCTTCCCCCGATGGGCTCGGTGGACCACGTGCCTCCCGAGCGCTGGGGGGAGCCGCTGAGCGAGAAGGGGCACGCGGTGCGGGCCTCGGCCGACATCTGGGCGCTGGGCGTGACGGCGTGCCAGCTGTTCACCGGCCACCTTCCCTTCAGCGCCCCCACCGCCCGCGCCCGCTACGTGGCCGCCGTCGAGTACGCGGCGGGCGAGTCACCCCTGTCGCTGCCGGTCTCGCTGCCCGAGGCCTGGCGCTCCTGGGTCGGCGACTGCCTGAACCCCGACCCGAGGTCCAGGCCCAGCGCGGCCCGTCAGCTCTACCGCGCGCGGCTGCTGGCCGGCACCTTGAAGGGGGCGCCCCGGCGAACGGGCCGCCGGATGGCGAAGGCCATGGCCTCGGCCGCTCTCGTACTGGCGGGTGCCTCGGGGGCGGGGACGGTCGACTCGCGGCTGGCCGATCCGTTCGGGCGGTGGTTGCGCACCGACTCCGACATCCCCCGGGAGTACCGCGCGCTGATCGTCGAGGCCGGCACGATGTGCGCGGCTCCAGGGCTGAGCCCGGCACTGGTCGCCGGAATCCTGAAGGCGGAGAGCGGCTTCGACGCGAACCTGTTCGACGAGGCCAAGGACGAGTACGGCCTCGCGCGCTGGACGCCGTCGGTGCTTCAGTACTACCTGCCGGTCGGCCGCCAGGGCACCATCCTCGACCCGCCCCTCTCGCCCGAGGACAGCATCCCCGCCGTCGGCCGCTACCTGTGCGTACGGTTGCCGCTGCTGGCCGGGGTGCCCGGAGACCCCGGGCTGCTGGGAGCGGTGGCGTTCCGCTCCTCCGACGACGTGGTCCGCCAGCAGGGCGGGATTCCCGAGCGCTTCCAGGCCCACGCCGACCTGGTACGGAGACACCGGGCCGAGTACCAGCCGCGATGACGGGCCGCGAGGGTGGCCCGGTGGGTCACCCTCGCCGGGTCGGCGTTCCGATCGGGTACGGGGGCGCGATCAGCCGTTCAGCCACTTCAGGTGCTCCTCCCGCACCAGGTCGAAGCGGAGCGCGACGGAGACCAGCGCGGCGCGCTGCCAGTCGGCCTTGCGCGAGCCCGACGGCGGCTTGACGCGCAGTTTCGTCCGCGCCAGATAGTCGATGTGGAAGTTGACCGCGGCCCGGGTCAGGCCCGCGCCGCCGGGAACGTCGCGCAGCCGCTCCAGGATCTCCGGCACCGTCGGGATGACCGGGGACGAGCCGTCGCGCAGCCGCGGCTCGCAGAGCGCGACCAGCACGAGGAAGTACTTCGCCGTCTCGTCCACCGGGAAGCCTGAGACGGTCGGCTCGCCGAGCGTCGCGCTCTCGGGCGCGTCGGGGTCGATGAAGCTGTGCTGCGAGGCGAAGACCAGGAAGGAGCAGGCGCCACCGGCCACCGGGAGCACCACGCGGGCGAACTCGAACGGCACGGGCGCCGCCGCCCGCCGCGGAGCCACCTTGAGGAACTCCCCGCCGCCCTCCGGGTTCTCCACGACCAGGGTGGCGTCACGGCTGAGGTTGGTGAGCAGCCAGTAGTCGTCCACCGCCCGGATGATCCCGGCCCGCCGGGATATCCCCGGATGGTCCAGCGGGAAGTCGACCGGGGCGCTCTCCGTTCCGCGGCCGAAGGTGGCCTCGCGACCCGGAGGAAGCTCGATGACGGCCGCTCCGGCACCGGTGGCCTCGGCCTGCAAGAGGATCGTCCGCATCCATCCTCCTATCGGCACCCTAGAACCTTCCAGGTTCCCGGAACACCAGCCTATGCCGAACGATGTCCCTGTCGGCGCCGAATATCAGGGGACCACATCGCGCCGGCGGATGCCGCTGTTCGTCGCCACCGCTCGCCGCCCCTGACCAGCGGTCCCAGGAGGCCCGTACCCTTTTTTCGAGAAAGCGGGTAACAACCGAGGGTCCCCGGCCACTTCCCGGTGTCAGAAGAACACATCCGGGACGAAGGGGGCGGGGCGGTGACGGACGACTCGCAGAGATTCACCGATATGTACGACGAGTGCCGGCAGCGCGTCTGGGCCTACGTGGTCAGCCGCGCGGGACGGCAGATCGCGGACGAGGTGGTGAGCGAGACGTTCGCGATCGCCTGGCGACGGCTGGAGGACGTGCCGGAGCCGGCGCTGCCGTGGCTCCTCGGGGTGGCCCGCAACGTGCTGCGCGACAACATCCGGGCGGAGATCCGGCGGGACGCGCTCAGCGCCGAGTTGCGGGCCTGGACCGAGGACGACGTCGCGGAGCAGGTCACCGAACGGCTCAGCGTGCTCAGGGCGCTGACCGGGCTTTCGGAGGACGATCGGGAGATCCTGATCCTGACCGCCTGGCAGGGGCTCTCCCCCCGCGACGCGGCCCAGGTCGTCGGCTGCTCTCCGACCACCTTCCGGGTGCGGCTGCACCGCGCTCGCAGGCGGCTCAAACAGCGGATGGACACCGCCGTGAGTCCCGAGCCCCGGATGAGGAACCTCAGCGAGGAGTGGTCATGAATCCCATCGATCAGCTGCGGGCCGCACGTCCCGCGCACCTGGACGACACCCCGGTCGACCCGCGGACCAGGGCCGCCGAGCTCTCCCGCGCCATGGCGCGGCCCCGGCCGGCCCCGGCCAGGCGCAGGATCGTACGCCCGGTGTGGGGCCTCGGTCTCGCCGGAGCCGCCGCGGCCGTGACCGCGGTCGCCGTCGTGATCTCCGCGACCGGCGGTACGGCGCCGCGCGCGCCCTCCGCCCAGGTGATCTCGAGCCCGGCGACCACCACCCCGCGAATCGAGCTCGCCGGGCGGTCCATCCTGCTCGCCGCCGCCCACGGGGCGGCCCGCCAGCCGGATGTGACCGGTGCCTACTGGCACACCGTGTCGGTGAGCCGGAACCTGTTCGAGGCGGCCGACGGGGACTACACCCTCGTGGACCGGCAGCGGAACGAGGTGTGGACCCCGTCGGCGACCGGCGGGGAGCAGTGGAGCCGGACAAGGTCCCTCGGCGTGGAGCCCGCGAGTCCGGACGACAGGGCGGCCTGGGAGCGGGCCGGTTCCCCGACCGAGATCCAGGTCAGGTCCCCCAAGGGGGGTGACAACCCGAAATCCGAAGGTTTCGCCCTGTCGACCGAGCCGGGAGCGGCGCAGGACGGCCACGCCCCCCTCGTCGACGGGGACAAGGTGTTCTGGCTGGGCCGCAACGTCAGCATGAAGGACCTGCGCGGCCTGCCGGAGGACCCGGAGGGGCTCAAGGCGTGGCTGCTGCGCTCGTACGAGGGGCACGACACCGAGTCGGACACCCCGATGTCGTCGGACGCCTGGCTGTTCGCCGTCACGGTCGGGCTGATCACCGACATGCCGGTCACCCCGCAGGTGCGCGGCGCCGCCTTCCGGATGCTCGCCGACCTGGAGACCATCGAGGTCGTCCGGGACGTCGTCGACGCGGAGGGCCGTACCGGCAGCGCCGTCGCCATCGAGGAACGGGCCAGGGCGAAGGCGGATGCCAAGGGCGGCGAGGGGATCCTGCGGAACCGCCTGATCTTCGACGAGGCGACCGGGCGGGCACTGGCCAGGGACAGCGTCGTGGTGCGGCCGGGCGGCCTGCAGGCCGGATTCGCGCCGGGCACCGTGTGGAACTCCGAGACCGTCCTCGCGGCCGGCTGGACCGACGAGAAACCCGCCTCCTGACCTCCCGGAGGACTCGCCGTACTTCCGGGGCGTACGGCGAGTCCTCCGGGCGACGCGCCGGTGACGGCCGAGCGGGAACCGGACGGGGTGACGGCCGTTTTCCACGATCAGGCATATTCGCTATATTTAGTAAATGGTGAATATGTCGTCGACGCTCTCGCTGCAGGGGTGTGCCCTGCACTACGCCGACAGTGGTGGCGACGGTGTGCCGCTGCTGTTCTCGCACGGAGCCGGGGCCGATCACGTGATGTTCGACGCCCAGAGCGAGCGGCTGCGCGCCCGGGGATACCGGGTCGTCACCTGGGACATGCGCGGCCACGGCCGCTCTCGCCCGGCGGGCGTTCCGTTCACCGCCGAGCGGGCGATCGCGGACCTGTGCGCGCTCGTCGAGCACCTCGCCCTCGACCGGCCGGTGCTCGTGGGACAGTCCCTCGGCGGCAACCTCGGCCAGGCGGTCGTCCGGCGGCATCCGGACCTCGCCAGGGCGCTGGTCGTCATCGGCTCGGCGTGGAACACCGGGCCGCTGTCATGGACGGAACGCCTGCTGTTGAGGACGGCCGCGCCGGGCCTGTCGATGATTCCGGCCGGCCGCCTTCCCGGTGTGATGGCGGGGGCCTCCGCGGTGACGGAGGGCGCGCGGGCGGACGCGCGGCGGGCGTTCTCCCTGCTGTCGAAACGGGAGTTCCTCCAGGTGTGGCGGGCGACCGTCGAGCTCCTCGACCCGGACCCCGGCTACCGTACGCCGGTGCCACTGTGCCTGATCCGCGGCGAGCGGGACCGTACCGGCAACATCGCCTCGGCCATGCGCGGGTGGGCCGCGGCGGAAGGCGTCCAGGAGGTGGTCATCCCCGGCGCGGGACACATCGCCAACCAGGACGATCCGCGCGCGGTGAACGCGGCGATCGAGACGTTCCTGGGTACGGTTCCGGACTCCGGCCCGGACTCCGGCCCGGACTCGGGGCGGGCACGGCGATGAGCGCGACCAGGCGTGGCGCGTTCATCACCTCGGTAGGTGACCTGCTGGCCTCATGGAACCTCCCGCACGCGACCGGTCGCGTCTACGGGCTGCTCCTGATGACCGAGGAACCGGCCTCTCTCGACGCGATCGCCGCCGAGCTCGACCTGAGCAAGGGCGCGGTGAGCACCGCGGTGCGGCAGCTGAACTCCTGGGGACTGGCCAAGGTGATCCCGCAGCCCGGCAGCCGCAGGCTCCTGGTGGAGGCCACCGGAGGGATCGAGTCACTGCTGGAGGCCAGCCACGCGCGGGCCAGAACCCTGATCGCTGCCCTGCGCGACGGTGAGGCCCTGCTGGGTCCGGGCCCCGCGCAGGACCGGCTCCAGGACGTGATCGGGCTGTTCGCCGGCTATGTCGACGTCGGGAGCGAGCTGCTCGACAGACACCGCCGCTAGCGCCTCGTCCAGACGATGCCCGCCGCTCCACGGGCCCTGGGCTCGGGGAGCGGCGGTGAGTTCCACGTTCGGGTCAGCCGACGCGCTGGTCGAGTCCCCAGCGGCGCCGGAGGGCGTTGTCGGCCGCGCCGAAGCACATGTCCACCACGATGCCGATGACCAGAATCACGATCATCGTCGCGAGCAGGCCGGGCGCGTCGGAGAGCTCCCGGGCGTTGTCGAGCTGTTCGCCGATCGACGCCTGGTGGGCGATGATCACGAGAAGCTCGCCCGCCATCAGGGACCGCCAGGCGAAAGCCCAGCCCTGCTTGAGGCCCGACAGGAACGACGGCAGCGACGCGGGCAGGATGACGTGCCGGTAGAGCGCCAGGCGCCGCAGGCCGAGGATGTGCCCGGCACGGAGCAGGATCGGCGGGGTGTAGTCCACGCCGGCGATCAGTCCGTTGGCGATCGACGGCGCCGCCCCGAGGACGACCACGAACAGGATCGCGCTCTCGCTGAGCTTGAAGAACAGGATCGCCAGCGGGAACCACGCGATGGAGGGCATGGTCTGCAGGCCGGTGATCAGGGAGCCGAGCGCCGCCCGCAGCGGCCGTATCCGTGACACGGCCGCGCCGACCACGAGACCGACCAGTACCGCGATCGCGAACCCGGTGATCGCGCGGCGCATCGTCACGCCCAGGGCCTCGTAGAACTCGGCCTCACCGAGGCGGTTCCACAGATCCTCAAGGACGGTCACCGGGCCGGGAAGGACGTACTCCGGGCGCCACCCGCTGAGCACGACCAGCTCCCAGACGGCGAGGACGAGGAGGATCGCCGAGAGCATCGGCCAGCTCCTGGCCCAGACCCTTGAGGCCAGGCTCTGCCGCTCCCGGTTGGACAGCTCCAGCGCGTCCAGACCGGCGATGTGCTGGGAAAGATCAGTAGCCATCGGTCACTCGCCGCTTCCCGGTCCCTGCGCCGCCGGCCTGGCGTGGCGCAGCACCTCCTGGCGCAGTCTGTCGGTGATGGTGGAGGCCAGTTCGGCCACTTCGGCGGAGTCGGTACGGCGTGGCCGCGGCAGCGCCACCGGGAATTCCTCGATCACCTTGCCGGGCCTGCTGCTCAGCAGGACGACCCGGTCGCCGAGCCGTACGGCCTCGCGCACGTTGTGGGTGACGAACAGGACGGACAGCTCCCGCTCCCGCCAGATCCGCTCCAGCTCGTCGTGGAGCAGGTCACGGGTCATGGCGTCGAGGGCGCCGAAGGGCTCGTCCATGAGGAGCACGTCGGCCTCCTGGGCGAGGGCCCTGGCGAGCGCGACCCGCTGGCGCATGCCGCCGGACAGCTCGTGCGGGCGCTTGCCGCCGAAGCCGCCGAGGTGCACGATCTCCAGGAGCTCCGCCGCCCGCGCGCGGCGCTCCTTCTTCGTGGTGTTCCTGCCCGAGCTCGTCACCCGGAGCGCCAGCTCGATGTTCCCCGAGACCGTGAGCCAGGGGAACAGGGCGGGCTCCTGGAACATCATCGCGATGCGGGCGTCCCTGGTGTCGATCTCTCCGGCCGTGGGGCGGTCCAGGCCGGCGACGAGGTTGAGCAGCGTGCTCTTGCCGCAGCCGGACGCGCCCAGCAGACAGACGAACTCGCCCTGGTCCACCGAGAGCGTGACCTGGTCCAGGGCCAGGAGCTCCCTGCCGTACACCTTGGAAACCGCGTCCAGCCGGACCGCGGGCTCGTGCCCGTCGGTCCGGCCGGGGCGCAGCTCCTGTATCGGAGCTGTCACTTCGCCTCCCTGACCAGCGGCTCGCCGGCCCCTGACCGGGGGCGCCGCTTCCACTCTGCTGTTCTGTGCTCGATCACTTGTCGCTCACCGCGGGCTGGCTCTTGGCCGCCAGGACCTCGTTGAGGATCGTCAGGTCGTAGATGCCGTTCAGGTCCACCGGGTCGAGCAGGCCGACCTTCTGGGCGTGGTCGGCGCTGCCGTGCAGGGAGGACGCGATCGGGTCGTTGGTGAAGGTGATGTTGCCGAACGCGCTGTCCAGGACCGCGTCCGCGATGGGCTTGCCGCTCAGCTCCTTCAGCTCCGCGTTGATCGCCTCCTTGGCGCCCGCCGGGTCCGACTGGATGAAGGCGTTGGACTCGACGTGCGCCTCGATCAGCTTCCTCACCAGGTCGGGGTGCTCCTTGAGGAACTGCTGCCGCACGATCAGGTGCGTGATCACGAACTGCTTGTTCGGCCAGAGTTCGGTCTCGTCGAGGAGGATCTTGCCCTTGCTCTCCTGGACCAGGCGGCTCGCGAAGGGCTCGGGCACCCAGGCGCCGTCGATGTCGCCGGTGGCGAAGGTCTGCAGGGTCTGGGCGTTCTCCTGGGGGAGGATCGAGACCTCGCCGCCGCCCTTGGTGTCGGTCTTGATCCCCTTCTCCTGGAGCCAGTAGCGCAGCGCGACGTCCTGGGTGTTGCCGAGCTGAGGCGTGGCGATCTTCTTGCCCTTGAGGTCCTCGACGCCGTTGATCTCGGGCTTGACCACGAGGAAAACGCCGCCGGACGCCGCGCCTGCGACGATCTTGATGGCTTCGCCCTTGGACTTCGCCCAGGCGTTGATGGCCGGGTTCGGCCCGATGTAGGTCGCGTCGATGGCGTCGGAGAAGATCGCCTCGGTCGCGGCCGGTCCGGCGTTGAAGGTCGAGACCTTCAACGTCGTGCCGCTGCCGAGTGCCTTGGCGAAGAAGCCCTTCTGCACCCCGACCAGGGCCGTGGAGTGCGTGATGTTCGGGAAGAAACCGAGGCGGACCTCGGTCGTCGCCTTCGCCGTGTCGCCGCCGGAGGACCCCCCGCCTCCTCCGCAGGCCGCCGCGAGGGCTGTCACCGTGACCGCGGCCAGCGCCACTGCCGTCCCCCGGAGCCTGCGAACCCTCATTGGTTACTCCTTAATTCCTACTTAATAAGTCGGTTAAGTGCATAAAATGGCAAACGGGCCCTCCTGTCAAGCGAGGTGACCATACGGGTGCGAGTTGTTACCGGTTCGTGTTTCTCGGTGCGCCGCCGCCGACGGGACCGTACGGCCGACGGCATGAGGTTCGTCCCCGAAGCCGCGCCGACTTCTGGACTCCGAGCTGTGAAAAGCCGCAGAGCCGACACTTCGCTACCCCGGCACGCGATAACTTCTTGGGGCGCGTCCCGGATGCGCCCGAGGAAGCCAACGGACAGGAGCCACGATGCGCGTTTCCGTGATCGGATGCGGTCACCTCGGCGCTCCGCACGCCGTCGCGATGGCCGAGATCGGCCATGAGGTGATCGGCGTCGAGTCGGACCCCGGCAGGTGCGAAGCCCTGGGCAACGGCATCGCCCCCTTCTTCGAGGAGGGCTTCGAGGACCTCCTGGTCCGGCACACCGCCTCCGGCCGGCTCCGCTTCACCACCGATCTGCGGGAGGCCGCGGACTTCGCCGACCTGCACTTCATCGCGGTCGGCACCCCGCTGCGCGCGGACGGCCACGGCTACGACATGACCCAGGTGATCGAGGCGGTTCGGTCACTGGTCCCGCTGCTGAACAGGCCGGCCACGATCGTCGGCAGGAGCACGGTGATGGTCGGCACCGTCGAACGGCTCCAGAAGATCATCGACGCTGACGCGCGGGTCGCGAACGTGGAACTGGTCTGGAATCCGGAGTTCCTGCGCGAGGGGCACGCCGTGCGGGACTCCCTGCTCCCCGACCGGATCGTGGCCGGTCTGACCTCCCGGCAGGCCCGAGAGGCGGTCGAGGAGGTGTACGCGCCGATCCTCGACCACGGGGTGGGGTTGATCCTCACGGACCCGCCCACGGCAGAGGTGATCAAGTCGGCCGCGAACGCGTTCCTGACCACGAAGATCTCGTTCATCAACGCGATAGCCGAGGTGTGCGAGTACGTCGGAGCGGACGTGAACATGGTCGCCCACGCGATCGGCGTCGACCGGCGGATCGGGGACGGTGGGATGCGGCCGGGCATCGGTGCCGGGCCCAAGGACGTCACGGACTTCACGCACCGCGTCGGTGAGCTGGGCGCGCGGAACGCGCACGGATTCCTGACGGCCGTCGATTCGATCAACGCCGACCGGATCCCGGCGGCGATCAGGCTGATCGAGAGGGCACACGGCGGTCCGATCGACGGTCGGACCATCGCGTTCCTCGGCACGGCCTTCAAGGCCGGGACCAGCGACGTACGCGACTCGCCCGCCCTGCGCCTGGCCGAGAGACTGGCCGAACGCGGCGCGACACCGGTCATCTACGACCCCGAGGCCATCGCCGCCACCCGCGAGCTGCACCCCGAGTTCGGCTACGCCGACACCGCCGAGCAGGCCATCACGGACGCCGATCTCGTCGTGCTCGCCACCGAGTGGCCGGAGTTCACCGCCGATCCCGAGCTCCCCGCGACCACCGCCGACCTGGTGCGCCACCGGGTGCTGGTGGACGTGCGCAACACCGTCGAGCCGGGGCCGTGGCTCGCCGCCGGCTGGGAGGTCTGGCAACTAGGCCGCCGGCCCCAGCGCCCGTAGGCGCGGCGGCCGAGGAAGGCATGCCGTCCAGGCGGTTCCAGGGCCACGCCGCGGTACGTGTCACGCGACCGAAGCCGTGGGGCGGCGTCAGTCCTGACGTGATGTCTCGGGGGCGACGAGTTCGACCTCGAACCCGTCGGCGTCCTCCAGGTAGGCGGCGTACGGCCGGCGCGCGGGGACGCCGTCACGCTCGCGACCTTGATCACATGGCTCCGTGGCTCCCGATCCGGGAAACAGTCCTTAGAGGGCGATGTCCTCGCCCTGCTTGAGGGCGGCGACCGCATAGGTCTCGGCGGAGGTCGCGTCCAGGAATCGGGAAAGCTCATCGGGGCGCGTGTCGTAGAAGCCGTCGATGTGGAATCCGTCGTAGTGGATCGGCACCGCGACCCTCGCTCCCAGCAGGCGCGCGGCCACGGCCGCCTGGCCGGCGTCGAGCGAGGCCGGATAGGGGCTCGGGGGCTGACAGTGCGGGAAGCACACGGTCGGCCCGTTGATGGGAGTGAGCACCGCGTCGAACGGCCCGAACCGGTGGGCGGCGCGCCACCAGTAGCCGTGGAACATGCTGTCGCCCAGGTGCAGCACGCGCTTTCCGCCCGCTTCGACGGCCCAGGACACCTGCGGATCACCCAGGGTGTCGACGGCTGGAACGGCCGCGATCGTGAAGGGGCCGATCGTGACGGTCTCCCACAGGCCCATCGGGCGCCGGGACAGGTTCCGTTCGTCGAGCTCGCGGTCGGCCTTGAGCGTCCACAGGTTCTCGTGGTCGTCGCCACCGAAGGAGACGGGATGCAACACCTGGCCGTCGGGGCGGAGCGCCTCGGCCAGTGCCGCGGCATCGGTGTGGTCTCGGTGCAGGTGCGTGCACAGCCCGGCGATCACGTCCCCCTCGGTGCGCGGCCGGACGACCTTCGGCATGGGCGCCGACAACGGGGTGTCCTCCAGCACCCCCTCCGGGCGGCCGAGCAGGTCGATCACCACGCTGTGACCCTGCGCTTCCAGTTCCACCCCGGCCCAGCCCAGCCATCGAACACGCATCTTCCGGACCCCTTTAGCGTACGATCGTTCGTTAGCTGGATAGCGTACGATCGTTTGCTAAACTGGTCAACCATGAGAAGATCCGCCGAGGCGGCCCAGCTGACCCGCGACCGAATCGTCGCCACCGGCGTGACGAAGGCCTCCAGCGACGGCCTCCACGCGCTGACCATCGGCTCCCTGGCCGAAGCCCTCGGCATGAGCAAGGCGGGCGTCGTCGGCCCCTTCGGCTCCCGCGCCGAACTGCAGTCCGCCGTGCTGACCAAGGCGGCCGACATGTTCGTCGCCGCCGTCGTCGCGCCGAGCATGAAGGCGGAGCCGGGTCTGCCGCGCCTGCGCGTGCTGATCGATCTGTGGTGCGGCTACCTGGACGGCAGCCCGTTTCCCAACGGGTGCTTCATCACCGCCGCGTCCTGTGAGCTGGACGGCCGACCGGGCGAGTTGCGGAACCTCCTGCTCGGCACCGTGACCCGATGGCGGGCCTTCCTGCGCGAGCAGATCGTGATCGCGCGGACCGCGGGCGACATCACCGCGACGCTGGACGCGGACGACCTCGTGACGACCCTGACCGGGATCGCGATGTCGGCCGACCAGGAGATTCAGCTACTCGCCGACGCCACCGCGGCGGCGCGCGCACGGCGTCTCATGCTGGCCGCCATCACCCGGTGAACGCGTTGACTCGCGGTCCAAAGGGCTGTCTCCCGGATCGGACGGAGACGGTATCGGCGGGTTTCTCAGAGCGCCCGGCGTCGGTCAGCAGGTGCGGCGGTAGGGAATCTCCGGAATGTGGGTCCTCCAGTCCGCCTCGGAGAGCGGGCCGAAGAGGGCGCAGAGGGCGCTCTTGACCTTGTCGGGGGCGATGAGGTGGGTGCGGAGACGGCCGGCGTCGTCAACGGCCGCCAGAACCGCGCCGTCGGCCGAGAAGGCCATGGTGGTGATCTTGTCCGGGCCGACCTTGTCCTTCGGCGTCAGGAAACCGGCGAGCGGAAGGCCCAGGGCGCGTCTGTTCGGCACGTCCCACAGGCGGATCCGGCCCGTGGTGTCGGCCAGCGCGAGCACTTTCCCGTCGGGAGCGAAGGCGACGGCGTTGCCCGGCTCCGCGCCGGGGAGCACGTCGTACCTGTGCCGGAGGGTCCGCGCGTCCCAGAACCCGATCTTGTCCTTGTCGACCACGACGACGAGCCCGTCCCGGCTGCGGGCCTTGGCGGGGCTCATTTCGAGGTTGGGGGCGAGGACTCGCCTGCCGGTGGCGACGTCGAGGACACCCTGGTCCGGTCCGGAGAGCACGGTTCGCCCGTCGGGACTGAAGAGGACACGCAGTTCGCTGTCGATGCCCTGGCCGAACTCCAGCGGGATTCCGGCGGATTTGACCCGGAGGGCTCCCGAGGCCACGTCCCACAGTTCGAACAAGGTCGAGCTGATGCTAGGGCTGGTGAGCACCGCGAGCGTCCTGCCGTCAGGCGAGAACCTGAGGGGCACCCGGTCGCTGATCGCGTGCCCGGTCTGCAGAGTGATCTTCCTGGTCGCCGAGGCGACGTCCCAGATCTCGACCTTCCCGCTGCTGCGGAAGCTGCTCGCCAGGAGCTTTCCGTCGCCCGACAACGCGAACAGCGATTCGCTGGTGCCCGCGACACCGTTGAGCGGCAGCGCTCCCCGTCTGACCCGCCTGACCGGATCCCAGATCTCCAGGTCGCGGCGGGACTCGACGGCGAGAGTCGAGCCGTCCTCACTGAGGACCGCGGTGGAGCCGACGAAGGCGTCGGTGAGCTTGACCGAGTCCGTGACGGGGCTTAGAGACAGGACGGTGACGGTCCCCGTGCCGTGATCCGCGCAGCGCAGGGTGCGGTCTCCCGGGCCGAAGTCCGGGTTGGCGCAGCCGCCGGTGTACCTGAAGACGGGCTCGTCGCGTTCGCCCACGATGTCCCATGACTGGTCGTGGACACCCTCGGTGCCCCAGACGGTGCCGCCGACCGCGACGAACCTGCCGTCGGCGCTGAAGGCGATCCCGATGTTGTCGTCGTTCTTCTGAAGCCGCCGCCGGCTCACGTCCTCCTTGTCCAGGCGGATGATCCACACCCGGTCGCCCTTGATCACGCCGAGGCGGCTGCCGTCCGGGCTGACCTCCAGGTCGCTGACCTTCTCGGAGTCCTCGCCGAACCGGGGCAGGGGCGTCTTCGTGCCTTTGCCGATGTCCCAGTACTCGAACTCTCCTTCCCGGAGGGCGACCAGAGAGCGCCCGTCCGGGGTGAAGGTCGCGCCCTGGAGCTGGTACGGGATGTCGAGAACGGCCTTGCCC
Organism: Streptosporangium sp. NPDC049248; assembly: GCF_040678965.1. Lineage (NCBI taxonomy): Bacteria > Bacillati > Actinomycetota > Actinomycetes > Streptosporangiales > Streptosporangiaceae > Streptosporangium > Streptosporangium sp. NPDC049248. The sequence goes on from NZ_JBFAQY010000006.1 coordinate 199,682, forward strand.
GATTCGACGTCCCAGATGACCGCCCGCGTCGCCGCCAGGCTCAGCAGGCGGGTGCCCGTGGGATCGAGCGCCGCGTACGGCTCGGGAATGCGGATCGTCACCGGCCGCGGCCGGCCGGTCGCCGTGTCCCAGACGCCGACGGTGCCGTCCTTCCTGACCAGCGACATGGTCCTGCCGTCCGCGGTGAGGGACAGGACGTGACCGAGGGCGCCGTCGTCGACCGGTTCTCCGGTCAGAGTGATCGTCCGTACCACCCGGCGCGAGTCGACATCGGCGAGCTTCACCTCGTGGCCGTGCGCGTACGCCATCAGACGGCGGGTGCCGTCTCCGTTCATCCGCCAGTGGCCGTCGACGCCGGGCGGCCGGTAGGTGTACTGCTCCGGCTGGCTGTAGAGCGTGGCCAGCGCGTTCCGGGCCGCCTGACCGCCGGGCGCCAAGGTCGCGGCGACGACGGCGAGTTGCTTGGCGACGGCGGGATCGACGCGCCGCATCGTGGTGGCCAGGCCGGCGACCCGGTCGCCGATGGCCGTATCCCGCTGCCCGGAGATGACCTCGTTCGTGTCCGCCAGCCTGATGCCCTGGACGATCGCGGTGGCCGCCGTCGCGGTGGACACGACGAGCAGGGCCGCGAGGGCGGCGCTCAGCAGCGTACGGTAGCGCCGCCTGTGCTGGGCGGCGCGCACCGAGTGATCGAGGAACGAGCGTTCGGCCAGGTTGAGGGTGAGGTGCCGGCGACCGGCCACGACAAGACCGAGCGCCTCGTCGAGCGAGCCGCCCCACAGCAGGTCACCGCTTTTGTGGCCACGGCTCTGCCAGCGCCGCGCGGCGTCGGTGAGCTCGTGGTGGGCGTCGAGGACCTCCTGTTCGTCGGCGATCCAGTCGCGCAGCCGAGGCCAGGCCCGCACCAGCGCCGGGGTGGCGAGCGTGAGGAAGGCACCGTCGCGGACCACCAGCCCCGCCTCGACCAGCCGGTCGAGGGTGTGCCAGACGGGCTGCTTGGCCGTCTCGGTGTCCAGGCACTCGGTGGCGGCGACCTTGCGCAGCGTGTGCCGGGCATCCGGCTTCACGGCGATCATCCGCAGCAGGACGCGCGGTACGACGGCCTGCTCGTGCGGTGCGAGCCCGGCATAGGCCCGCTCGGCCACCTGCGCCAGCGACGGGGAGGGCGCCGTGTCGGCAAGAGCCCCGGCGACCGCGGTGCCCTCCTCCGGCGCACCCTGGCCGCCGATCAGGCCTTCCAGCAGCTCCCGGGGTACGGGGCGCCGGGCCGGGTCGTGCGACAGTGCCCGCGCCACCAGGGACCGCAGCGGCTCCCGCAGCACATCGAGCTCGGGCCGGTGATGAAGGACCCGGTGGATCAGCGCGGGCATGCTGTCACCGTCGAAGGGCGGCGTGCCCGTGGCGGCGAACAGGACGACGGCACCCCACGCCCAGACGTCGACGGCCGGTGAGGCACGGTGGCCGCGGAACAGCTCGGGAGCCATCCAGCGCGGGGTGCCTTTCAGCTGCCCGGTCGCGCTCTGGGACATCTCCTCGGTACGCGCGATGCCGAAGTCGATGACCCGGGGACCGTCCGGGCCGATCAGGACGTTCGCCGGCTTCAGATCCCGGTGCGTCACGCCGGCCTGGTGGATGGACGACAGCGCGGTGGCGATGCCGACCGCGAGCCGGTGCAGGTCGTCCGGGCGGTAGGGCCCGTCCTTGTCCACCCGGTTCTGCAGATCGGGCCCGGGGACGTACTCGCTGACCAGGTACGGGGGAACGTGGTCGAGGTCGGCCTCGATGATCCGCGCGGTGCAGAAGGGGGCCACCCGGCTGAGCGCCGCGACCTCCTTGCGCAGCTGGTCGCGGTAGGCGTCGGTGATGAGGTCCTCGCGCAGTGCCTTGACCGCCACCCGGTCGCCCAGGCTGTCGTAGGCCTCGTAGACCACGCCCTGGCCGCCCGCGCCGAGCCGTCGGGCCAGCCAGTAGGAACCGAGTTGCCGGGGATCACTGGGTAACAGCGGCGCCACCATGGACATCAGATATACAAGATTGTTTGTTCGTGACGCCATATCCGGTCCGCGCCCGTTATGGAGGCGCGGCATTGTCGGGAAATCATCCGCATTCCTTGGTGATCGCCTGATGCCGGTCATTGTTCGTGACAGCCCGGCACTATGAGGGGTCCCGGTAGCAGTGCGGAAATTTTCTACGAAGTAGCGTCTGACCTGCGATAACTGATGGGGTGACCGCCTGTGGCGGGCCGATGGTCACTGCCGCTAGGTTCGTTCCGGTTTTGTCTGGTATGGCGGGTGGAGTGGTGTGTTGTCGGACCATGCTCCACGGGGCGGGCGGGGCCGGAGGTCGCAGACACTTGTCGATTGACAATAATCGGCAGTTGTCCGCGATGGCTCGTCACGGAGCGTACAAGCGCACGATCCGGTTCCGATGTTCCGCACACCCCGGTAATGCCGGGCCCGCCGGATGCGGCCGCACCCCGGAGCCGTTCGCCGCCGGCGAGCTGCTCGGCCCGGGCGGGCAGCAGGTGATGCAGACGCCTTCAAGTCAGTCTCAAGCGTGATCTTCTACACCTACAGCTGTGAATACCACCCCTCCGCAGCAGCGCCGATCACCGAGCGCCACCCTCACCGGCCACACCGAGCCGGTCTACTCGGTGGCCTTCAGCCCGGACGGCACAACCCTCGCCACCGGCAGCCACGACAACACGGTGCGGTTGTGGGACGTGGCCGGCCGCCAGAGCGTCGCCACCCTCACCGGCCACACCGAATTTGTCTTCTCGGTGGCCTTCAGTCCGGACGGCGAAACCCTCGCCACGGGCAGTCGCGACGACGCGGTGCGGTTGTGGGACGTGGCCGGCCGCCAGAGCGTTGCCACCCTCATCGGCCACACCAGCGCTGTCACCTCAGTGGCCTTCAGCCCGGACGGCACAACCCTCGCCACCGGCAGCCGCGACAGGAGCGTGAAGTTGTGGGACGTGGCCGATCGCGAAATCATTGCCACCCTCACCGGCCACACCGGCGTCATCGAGTCGGTGGCCTTCAGCCCGGACGGCACAACCCTCGCCACCAGCAGCCACGACAAGAGCGCGAAGTTGTGGGACGTAGCCGGCCGCGAAACCATTGCCACCCTCACCGGCCACACCGGCGATGTCTGGTCGGTGGCCTTCAGCCCGGACGGCGAAACCCTCGCCACCAGCGGCGCCGACGGCACGGTGCGGTTGTGGGACGTGGCCGGCCGCAACACCATTGCCACCCTCACCGGCTACATCGCCGGGCTCTTCTCGGTGGCGTTCAGTCCGGACGGCACAACCCTCGCCAACGGCAGCTTCTACAGCACGGTGCAGTTGTGGGACGTGGCCGGCCGCCACGCCATCGCCACTCTCACCGACCACACCGACTGGGTCACCTCGGTGGCCTTCAGCCCGGACGGCACAACCCTCGCCACCAGCAGCAGCGACAACAGCGTGAAGTTGTGGTCGACCCGCTGACCCAGTAGATCATCACCGCTTCGGCCCTACCGCCGAAGGTAGCGGGTTCAGCGCCGGTGAAGGTCCCCGTGACTTCTCCCCACCACCCCCAGGCCCGCTCCCCGGGGCCTGCCCGGCCGGCGCGCGGCCGACTGTCCAGTCCGCCGACCGAGCCCCCGGCGAGGGAGCGGACTTGGCCGGCGGCAAGCGTCGGCCACACTCCGGCCCGGGGGCGGGCCGACCACCGACCGGTCGTGGTTAGGACGCCTGAAGTGGCCCCAGCCGGGCCCCGGAACCGCCCTGCCGCCACTCTTCGCGCACGCACGCGGCACTCCAAAAACTCTGATCCCAGGGACCGCCGGCCACCCCGACCTACCTGGCGGCCGGGGACACGTTCGGGAGCGGATGGCTGTGTCGTACGGGACCGGGCCCGGTGTGCCTCCCGATCGCGGCCGCGCCCCGGAGCTGTTCGCCTCCGGTGAGCCGCTCGGCCCCGGCGGGCAGAGGGTGATGCAGAAACACACAAGTCGATCTCAAGCATGATCTTCTACACCTACGGGTGTGAATACGACCCCGCCACGGCAGCGCCGCTCACTATCTCGCCGCACCCTGCTCCAGGGCGGACTCGGCGCCCTGGCCGCCATCGGCGTGCCGACCATGGTCGCCTGCACCCCCGACCCCACACCGAGCACCCCCGACCCCACACCGAGCGCCGCCAACCTCGCACCGAGCGCCACCCTCACCGGCCACACCGACTTTGTCTACGCGGTGGCCTTCAGCCCGGACGGCAAACTTCTCGCCACCGGCAGCCGCGACAACAGCGTGAAGTTGTGGGACGTGGCAGGCCGCAGCACCATCGCCACCCTCACCGGCCACACCAGCGTGGTCACCTCGGTGGCCTTCAGCCCGGACGGCAAACTTCTCGCCACCGGCGGCAGCGACAACACGGTGCGGTTGTGGGACGTGGCCGGCCGCAACACCGCCGCCACCCTCACCGGCCACACCGGCTGGGTCGAGTCGGTGGCCTTCAGCCCGGACGGCAAAACCCTCGCCACCGCCAGCAACGACAAGAGCGTGAAGTTGTGGGACGTGGCCGACCACAACACCGCCGCCACCCTCACCGGCCACACCGCCTTTGTCACCTCGGTGGCCTTCAGCCCGGACGGCAAAACCCTCGCCACCGGCAGCCGCGACAACACGGTGCGGTTGTGGGACGTGGCCGGCCGCAACACCATCGCCACCCTCACCGGCTACACCGTCTATGTCTTCTCGGTGGCCTTCAGCCCGGATGGCAAACTTCTCGCCACCGGCAGCGGCGACGACATGGTGTGGTTGTGGGACGTGGCCGGCCGCAACACCGTCGCCACCCTCACCGGCCACACCGGCTGGGTCTCCTCGGTGGCCTTCAGCCCGGACGGCAAAACCCTCGCCACCAGCAGCGGCGACAAGAGCGTGAAGTTGTGGGACGTGGCAGGCCGCAACACCGTCGCCACCCTCACCGGCCACACCGACGAGATCTACTCGGTGGCCTTCAGCCCGGACGGCGAAACCCTCGCCACCGCCAGCAACGACAACAGCGTGAAGTTGTGGCCGACCCGCTGACCCAGTAGATCATCACCGCTTCGGCCCTACCGCCGAAATCCGGTCCGGTCCTTCCCGGAGGCCGATCGGGGAGCTCGCGCGCCCGCGCGTAGGGGTGTCCGGAAAGTCGGGAAACTGGGCCGGCACCGGGACCTCACCGGCGACCGTCGTCGACTCAGCGCAGCGACCCGGCCTCGGCGACCGTGCGGCAGGGGGCTCGCACTCGCCGTCGCTCTGACCGCCCAGCCGGTCCGGTGCGGGGGATCTGTGCGGAGCAGGGTGAGGGGTCCCCGCTGGAAGTCCGCGTCCTTGGCCGCGCCGTTCGCCGGGTGGGTGGTCAGCCGAGCCAGTGGCCGTCGCGCATGAGGTCGCGCCCGCGCAGTTCGTTCGCCTCGCGCCAGGCCTGGACGCGCCGCGGCCGGATCAGGAAGTACTGGTAGGGCTCGTCGAGTTCGCGCGGGTCGAAACCGGTCCTGGTCGCGAACGCGTCGCCCGTCTCCGGGGCGAGGTCGGCGAGGTCGACCGGCTCGGCGGTGCCGTCGACGAGGACGACGTCGCGGGTCGGCCCGAGGCTGAGTCGTACCCGGTCGTCCGCCAGCAGGTTGCGGCCGGTGACCGAGGCGCGCGGCGTCGAGATGAGGAACGCGGTCCCGTCCCAGAGGTACGAGAGCGGGATGAGGTGGGCGCCGCCCGGGGAGCCCGACGTCGCGACCCAGAGATCGACGTCGCTCTCCAGTCTCGTGCGAGTGTCCCGCAGCCTCTCCTTGAGTCCACGCGGCGGCGCGCCTGTCATGTTTCCTCCAGTCACTTCGTGGGGGCTCGCTCCGTCGGTCATCGGCCGGTTCACCGGTGACACATCAGGGCGTGAGTGCCGGCGAGGTGGTCTCCCAGGCGAATCCGTCCGGGTCGGTGAAGGATCCGGCGTCGCCGCCGATCATGAGCCGGTGTGATCCGGTGCCGTCGGGGGCGACGCCGACGTCCTTGGCGAGGGCGCGGCGCCGGTACAGCGCCAGTTTGACGGGGCTCGACCCGGTGGCGAACTCGACGTACATGCGGCCGAAGCTTTTCGCCACGGTGAGGCCGTGGTCGAGGTAGAACCTCTTGCTCGCGGCCACGTCCGTGACTCCCAGCAGGAGCACGATCTCGTCGATCTGCCGGGTGGCGGGGCCGGTGTCCTTCTTGGCCGAGGTGGCGATCTTCCAGATCGTCCCGTCCGGGGCCTGTACGACGCCGCCGTAGCCCCAGAGCGACTTGGTGGCGGGCTTCAGTGTCGTGGCGCCGGCGTCGAGGGCGGTGCCGATGAGGCTGTCGACGGTGGACGGCTGGGACACGGTGAGTGCCAGTGTGAACCCGCGGAAGCCGGTGGTGGGGGCCTTCGAAGCGCGCAGGCGTATCTGTGTGTCCAGACCGAAGGCGGCGGTGTAGAAGTGGCCGGCGGCTGCGGGGTCGGCCACGTCGAGGGTGACGGATTCGATGGATGTCATGGCCATGACGCTAGTCGCGGCTCGGTGACCAGCGCTTCTTGATTCCTGACCGGTCCTGTCACCTGTTCGCGTCCCCGACGGCGCGCACATCGCCTGACGCCGCCTCGATCGGCCAGGGGCTCGCGGATCCACCTTGCCGGGGTCCTGGACGGTAGCGCGGTTCGATCTCGGGCTTGCCCTCAAGTTAAGTCGAGGTTCTACATTCATCGCAACGGGCTTGCCCGACCGATATTCGGAGGAGCGATGATGAATCTTGAGATCTTCGGCGTTGCGGACGACCCGCAGAGCGATGTGGACGCGATCGTCGGCCTGGTGGCCGCGGTTCAGGAAGCCCAGCAGAACGAGCAGGTCGAGGCTTTTCTCAGTCTGTTCCGTAAAGCGGACCCGGTCTGGACGACCGGGCACGGCAAACGCCTTTCCGGCTGGGAGACCATCCACGACTTCACCGCCCAGGTCCTTCCGGGCTCGACCCAGTACGGAACCGCCGCCTACACCCCGGTTCGGATCCTCTTCATCCGCCCGGACGTGGCCGCCGTCAACGTCCATCAGGTCCCCCTCACCCCTGACGGCACCCCCGCCGACGGCCCCGAAGGACGCCCCTTCTACATCCTCGCCAAGGAAGAAGGCCTCTGGAAGATCGCGGCCGCCCAGAACACCCAGGTCTTCGAGAACCTCTGAACCATCTGACGCCACCGGCCCGTCGACCGTCGCTCAAGCTTCAACTCGGCTGATCAGCGTGGACGGTCACGACGGATGGGGCCACCTGGAAGAACACCGTGACGCCTCCGGTCATCACAGCGACCGGGTCCGCACTGTCCTTCACCGGTGATCACTCGCAGGAGCAGCGATGACGACGCAGCACATTTCCGACGCCCAGTTGGCCGCACAGCCGGCCGCGTACTGGACGGGAGTGGCCTACGAGGCCCTCATCGCGTTCACCAGGGCGGAGCAGGCCAAGCATGGGTACACCCAGCCTCAGTTCTGGCTGTCGCGCAACCTAAGGCGCGGAGGGGCATCACCCGCACGTTCGCCGGGGCCGTCGGTCCTGTAGTGGTGCTCTCCACATGGCGGCTGGGCGGATCGGCCGTCACCCGTGACGCCGGGACCATCACAGCGCCGCGATCCCCATTGACCTTCCAGGAGTCCTACTCATGTCCGAGAAGCCGATCAGGCTCGTCGTCATCGTCGGCAGCGTCAGGTCGGGCCGGTTCGGCCCGACCGTCGCGAACTGGTTCGCTCGTCAGGCCCGCCGGCATGGAGAGTTCGACGTCGATGTCGTCGACCTGGCTGAGGTCCCGCTCCCCCTGACGCTGCCGGAACCCGGGCCGGCGCCGTCCCCTGAGACGGCACAGGCTCTTGCGAGCCTGACATCGCGGTTGGACACCGCCGACGCGTTCGTCATCGTGACGCCGGAGTACAACCACAGCTTCCCCGCGTCGCTGAAGAACGTCATTGATCGCCACTACAAGCAGTGGCGGGCCAAACCGGTGGGCTTCGTCTCCTACGGTGGCCTGTCCGGTGGACTGCGGGCGGTGGAGCACCTGCGTCTGGTCTTCGCCGAACTGCACGCGGTGGGAATCCGGGACACCGTCAGCTTTCACGGCGCCGGCCAGTTCGACGACAAGGGTGACCCCACCAACCCGGAGGGCTGCACGAGAGCGGCCGACATCCTGCTCGACCGGCTCGTTTGGTGGGCCCGGACACTGGACGCGGGCAGGACCGCCCGCCCCTACGCCGTCTGACCCTCAGCGAGGCCGGTAAAGTGCCGGTCGGCTCCGAACCGGCCATGGACCTGCGTCCCCACTGGTCAGGGGAAGACCCCCCAGGCTCTGATCCCCTACCTGGGTGGTCTCCCGTTGGGTGAAGGAACCGCCGACGACAGCGAGTCCCGCGAAGCGCTCCTGTACCCGGAGGAGACCGACTGCCCGGCGACGGGCAAGGTGCTCCTGGACGGTGTGGAACGCCCGCAGAACCTGATCATCGACCTGCTGCAGATCGCCTGCCTGGACGCGGGCATCAGCGGCCGGCACGAATTCCGCCAAAAGGGCCTGACCTCGGGACATCCTCGAAAACTGTCGGTCCTCGCCGTCATCATCGGCGGAAACTCCCCAACCTCACCCCCGGAGGCCGCCGATGGCACGACGAAGATCACGCCGTGGTCAGGGCAACGTGGACTGGTTGCTCTGGCCGGTGGCCATCGCAGTCTTCCTGGTGGTCGCCAGGTGGCTCATCGATGTGGTCGTCGCCAATCGGCCACTGATCATCGGTCTCACGGTCCTGCTGGTGGCGGGGTTGGTCGGCCTGCTCGTGCTCCGACGTCGAACGATCGACGCCCGGCAGCGGGAGTGGCTGAGAGACAACGCCCGCCTCGAACGCGTCGACCGGATGACCGGCGTTGAGTTCGAGTCACTCGTCGAGGCACTGCTCAGGCGGGACGGGTTTCACAAGGTCCGCAGAATCGGTGGCAGTGGTGACGGCGGTGTCGACGTCATCGGAACCGCGCCCGCCGGAGACCTCTTCGTCATCCAGTGCAAGCGCTGGGCCAAATCCGTCGGCTCGCCCGAGGTCCGAAACCTCCTCGGTGCCCTGCACGCCTATCCCGAGCACCGGGGTGTTCTCGTCACCACGACGCGCTTCACCGCCCCGGCCAAACAGTGCGCGGCGGGAACGAACCTGCTTCTGATCGACCGCGAGCAACTCGCCGCCTGGCTGAACGGAGCCCCCGCCCTTGCTCCACCGACGCGCGGTACAGGCTGAACCTCTGATCAACCCGCCAGGGGCAGTAGGCCGGGGGCATTCGCGGACAGCCAGGTCGCGAGCCATCGGGAGTCCTCAGCGCTTCCCTCTGCCTGGGTGTCGATCAATCTGCGCAGGATCATGAGCGGCAGCATGGCGTCGAGGGCCTCCCGGTCGACCGCGTCGGTGCCGTACCCTTCCAGCAGCCATCGCGGATGAGCGCCACGTGGCAGGTCGACGGCGAGGCACCAGGCAAGATCGAGCATGGGCGGCCCGACCTCGACCGCACCCGGGTCGAGGACGGCGAGCAGATCGTCGCCCTCGAAGAGGGCGTTGTGCCCCACGGCGGCATCCCCGTGGATGGCCGTCATCGGCTGTCCCGCGCACACCTGGTCGAACAGGTCTGAGATGGCCGGGTAATCGCGGGTCGCGAGGTGGCGCGCGGAGCCGAGCAGCACCCCGAGAGCACCGGGCTCGTCCAGGCGCAGGCCACCCTGGTCCGTGGCACCGTGCCAGCGGCGAAGCTGCTCGCCCAGGCCGCGTTGCCGGGTGGGAGTCGGATGTTCGCCGGGTGAGCCGCCGATCCTTTCCAGCACGAGCCACCATCGCGGTCCGGACGCGGTCCGCACCGTTCCCGCGTCCAGCAGGGCCGGAACCCGGAGCCCCGCGGCCTTACGCATCGACTCCATCCGCAGCGCGGTACCAAGGCGTTCGTGCAGGCGGTGCTGGACCTTGACGGCCGTTCGGCGACCGTAGACCACCGTGGCCCCCGGCTCGTACGGCCCGGCCACACCATCGAACGCCGCACTCTTGAGCGCCACGTCACGCGCCTTGGCGATCTCGGCCGCTGAAACGCGGCCGGTCGGGATGAGTCCTCGTTTGTCACCGACATCAAGCGGGCCGCAGACCCTCATGATCCGCCTCCCGCTCGCAGTCGATGGAGCGGTTGTACCCACCGCTCCCGTGTCGTCTCAGGAAGATCCAACCACCTTGTCCGGGTGAAGTCGTGCAGTTCCGGCTGCCCGGTCCAGAGCGCGGTGACCGCCGACCACACGGGCAGGAAAGCCTCCTCGGCTCCGGCCGTCTCCGCGAGGCGGACCGTGATGGACAGGGCCTGCTCATCTTGGCCTCGTGCGATGAGCTGCAGGACCTCGACCACGTCAATGGGCAACAACTCGGCGGAGGCGCCGACGGCCTCGAAGGTCCGGCGAGCCTCGTCGAGGAGGCGGGTGGCGACGGCCCACTCTCCTCGCATGGCGTGGGCCATCGACTCCGCCATGTCGCACTGGGCCAGCCCCACGACCTCCCCGACCGACTGGTTGAGCTCACGCGCCTCCGGAACCGTCCGGAGGGTCAGCTCCGGATCGAACCACATGGAGGCGAGAGCCTGATGGCGTGCGGCCCGCGCCGCCCAGAGCGGCGCGTCGGCCTGCCGTGCCTCTGCCAGGACCCGCGTGAACAGCTCCGCGGCCTCCTGGAACCGGGCGTTGTGCAGGTACACATGACCTATCAGGTCACCGGTGCCGATCCGTTCCAGCCTTGTCCCTGCAGACCTTCTCTCGATCTGCCGTACGACCTCCGGGTAACGACTGCGCCGGAAGGCGTTGCCCGCCAGGTCGAACCGGGCAGCGACGCCGAGCGGCGAGAGCTGGTCGGCGACCATGCCGAGATGGCGGTCGGAGTCGGTCAGGTCACCGGTGAACTGGGCCAGGCTGCCGAGTTCGAAATGAAAGTAGTCGGCGTACGGACTCGCGCCGGCGTTCTCGACCGCCGCTTTCATGGCCGTGTGGCGCTCCGTCGCCTCCTGGTCCACCTGGACCGTCAACCTGGCCACCTCGGCGAGCACGGCCAGCTGCGGAGACGCGCTGAACCTGGGCAGTGACGTCAGCACCTGCCAGTGCCCCAGGTAGCGCAGGGTGTAGGCCATCTGCCCCAGCCCCGGTGGCAGGACGTCATGCTCGGCGGCGCCGTGCAGGGCGAGAAGAAAGGCGGCGACGGTACGGCGGCTGTGGTCGGCCGGGGTCAGCTCGTCCGGCGGGTCGTCACCCCAGATCGACAGCGTGAAGTCCGTCAGATACGCCAGAGCCTGCGAGGCCCGGTCTCGCCGCTCCCTGGCGGTCCATCCGTCCGGGGTGTGCGCGTCGCAGTCGGCGACACCGCGGCGCAGGTTCTCGTGCAGGCGGCAGGGCGGCCACACGGTCGGATCGTGTCGTACGAAGCGTCGGGCGATGAAGTCCTCGATCCGCCTGCCGCGCGCCTCGGGCAGGATCGCGGCCAGCAGCCGGTCGTCGAACGCCTCCAGCAGCGCCGCGGCCCGGAGCAGGTCCCGGTCCTCGGGCGACAGGTCGCGCATCATCCGCAGGACCAGCTCGGGAAAGGGCTCGCCGAACACCTTCGGGTCCGGGGTCTCGCCCCGGGCCAGGTGCTGTTCGAACAGGCCCGTCGACAGTTCCAGATAGAGCGGAGACCCTCCGGAACCGGCCACGATCCGCTCCCGCACCTCGGCATCCATGGCCGGCTCGTCGTCGACGAGCAGCCGCTCCCGGAGGAACAGGTCGGCGTCCGAGGTCTCGAAGCCGTCGACCGGGAACTGGTCGGTCAGATCGGCCAGCCCCGGCCACCGTCGCGCCCCGCCGTAGGTCAGTCCGACGCCGCGTACCGGGTCATGCCAGCGCAGTGGCCGCCTGCTCCCGACCGTGAAGAACACGTTGGGCAACAGGTACGCCATCCGGACGACCAGATCCTCCAATCCGCCCCGCTCGGGTGGCAGGACCTGGACGTTCTCGAACGTGTCGAGTACGCAGAGCGCCAGTACCGGGCTCTTCTGGCGGATCCGCTCCAGGTCCGCGCTCAGCAGGATCGGCAGGTAGCCGAGCATCCGGTCCGGGCTCTCCTCCTGAAGGATCAGGCTGAACGCCGGGAGGTCACGCCGGAGTCGTCGCAGGGTGATCGACTGCCGTGTGGAGCTGCCGACCAGATCGAGCACCCGGTAGGCGGTCGTGACGGCACCGAGCCCCGCGAACAGGCCGTCGATGCTCGACGCGACCTGCTCGGAAAGGCGCAGTGAATCGGAGACGGCACCGACCGAGGAGGACTTCCCCAGAAAGCGGACCAGGGACTCACCGGGGTGCTTGCGCTCCCAGTACGCCGAGAGCGCGACGTCGAAGGCGGGCCACGACTTGCCCAGGCGCCCCAGCGCGGCGCGTACCCGGAGCAGCACCGTTTCGAAACTCTGGCTCGACAGGTCCGCGAAGTCGATGACGGCGACCGAGCGGTCATCCGGCAGCCCGTCGAACTCGCCGCGCTGGGCGAGGTCGGCGAGGTGGCGGATCAGCGTGGACTTCCCGATGCCGCCCTCCCCGCTCAGCCCCATCACGTTCCGGGCGGGCCGTTGGAAATCCATCAGCCTCTCGACGGGCCATTCCTCGGCCAGGTGTGCGGCAATCCGCTGCTGAAACGCCCGGATGTACTCCTCACGGTCGGTGAACACCCGTTTCGCGGTGAACGGCACCTCAGGTCCGAACGCAAAGAACTGGTCAAGGTCCACTCGGACAGAGGATCATCCGGCGACCGGGAAAGTAAAGCTGACCTGGGGTTTCGGCGGTCCCCAAAACCGGGGTGGGGTTGTCGTGATGCACGCGGGGAGGCTAGACGCGCCTCGCGTCCCGGATGTAATCGTCGACGTTCTGACCATCCAGCCAGTCCGGTGCGATTCCCAGCAGTTCCGCGACCAGTGCGGGTGTCACCGGCTCTTCGGGGAAGGGCTCAAGGGGTTCGATATCGATCTTTACCATCTGTCCATGCACCGTCCTACTAGCCAGCACTTTTCTCACCCCCATGCTTCCAACGACCGCCCGTGTCTCGGAGGGAAACCGCGCTTGTGCCTCTCTGAACTGAAGCGGATCTGGCCGAGTAGACTCGCCCGAACCGGGGTCGTGCATGCGGGAACTTCCCTCACCGCCGAAGCAGGAGGTCAGGCGGGACGATAGTCGTGGTGGTCGATGGCGCGTTCCCACACCCGTTCGAAGGCCTCGACACACAGGTCCACGACAGCGGGCTTCTCGGTCATCTCGTCCTGGACGAACTCCCCGTTACCGGCGAAGTGGCTGAGCCGGACCAGGCGACCGTCGAACACCCAGAAGTCATTGCCTGGAAGCGCCAGGTCCGAAGCTCGGCACCGAGGCAGCCACCGCACATGTTCGCCGGCCGCGATGTTGGAGAAGGTGACGTCGTACTCGAACCGGACGTAGTCGCTGACCGGTTCGGACACGACACGGGCGCGACGCACCTGGACGCCGCGGGCGACGGCTTCAGAGATCACGCTGTGGAAGGGGTTCCACCACTCGTCACGGTTCGCTGGGTCCTCACGATGGCCGGACCGCCAGTTCGCGAACCGGTGCGAGCCGAGATCGTAGACATCATGCATCTCCAGATGCACCGCCGACCGTTGGGTGCCGGAGATCAGCTCACTGAACGCCGGGACCGGAGCCGTCTCCATCGTGTGCCTCCAGAACGAACGGGACCCATCCGTACCGGGAATCGTATGACCGTCTCGTTCTCGGGGACGGCGCCGTTGGTAGGGAGTGTGGCGGCGCCGTCCTTTCGAGCCCGCGTTGGTCTGTCAGGTGAGTTCGAGCCAGATGACGGTTCCTCTGGGGTCGCGGTGGAAGCCCCAGCGGGTGGCGAGGTCGTTGACGAGGAGAAGTCCCCGGCCGCCGGTGGCGTCTGGGCTGGAGTTCCTGACGTGGGGGATCTGTGCGGAGCCGGGGTCCTGGACGGTGATGATGACGCCGTGCGGGGTGAAGGCCACCGTGACGACGAACTCTCGTGACGGGTCCTTCGGCTCGGGGACGGCTGTTCCGACATCGGCTGGTTGGGTGCCGGTCGGTTTGACGGAGTGTTCGACGGCGTTGGTGGCCAGTTCGCTGGTGAGGAGCATGGCGTCGTCGCGGAGCGGGTGTTCGTCGCCGAGGATGTCGGCGACGAAGGCGCGGGCGCTTCTGACCTGGTCGGGGGTGGCGGGGAAGCGCTGGGAGATGACGGGCGTGTGGTTCGGTGTCGTTGACCAGCCGGGGATCCGGCCCGGGTACGGCGGCCAGATGGTGGCGGCCGGTCCGTTGGGGGCGTCGGTCGTCGTCCGGAATCGGTCAGTGAGCACTCCGGCGAGTACGGACAGCAGTCGTACGGTCATCCCGGTCACCTCCCTTGCTGATGGTCTCGCTGTGCTGGTCGCCTTCGGCGGCCCCGAGGTCCTTGTGGGTTGTCTGGTGGGCCTGCTCGGGGTGGGGGTGGAAGTCCTCGATGTGCTGGATTCGGGCGGCGAGTTCGGCGGGGGTGTCGGCTTCGAGGAGGCCGATGCGTTGGCGGTATCGGATGGGGGAGAGTGCCCACCAGCGTCCGGTGGCGTGGCCGTACCAGGGACGCCAGTCGGGGAAGCGGAGCGTCAGGGTGCGTAGCGCGCGGGGGTCGTCACCGGGTTCGTGCCGGAGGTTCTCCGTTTCGAGGGAGAGGGTGCTGCTCATGCCGTCACTCCCTTCCGGTGCGTCTCGCGCCTGCCGGGCCGTGCTCCCGGCGGCGATTCGCGTCCGTAGGGCAGGGTGGCCGGTCGCGCGTGGCGTCCCCGGTTGATGGGGGAAACGGTGAAGGGGTGGCTCGGCGGGCGCGGGGTCATGATGGCCGGTGCGGGAGGCGCGGGCAGTCGGCCGCAGAGCCCGAGGCGGCGCCGGGCCGTCATGCGGGTACGGACCTGGGCCGAGGTGGGCTGCTCCCACAGGTGCCCTGGCCGGTGCGGCAGGCTGGCGGCGTCGTGCGCGTACGGGGGATGGCCGCACCAGCGGCAGCCGAGAGGCGAGGGCGGTTGTTCGGCATGCCAACGGATACGGATGATCTTTGGGGTTCTACTACTGTGGAACACAGATCGCGCACCTCCAGAGTGCGGTCGAGGCTCTGCCAGGCGACGCCATTCGCCGGGCAGGGCCGTTTTTGATGTTCTTGGGCTCGCCGGTCGTGAGCGTCCGCCGTTCCCCGTCGGATCGGGTCGCCGTTCGTTCTCGCCGCCGGTAGGGGCGCGTGGGGGAGTTTTCGCCATACCTCGGCATGCTTCGTCGGACAGGGCGGCGTCGCCCGCGTGCTCGGGGGCGCGTTTCTTCAGCCGATCGAGGGCATGTATCGAGGCGGTGCTCATGGGCGTCCATCTCTCACGATCCAGCTTGCTCAAGGTGCTGACAGCAGACCGCACGACCTGATTTGCTCGCAACGAACAGCAAAAACAGCAGAGAGTGTTCGGATGACTACCATAAGGAAAGGTGGTCGCGGGCGGCCGGCCAAGGCCCTCGACCCAGGCTCGTCACTGCTCGCCGCGCTGGGGTCCAGGATGCGCGAACTCCGCAAGGCGCGCTCGCTCACGCTGATGGAACTTGGCGAGCTGACCGGATACTCCTGGCAACACCTCGGCGCGGTGGAACGGGCCTCGGTCGCTCCCTCGGAGTCCGTGGTCATCGCCTGCGACACCGCGCTCGGCGCGGGCGGAACGCTCAACAACATGCTCCCGGGTGTCATCCGTGAGCAGGCCCACCTCCGCCACCGCAGCGAAGCCGCGCGCAGGCCCAGTCCGGAGGCGCCGGATTCCGGTGCCGACTGGGGACGGCTCAGTACGTGCGGAAAGCACGCTTCGGCGATCACTTCCGCCGTGGTGGAGGACATCGAAATGATCACCGTGCGTCAGCGCCGCCTTTACCACGAACTGACATCGGCCGAGATGCTCGTCCCGGTCGACGGCCACTTCGCCCTTCTACGCTCTCTCCTGGAGGCTCCTGCCCCTGACAAGCTGCGGCGGCGAATCGCCTATGCGGCGGGGGAGGCGGCCGGGTTCGCGGCGTGGATCTGGTTCGATCTCGGTGACCACTTCGCGATGGGACATCGGTACGCCACCGCCTTGGACGCCCTTGGGGAAGCGGGGGACAAAGGGCTTCGGTCCTACGTCAGCGCTTACCGTTCCATCACCGCGGATGCGGCCGGACGGGTCGATGAAGCCGTTCGGCATGCCTCAACGGCTCTGGACACGGCCGGACGTTCTGTTACCCACCTGACGAGGTCCTGGCTGCACGCCGTGAGCGCCACCGCACGTGTTCACGCGGGCGACGGCAGAGCGGCACTGGCCGAACTCAACAAGGCGAACACGGCCCTGGAACGGGCCGGTGACGAGCGGGACGAATGGATGTACGACTTCGACCGCGAGCGGCTGCTCGGCTACCAGGGCAACTGCCTCCTTGAACTCGGTGACTACGCCCAGGCCGCCCGTTCCTTCGAGCAGGCCATCGGCGGGGTTCCCACCACGTGCGTACGCCGCAAGGCGGAACTCACCGTGGACCTGGCGCAGGCACGCCTCGGAGAAGGTGAACCCGCCGAGGCCGTACGGCTGGCCCAAGAGGCGATCGCCGTATTCGCCCGAAGAGGATCGGTCGCCGGGATGTCCCGGGTCCACCGCTTCCGCGACCGGGTGGCACCCCGGCGTCCCGAGGTCGCTCGCGAACTGGATGACTTCGTCCGATCATTGCAAGAGTGAGCCCTATCCCCGCTGAGGTCGTCGCCCGCGCCACCGTCTCGTACGACGCGGTTCAAGCGGTCGGTGAGGCCGTCTACTGGATCGAGGGACGGCCGGACGGGGATGTGCTCGTGCGCTGGACCGCTGCCGAGGGCCGGCAGGACGTGCTGCCGGAGGGGTTCCACGTCGCTTCCTACGTGCATGAGTACGGCGGGGGTGCCTACCTGGCCACCGAGTGGGATCTGTGGTTCTGTAACGCGGATGACCAGCGGGTCTATCACGTACGCGACGGCGGACATCCCGTGCCGGTGACCTCCGCGTCGTCGGGAACCTGGCGCTATGCCGATCTCCGTCTTCTTCCGGGCACCGGCGAGCTGGTCTGCGTACGGGAGCGTCACGAAGAGACCGGCGTCTATAACGAGTTGGTCGTTCTTTCGGCTGAGCCGTCGATCATCGCCTCCGGCGAGGACTTCTACATGTCCCCGGAGCCCAGTCCCGATGGGAAGCGGCTTGCCTGGGTCTCATGGAACGCGCCGCTCATGCCGTGGGACGGTTCCCGGCTCTGGCTGGCTGACATCGGGCCTGATGGTGTGCTTACCGGTACGAGGCTGGTCGCGGGCGGGGATGAGGAGTCGGTGTGCCAGCCGCAGTGGAGCGACGACGGGGTGTTGCACTTCGTCTCTGACCGGTCGGGCTGGTGGAATCTGTACGCCTGGCGCGACGGCCATGCCGAGCCGGTCATCACGGGGGAGTTCGAGGTCGCGGCGGCTCCCTGGGAGTTCGGGTATCGCACTTATGTTTTTCAGGGCGACCAGGTCATAGCGGTCGTCCAGCAGGGGCCGTTGCATTCCTTGGTGGTAAGGCGCTCTGGCGGTGACCTGGAACGGCTCGCGCTGCCGTATACCTCGATCAAGCCCTACCTGGCGACGGCAGACGAGAAAGTCACCTTCATCGGCTCCAGTCCTACTCGGTTGCCTACGGTGGTGCTGGCCGAGACCAGCGGTGCCGTTCATGAGCTCACACCGGTCGACGTCACTCTTGACCAGGCATCGCTCGTCCGGCCAGAGCCTTTCACCTTCGGCACCCGCGACGGGGGTGAGGCGTACGGCCTCTACTACCTGCCCTCGGGAGGAAGCGATGAGCCTCCGCCACTGCTTGTACGGGCTCATCCGGGGCCGACGGCGAACTGGCCGCTACGGCTGGACCTGCACGCGCAGTACTTCACGAGCAGGGGTTTCGCCGTCGCTGATGTCGACTACCGAGGGAGCACTGGGTACGGCCGCGCGTACCGGATAGGCCTTCGTCATCGGTGGGGGATGGTCGACGCCACCGATTGCGCCGATGCGGCTCGTCACCTGTTTGCCGCCGGTCGGGCGGATCCCGGGCGGGTGGCGATCTGGGGGGCCAGTGCCGGCGGGTACACCGTTCTGCGTGCCCTGGCGATCACCGATGTGTTCGCGGTTGGGATCGCCAGATCAGCCGTGGTCGATCTGGAGAGCTGGAGCAGAGCCGCACCAAAGTTCCAGGCCCATCATGCGGAGTTGCTTCGTGGTGAGTTTTCCGGTGGATCAGAAGCCGCGATTCAGCGTCCGCTGCTTCTGATCCACGGAGACGAGGATCGGGTAACTCCGCTGGAGCAGGCCAGGAGCCTCAATGCTCGTCTGGTCGTCATCCCCGGAGCAGGTCACACGCTGCGAAGACCTGCTGATGTCCGCCATGTTCTCCGCGTGGAATTGGAACACGTGCTTCTACCAGGAATCTGATCACAGCGCCGAAGCCAGAGGCAGTAGATCGGGGGCGTTTGCGGACAGCCAGGCCGCTAGCCATCGGGAGTCCTCGACGCTTCCCTCCGCCTGGGTGTCGATCAACCTGCGCAGGATCATGAGCGGCAGCAAGGCATCGAGTGCCTCCTGGTCGACCGCGTCGGTGCCGTCCCCTTTTAACAGTCGTCGTGGATGAGCGCTATGTGGCAGGTCGACGGCGAGGTACTGAGGCGATCATAAGTATTGAGATTTTCCGGAAATTCCCCTGGTCCGTATGCCGCTTCAGCAGGGGGACGACTCGTCTTCCGGTCTTCTTGAAATTTACATAACTTATGATCGACTCAGTATGGGGAAAATTATTGACGGATGATTGACTCCAACGGATTTACCGCGAATATGGAGTACTCGATACCGTCAAGCATGCATGCATTGGGAATATTGAGACCGGGAGGAGTCGATTGACTCCAGTCGGCGTACCCGCCCGCGATCTTCAGCGTATCGCCGTCGGTGACGACGCCACTTCCAGGGGCGTCAACAGTGATCCTCCTGCAGGAATTTTCGGGTCAGAAAATATCTTGTGGAGCAACTTCTTGTCGAGGCCGAGCGCAGCGACAAGAATGTAGGCGGCGAGGCGGGGCGGGATGGCGTTGCCGATTTGTTGTGCGACATCCCGGCCGCGCCACCGATAGTCAGCGGGGAAAGTTTGCAGCTGCCCAGATTCCTCAGGGGTAAAGCGAGGAGGGTCAGCAGGGCGGCCATCCGGCGTCTCCACTCGATTGCGGGAGATTTTTCCTGTCACCGTGAAAGCTGGTTCGGCCGAAGTGCGCTGACCGCGGTTCTTTGGGTCTCCGCCGGTGCCGTAATTGGAGACGACGACGAATGGCTCTGGGCGGGCGAGCACGTCCTTCATCGCTACCCAGGGGGACAATCCCTCGGGCCCCTCTTCTCTCGACACATTCTTGCGATACGGGCGATGCGTCGGTTCAGGGAGCAACGCTTCACCTTCCAGGCGGGCGATGAGTACTGCTCGACGACGCGTCTGCGGGACTCCGAATTCCTCTGCGCGCAGTACGTCACACGCGGCGTTGTAACCTTCCTTCTCCAGAATCGTCTTCATGGCTTGCCATACAGGGAGGACAGCAGGTACCTGCTCCAAGACGATCGCATCGTAGGGGTTGCCGTCGTCTATCGCCTGAAGCGCCCACTTCAGCGGCTCCAAGACCAAGCCCGTGCGGTCGTCGCCGTTATGATCGGCTGCTAGCTTCTCCAGATCGGTCCCTACATCCAAGCGGAGCGCCATACGTTCCGCGAAGTCCAGAACATCGTCCAATGCGCGACGACCGGCGCCCGAGCCTGCAACGGTGTACGTCTGACAGGGGGGACCGCCCGCCAATACAGTGGCATCGCTAAAGTCTGAGGGCTTAAAATTGCGCACGTCGTCGTGTCGCGTCTCGAGCTTCTCCGCGTCACGCGTCTTGCACGCACTTGTGTCCAGCTCGATGCCGACCGTCGGCACATCGAGCCATCGTGCTGCTACGTCCAACCCTCCAGGACCGGCGAACAGATCAACGATCTTAGGGGGGCGGCGCACGTACTCTCCTGTCGGTCGAGGTGGATACCGGGGGACGGCTGAGACGTCCATCCGCCTGTGAGTCACCCGTGATGGCGGCAAGCTTACTCTCTGATCATGACAGTCTCCTGGGCGAGCGATGCTGTACGCAGGCCAGGGGCTGAGCAGCGGCGTAACAGGAGATCTTGCTCAAGCAGCTCGACGCCGACAAGATCCCAATGTCCCGATTTTGTCGGATTGGGTCGGTACTCTCGTGCTCTCGCGACAGAGGAGGGCATGTGGGCGACACCCAAAGAATCTTCAGAGCCGTGGAGATCTGCGCCGGCGCTGGTGGGCAGGCGCTTGGGTTGGAACGCGCGGGCTTCGAGCACGGCCTGCTGATAGAACTTGACGACAACGCCGTTGCGACGCTCCGATTGAACCGCCCTGACTGGAAGGTGGTGGCGGGGGACGTGGCAGATGAAGACGTATGGAATCCCAACGACTATGCGGGGAGCGTTGACCTCCTGGCTGGCGGGGTGCCGTGTCCACCCTTTAGTGTCGCTGGACAGCAGCGCGGGGCCGCCGACGAGCGTGATCTCTTCGCTTGGGCGGTCGAGCAGGTTGGGGTCATCCGACCTCGCGCCCTCCTGCTGGAGAACGTCCGTGGTCTGAGTCAGCCCAGATTCGCGGGGTACCGGCAGCATGTCCTTGACCGCTTGAGTGAGTTCGGATACGGAGCAGAGTGGCGAGTCGTGAACGCCAGAGACTATGGCGTGCCGCAGCTCCGGCCCAGGTTCATACTCGTCGCGATGCAGCCAGAAGACCTCACGTACTTCCATTGGCCTGCACCTGTTGCTTCCCCTCACACCGTCGGGCAAGCCCTGCTTCCTTTGATGTCCGCTAACGGCTGGGAAGAGGCTGAGGCGTGGGCGAGCAGGGCCAATGACATCGCGCCGACCCTCGTTGGGGGTTCGAAGAAGCACGGTGGTGCCGACCTGGGGCCGACACGAGCCAAAGCCAAGTGGGCAGAGATGGGTGTGAACGGGTGGGCCTTGGCCGATGCGGCTCCCATCAGGGGTGAGATTTTCGAAATCGGGCCCAAGCTGACGTGCGAGATGGTAGCTCGTTTGCAAGGATGGGACGAGGAGGAGTTTCGTTGGCATTTCAGCGGCAAGAAGACCGCCCGCTACCGCCAAATCGGCAATGCTTTCCCGCCTCCAGTGGCAAAAGCTCTGGGCGTGGCCGTTGCAGCCGCTCTGAACCACGCGACCATGCCTCGTGAATGTGGCCCACAATCGGAACATGACCCCATCTACCGCGCTCTCCGAAAAGGAGGGGATTTCATGACCCTCGATCAGATCGTCAGGGCAATCAAGTCACCGCTGAAGACCGACGAACTGGAACGCCGTATCGATTCGCTCGGGAAGGACTTCGAACTCGAAGTGCGAGACGGAGATCCGATTGCTTATAAGATCGGATCTATCAGGGCTTTCCGAGGGGAAGCTGGTCATGTCCGGAACGAACAGTTCAAGAAGGAGATAAGAAGAATCAGCTGATTGATCTAGCGGACGGCGATGTGCCGATGTCCGCGAGCCGGGCCGACCTACGCTCATTCAACAAGATTTTCTAGCCCTGCACGCCATGCCGGAGAGGGAAGGCGATCGAACATATTGCGGCTTCGAATGATCAAGTGGGCAAGGCGGTGACAATGCTCAACAGACGGCGCCCCTATCGCAAGATGCCCCTCTTCCTCGGAGTAGAGACAACACCCTGTTTCGAGGACGAATTGTGAAATCAGCGCTGCGCGATCCGCATCGAGAATTACCCCGACATGGGGATGCTGTTGTAGGTGCAGGGAGCCAGGCGCCCGTCCGCGACACGCAGTATAAGTCGTACCGCCAGCTGCGACGATCGCCATCACCAAGGCGGCTACGCCAAGGTCTATTCCTCCGATGTGCCAGGCGAAACTGTCGTCTTCGTTCTCGTAGGCGTCGTTTACGACCGTTTCAAGTGTCTCCTCGAATCCTTCAGCGTCATGGGCTTGGTAAGCTCGATCAAGTGCATCACGTTCGATCTCAAGAGCGCCTTCAGCTTCGTCCCAAGTCACATCGTAAAGAGGGGCGTAGTCGCGGTTCCAGCCAGGCCCGGGGTAGCTGGCGACATCCTCTGCAGAGGTCTTTCCCAGATACTCTGGGTTGTAGTCGACATAGCATTCGACGTTGAATTCAGGTATCACGCCACTACTCTGTCAGATTGACTCGGCTTCTGTTCCGCAGAAGGAACCCGGCAGAGCGCCAGCTCTGGGCCAGGTGTTGGGGAAGCTTGGACTCTGTCTGGCAAGCGATGTCCGTGCTCGGGCATGAGAGGGCGGCGTGTCGATCGCTGCGAGCGCCTAGCGCAGAGGTTTCAGGATCAACCCGGTTCACTCGTCCTCCAGTCTGCAGAGATCCTGTTTGGTGTCCTCCTGCTTCCCCCCGGCGACCATGCGCTTGACGAAGTGCAGTACCTCATCGAGTGCCTTACGGCTGGCCATCCGCTGGGCGACGGTGAAGGTCTGGCGCAGTCGTCCTCCCGCGGGTACCTCTGCCTTGAAGAGCGCGAAGGTCCGTTGAGATGTACGTCGCCTTCGACGCGGTAAGCCCCGCAGCCCGGCGGGTCCGGCAAGCTGAGGCATCCCGTTCCGCACCCACCGTGGGAATACCGAGCTTCTCGGTCGTCATGTCGAACCTACCGGGACCGGCGAACAAGACAACGATCTTGCTAGGTAGAACCTGATCCAGGAGGTGTGTCACGTAGGCAGACACCGCCACAGTTTCTGTGGTCGATAGTCCTGGCGATCATGGCTGATCGGTGATCGATCAGTGTATCGGCGGGCACAGAAAGTATCATATATGTTGCCGAAGGTGACGTCCTAGGCGGCGTGACTCCATGGAAGGTCGCGCGAAGTAGCTTGTTGTGGTTCGGATGTCAGAGTTGCTGATGGGATATAGCGTTTTCCTGTGGTCTTGATGCCTTCTCCTAGTTCGGTCGGTGTGTCGGCGCGGATGAGCAAGCAGCGCCGCAGGGACACCGCGCCGGAGATGACCCTGCGGAAACTTCTGCACGCCCGCGGTCTGCGATACCGGGTGGCGTGGCCGATACCCGGAATGAAGCGTCGTTCGGTTGACATCGCTTTCACCCGCGCGAAGGTCGCAGTGTTCGTGGATGGATGCTTTTGGCACTCATGCCCCGAGCACGCCACACGCCCGGCCGCCAACGACAAGTGGTGGTCGGAGAAGCTGGCGAAGAACACGGCGCGAGACATCACGACGAACGAGCATCTGCGTCAGGCTGGATGGCGGGTCCTCCGTATCTGGGAGCACGAGGATCCATCCGAGGCGGTCGATCGCATCGTCGAGGAGGTCATGAGGTCGTGGGCTGAGCGCTGACTTGGCCCACCCTTGATGTACGACCGCTGCGATCGCCCTGGGCTGTGATCCACCTGCCCCTATACGTCAGGGTTGGAGTCTGTGGACGACCTGGATCGAACCGTCGCCAGGCGCGTGACGGTCTCGTTCGTCAATGTACGGCAAAGGTCTTGGATCTGCTGGTCAGTGAGGGCCCGTACATCCAGGAACGCCAGGTACCTGCGTAGTCGTGCCGTGACATCACGAATCACCGGTCTACGAGGGGAGTTGGCGGCGAGGTCGATGACCGCCCGGGCCATCTCCCGTACCAATCGAGGATCACCTCCGATACTGCGGCGTTCCAGGAGCTGGTTGAGGTCACTCTCACTGAGTGCGGCCAGGACGTGCTCGTGACCGGCGAAGACCACAGCCTGCCACCACAACCGTGCCCAGGTGTGCCGGGTGAGGTCGGTGGCGATCCATCGTTCTTTGTTACCCGGTCCGAAGCGCCACATGGTCACATGAGGAAGGACCACGAGAGAGAGAAAAGACCAGAGGTCCCGGTTGCCGGCTTCCGCCCACGACAGGTCCAATTGGCCGCGGATTACTTTCGCTGCCTCCCGGTCGAAGGAGATCCGCGCGTCGTTGCTGGCTGGCTGTGGGTAACCGTACTCCTTGGCCGTCGTCGAGACCGTTTCAATCAACTCTCGTACGCGTTTCGGCGCGACACGACCGCCGACGGGTGACCAGGTCTGTTCCGGGTGACTCTCCCGTGGAGCAGGAGGTCGTCCGGCGGTGACCTCGGCGTACAGGGTTGTGCCCACCACGGAGGGGAGATGAGGCCACAGTTCACTCACTGGAAAATCCGCCCCCTGCCGAGGTTCCTCACTGCGCCGGAGATCTGAGTCCTGAACTCCGCGAGCTCCACCGCCGCGGGTGGGGCGAAGAGATGCAACGGTGACGCGGCGAAGGTTCTCACCAGCACGTCCCCGACGCTGTCGGGCGGCCATTCCTCACGTTCATCGAGCTCTGCGCGGAGGTGCAAGGCGAGCTCCAGCAGCATCGCGGCGACGCCTGCCTGGAGTTCGTCGAGCAAAGCTTGCTGGCGTCTGTCCTTGGCGCCACGGGTGACCGCCGTGCGGAGTTCGCGGTCGTGTTTGTTGATGAGCACGCGAAACGTGCCGTAGAAGGGGGCGGTCAGGTCTGTGCTCGTCTCCAGGTGCCAGCTGGCGGTGGGGGAGAGCCGGGTATGGGCGAAATCGATCTCGTGCACCGGGAACATGGAGGACATGCTTTCCAACACCACCCGTTGAAGGTGCTCGGCGAGCACCGAACCGGGGGCCGTGGCCACGCCGACCCCTCGCTCCACGGTGGCGCGGGTGAGGCTGATGGTGCTGCGGAGTGACAGGATTCCGGACAGGCGTTCGCCCACGAGTGTCGTATGGATCAAGGCCGTGCCGTTCGGGTCGAACCGCGCCGCCAGCGCGGCTTCGGTCATGTTGGTGGTCGAGCTGGTCCAGGAGACGGTCAGTGCGACGTCCGCCAGGTGGAGCCCCGTCTCCTGGACGAAGCGCGCTACGTCAACCCGCACCCGACGTGCTGCCCGCAGATCAGTGCCTGGGTCCCAGCCGTCGACCGCCTCCGGCATGGGCCTCCACTCCTCCGCGTCGAGGAGGAACCACGGTTCCCAGACCACAGTGCCCTGACGCGGGACCAGGTAGGGACGAACGTCAGCCAGCATCGGACGTCACCTGACTCACTCGGAAGCGTACGACAGCGTCGGGTACGTGTGTGGCGTAGACGTACCAGTCCGACTCCTCGCCCGCAGGCACTGTGACGGTCCTTCCACGCGCGACGACTCCGGTGGTGGACTGCCACTGCATGATCCGCGGAACGGCGGCACCGAGAGGGGGCTCGCTCTCGCGGCCTCCCCCTTCCAAGACGACTTCGACGTCGGCAGAGAGGACTCTCGATGCGACCGCCGCAGGGACTTTGACTGCGGCGACCAAGTAAGGCTCTCCCTCGTGCATCAGCAACATCGGGGTTCCGTGCAGTCGAGGCCGTCCTCCTCGGCGCGATGACACACCGCCTCCGAGGCCGCCGGTACTTCCCCGTCCACCACCGCCGAAGTCGCCACCTCCGGTGCCGATTCCGCCGGTTCCGCCGCCACCGGCGCCCGACTCGTCGTCTTTCGGCCGTCGGCTCATCCGCGCGGGCACGATGCTGGCGAGCAGCGCCGACAACTGCCCCAGTCCTTGGCCTCCTGATCCACCGCTCTGGGGTCCGAGCCCAAGTCGTTCGTCCAGTTGCTTCTGTACGAACGTGCGTGCTCCCTGCACGACCCCTCGTGCGGTTCCGGTCAGCCCCTTGGAGATCCAGTCGTCGTGCGTGGGCGGCTCGGCGGAGGCGAACAGCGCGTCGGCGTCCTCGGACGCCTTGAACACACCTGCGTAGGCGAGGCGTTGGTCGGGATGGGGCGGACCGGGAAGGTAATCGACCACGAGTTCGGCGACACGCATGCGGGCGACGTGGTGGGACGGACCCTCGAACGGCTTCGCCGCACCGACGAGGAGGCGCGTGCTCGTGCCTCCGGCGACACCCAGGGCCATGGCGAAGGTGCCGGCGTGCTTTGGCGGCACGGTACGCGAGAACGCGACTCCGTCACCCGCTCGTACCTCTTGCAGCGCCTCGACGAAGGGTGCGAGCTCGCCGAAGGTATGAGGGTCGGCCACGGGGACGGCCGACCCGTTGACGCCCACGACGAAGCGCATGTGACGTCCATCCTCGTCCGGGACCATCTTCGGCCACAAGTTCCACAGGATGGAGGACGTGATGAAAGTGGCGGCCTCCTCGGGGGTCCGATCACGAGCGTCCGTCTCGGATCCGACAGTTCCCAGGTCGGCGGCCAGAATGACGATATCGGTGCCGGTGTCGCCGTCGTCGAAGCCCGGTAACTCCAAGGCCTTGGAGATCGCGTCGGCATGAGGAGAGACGACCGGGTCCGGCACGTCGTCCGTCGCCACGAGGCCCCACCAGTGACGGCCGGTGAAACGGCGCTCGTCGAGATAACAACTGTGACCGAGCGCGGCGCCCATCAGTCGACGGGAGTCGGGACCGTGAGCGGCGGTGTGCGTGTCCACGAGGATCGCGCTGGCTCGGCTGAGTCGGTAGAAGATGCCCTTCCCGAATCCGTACGTTCCCCCGCCGAACTTGTGGTCGCTTGGCTCCCCAACATTTCGGATGAACTGCACGAAGTCCGGCGTCTCTCCGTCGTGCGCGCGCTCACCGGCGCGCAGCGGACCGCCCAGCCCTCTGGTGTTGCGGTCGGAGATCACCAGCACGACGGTCTCCGGGCGCAGGGCTCCATCGAGGTCGACGTTCGACTGTTTCGGAGGTCCCGGCAGCAGCAGGTCACGCCAGATGTGAACGTCGTCGCCGAGCACACGGACGTCGATGCGGAACTCCACCACTCCGTCGGACAGATGCGCGTCCCAACTGTTCTGCGCCGCCTCCCGCACCAGAACAGTCAACGGGTCGAGCGCGGGTCGTCCCAACTGCTTGACGATACCCTCTGCTACCGCAGAGCCTTCCGGCGCGAACGGCTGCGACCACCAACGAGCGCTCATCTGACCGCCTCCTCCGCGATCTCGGCCAGAGAGGCACCGGTGCTGAACGGGAGCAGAGCGGTGAGTTCGATCTCATAGCGGATGTCCGCTACGCCGTTCGGAAGCGAGCCAGTGACGAGGGACGACGGGACGAGTCGAGGCGTGTCCGGACCGACCGCGATTCTGAGTACCTCCTCGATCGCGAACGTGTCCAGGTCAGGTCGATCCGGCTGGCCCGACCATCCTGCCGCCGAGAGCCGTGTGCGGAGGCTCGCCCGTGACACCACTGAGCCGCGTAACTGTTCGACGAGGTCGCTCAACGTCCGCCCCTCGGGATCTTTCACGACGCGGAGTAGGACGAGGTCCAACGGTCGTCCATTGTGGGTGCCCAGCTGTTCCAACCCGTGGGCGGTGATGGTGTCACCTGCGGTGCTCAAGCCCTTCACCTCCAGGCACCGGACGGCAGCCTCGAAGTCGTGCGGTTCGTTGAGCGGCCCACGCCAGGCATCTACGGGGAAACCGGGATCGGCCTCGACGAGGGCCGAGAGCACGGCGAGCTCCGCGAAGAGGCCCAGCTTGGCCTGACGCGATAGTCCACGCAGCAGGCTGCTCCGGAAGAGTCGCCGCCACCGCGCGATGGCGGCGACCGCGGCGCCCCCCGGTCGCCGCGCGTCCGCCACGGCCTCCAGCACGTCGGTCACGACCTCGTTGAACTCAGGGAAGAGATCGGGCTCCGCACAGGACACGTCGACGTATGCGATAGCAGCACCGCCGAAGCTGAGCTTGCGGACCACGGTGCTGAGCACCGCCGGCCTGGGATCGACGGACACGTCCTCGTCACCGGTGGGAACGAGGAGGTGTCGGGCACCTGTGCCGTCGAGCGCCACGCGGCAGGGCTCCGCATGGCATGTCACGTCCAGAGGAAAGGAAACGAGTTCCTTGGCACGCGGCCGGGTCAGGACCGCCCATGCACGTTCCAGCACGGTCGGTTCTACGCCCGTCATATCAGGTCCTCGGTGTCGATGCCGAGTGCCTCGTCGACGTTCTCGCTCTCGACGTCGGTGAGGTCTACTGCGACGTGGGTAGCCTGGATGCTCTTCGTCCGGACGTCCCCGGGGAAGGTGATGCCAAGGCCGACCACAGGCTGCGCCGCGCCGAGCGCGGTGCGCGGGGGATGCTCGGAGGCGCCGCTCTGCTGCTGATTGACGGGTTCGCTCGTCGGGTCGATCAAGTAGAGGACGACCAGGCCGCGGTCATGACAGACAGGGTGGCTGTTGCGCAGGGCGACGAGTTCGCTCTCGCTCTTCGCCCTCGCCTGCGAGGCCGTCAGACCGAGGTCCAGGGCGCGGTCCTGCTTGCTCATCAGCGTCTTGATGTCCGCGCGTTCGGCGTGGTGGTCGTTCAGCCGGGATCGGATCGAGTACTTGATGTCGAGACCGCCCAGTCTCGCGTCCCCACCCTCACCGGTCACGACGGCGACGGACCACATCGCCAGGCTCGGCGGGTCGCTGGTGAGCTGCCGGTCGACGTACTTGACCATGAGCGACGGTTCGAGGTCCGGGGAGTCCTCGTGCACCTGATAGCGGGACAGGAAGGTCTTCACAAGCGACACCGGGACGTCGCGGATCAGTCGGGCGGCACCCAGGTCCTCGACCTGACCGTGCCGGACCGCCTCCTGGACGAGGTTCTCCGCGGCCTGGCGGTTGCTGTCCAGCCAGTCGCTGTCGCGGTGCTCGAAGTAGCGGGTCTGCAACCGGCGCCCGGCGTAGGAGATGAAGGCCGGCTGGGCAGCGCCCAACTTGGCGGTGATCCGCAGCGATGGATGTGTCCGAATGCGTACCGCGACCTGGGACGGCGTCAGGTTCTCCCGTTGATAACGGTCGATGTCGTCGCGCATCTCGTGCTCGACGGTGGCGAGATGGCGGAACGCCGCTGCGAGGCTCGGTGTCATCCAGATTCTGGGCAGATCCTCGTACCCGGTCCGGTACCCGAACCAGCGACCCATCTGGAGCAGAGTGTCGTAGGCCGTCGCCCCTCGGACGAAGAAGCTGACGACGAGCCCTTCCAGGGTCAGCCCTCTTGAGAGGGTGTTGCCGCCGACGGCGATGGCGACCACGGAGGGGTCGGAGTAGTCGAGCCGGTCCTGGCTTCGGTAGTTGTCGAGGACGACGCGCGTCGTGGCGATCACCTCGCTCAGGTACGGGAGAACCTCGTCGAAGGTGTTCTGATTCCGGTCGAAGTCCTCGGCGGGCACTCGCGACGACTCCTTCTCCCAGAGGTTGCGCCACTCATCGAGGACCTCTGGACTACCGGCCGTGAGGCTGGCCACGGTCTGCTTCTGCAGCCACCGCAAAGGGTCCCGATAGCTCTCGTGGACCGCGATCTTCACAGACGTGTGGATGAGCATCGTGCTGTGGCCGTCGTCGCCACGCGCCCGTCGTGCCGCTGTGGCCAACCAGAACCAGCGGACAGCCGTCACCAACTCATCGATCATGGTGGGGGTGAACCCATCCGCGGACTCCTTGCTGCCTGGACGCAACAGCGGGACATCCTCCTCGGCGACCAGGCGCACCATGTCGTAACCGTCCGGTGGGCCCTGCTCGTCGGCAGTCTCCCACTCCACGGCATCGCGACCGAAGATCTTCTCGGGGCCGAAGTAGCCATCGGGACGCGGCAGGTTGAGGATGAACGACTTCGGATATAAGTCTTCCTGGGTGGGGTCGATGAATACGTTGGCGAAGGGTGTCGCGGTGTAACCGACGTACGTGCAGCGTGGCATCAGGTTCAGGAGCTTGCGGATGAGCGGGTTGATCCGACCCGTGGCCACCGAGGCCTGATCCGCCTCGTCGTCGATGATCAGTACGGGGGCGGACGCGAGTGCCTTCCGGCTGTTCGGCTTGTCCAACCACCTGATGAGCTTGTCCAGCACGGCCGCGTTCTTCTTGACGACTGCCAGGACCGTCTTCTCCTCACTGAGCGCGGCCGACGCCTCAATGGTCTGTGCGACGAAGTCCTGGGTTTCACCGGTCAGTGTCATCCAGCGGTCGGGGTTGAGGTCCTTGAGGTACTGGTCCAGTCGTACCTGGGTCTGGCGGCGCAGCCCGTTGTGGATGCCGGACAGGACGATGACCAGGCGGTACCGCACATCCGCCATCTTCGCGATGACCGCGGTGAAGTTGGTGGTCTTCCCACTCTGCACATATCCCACCACGAGACCTTTGGAGTCCCATGTGGAAGAGTCCGGTCGTGGGGTGTGGGCGACCACGGTGCTGGATGAGTGGTCCACGGAGCTGATGCGTTCGTCAGGCCACTTATCGGTCTTGAACTGGTCCTTCAGGGCCAGCCAGTAGCGGTCGGCCTCACCCGGGCCGCTGTACCAGTCGTCCGAACCGGCCGTGATGATCGGAGGCCCGCCGGCCTGCACCTTCGCTCTGTCAGCCTCGAACTGGCCTCGGAACTTGTCGACCATCTCCTCGGGCAACGAGTCCGAGAAGCTAGCGACGGCTGCCTCGACGCCGTGGCGTCTAGCCCAGTCCGCGAAGACGGTGTATAGGCTCAACGTTCCTCCCCCTTTCCCCTGTCTGGGAAAGAAATTTAGCGGATAAGGGCATAGGCGACCAAGCTGACCTTTAACTCGTGGAGTTCGGCAGCCTGAAGGCGTCATGGGGCTGTGTGGTTATGTCCTGATTATGTGGTATGCGCAAGTCGGCGGGTTGACCGCCGCACAACCGACTGATCTTTCCCCACAGGACGGATACCTTGTCTGAGTCGGTCCTGTGTCGGTTGGGAGGGAAAAACCTGTGCCCGTACCTCACTCACCTAAGTTTCGTGAGCACGCCGTCGCGCTGGCCCGACTCGGTGACGAACCGATCATCACCTTGTCCCGAGAGCTGGGAATCAGCCGATCCTGCCTGCGAAAATGGCTGGCTCAAGCCGACGCCGACCAGGAGGGCCGGACATCGAGCTGGCTGACGACGGTTGAGAAAGCCAAAGTCGCCGAGCTGCGACGCAAGAACAAGTAGTTGGAACTGAAAAATGAGATCCTGAAATGCGCAGCTGCTTACTTCGCGCGTGAGAACGTTCTCTCAAAACAGCATACCTGCTGGTCCGTAAACTCGCCGACGACGATGTCCCTATCGCGGTGACCTGCCGAGTGCTGAAGGTATCGCGCTCTGGATGTCATGACTGGCTCGGCCGACCCACGTCCACGAGCAAGCGAATATCGAGCTGGCGAAAATCATTCGTGAGATTCATGTCGAGTTCCTCGGCAGCTACGGCGCGCCGCGTGTGCATGCGGAGTTGACGCTGGGCCTGGCGGTGAATCGCAAGCGCGTCGAGCGGCTCATGCGCCAAGCCGGGCTGCAGGGCGCTTACCGGCGGCGAGGGCGCCGCACCCCGGTCAACGTTGCGACCAAGGAGGACCTGGTCGGCTGGGCGTTCACCGTTCAGGTCCCCGACCGGCTCTGGCTGACCGTGAAGGAGGCTTGCGCGGCCGGCACCGCCGGGGCGAAGAAGGAGGGCTTAGCCAAGAGACCGGCGAGGTGACCAAAAGGCTCATGCCCGGCCTCGCGGCCCGGCTGCACACCGAGGACGGCGGAACCGTCTTCCTTAAGAAGTCCTAACAGAATTAGCTGAGCGGCATCTTTGCAGCTCAGTGGTTGTTGTAGAGGTATGAGGAAGGGGCAGCGGCCGCCGTGGATCGTTGCGGATGAGCTGTGGGAGCGGATCGAGCCGTTGCTGCCGAAGGCAGAGCGCCGCTACCGGCACCCCGGACGCAAGCGGCTCGATGACCGCAAGGCTTTGTGCGGGATCTTGTTCGTGCTCTACACCGCGATCCCGTGGGAGTTCCTGCCCCAGGAACTCGGGTTCGGCTCGGGCATGACCTGCTGGCGCAGGCTGCGTGACTGGCATCAGGCCGGAGTCTGGGATCGCCTCCACCAGCTGTTGCTGGCCGAGTTGCACGCCGGCAACCAGTTGGACTGGTCCAAGGCGGTGATCGACAGCTCCCACGTACGGGCGCTCAAGGGCGGCCCAAAACCGGCCCGAGCCCCGTCGACCGCGCCAAGACGGGCTCGAAACACCATGTGATCACCGACGGCAACGGCATCCCTTTGGCCGTGAGCCTGACCGGCGGCAACCGCAATGACATTCTCCAGCTCATGCCACTGATCGAGGCCATCCCCCCTGTACGCGGCAAGGTGGGCAAGCCCCGCCGACGCCCTCAGAGGCTGTATGCCGACCGGGGCTACGACCACGATCGCTACCGCCGCCTGGCACGCGACAAGCAGATCACACCGATCATCGGCCGTCGCGGCACTCCTCATGGTTCCGGGCTCGGCGTCCACCGCTGGGTGGTCGAGCAGACGATCGCGCTGTTGCACTGGTTCCGCCGACTACGCATCCGCTGGGAAATCCGCGACGACATCCACGAAGCCTTCATGACCCTCGCGCTTGTGATCATCTGCTGGCGGCGCCTCACCCGCTGAACCCATTTTGCTAGGAGTTCTAAGGCCATCTCCACCACCAGTCCGGCCGCGTCCCTGTACGAGCGGGAACGACGAGCAGGTACCGTACTGCCGCCTGGCCTGCCCCCCACTTGCGGTGCAACGGCGAGGTGGAGGGGGGATCGTGCTGCTGCACGAGTACGTCGACGGTCGCGACGCCGATCTGTCGCCTGGCTCACCGGACGTGCCGCTCGTGCTGGACACCCTGGTCGTCCTGAACGAGGCGCTCACCCCGTGCCCCGGCGGGTTTCCGGAGGTCGCGGTGAACATCGCGGGACTCCAGGCCAAGGCCGCGAGCCTGCTCACCGGGGAACTGCCGGACCGGGCCATGTACGAGACGGCCCTCGCCACGTTCAGCCTCGACGCCCTGAAGGGAAACACCCTTCTCCACTACGACCTGCACTCGGGCAACTTCCGGATCGACGATGGTCGGTCGTACGTCATCGACTGGGCGTTCGCGGTGCGCGGTGCCGCGTGGGTGGACGCCGTGATGCTCGCTCCCCGTCTCATCGAGGCGGGCCACACCCCGGAGCGGACCGAGGCGCTTTTGGCCCGCGTACCGGCCTGGCGGTCCGCACCCGCGGACGCGGTCACCGGCCTGGCCGCGCTGTGGACGCTGTTCCGCCTGTACAAGGCGCGGTTCGGCCCGGAGGAAGGGCGCGATTTCCGTGCGCGAGCCGCCGAGGCCGGGCGAGCATGGGTGCGGTATCGCTCTGCCTGACCGGCTGACCACGTCAATCGAGGACGCCACCGGATCGGTCGCCCTCGCCGATCTGCTCCTGGAGGAACGACCGTGACCGCTCATGGCACGCCCGGCCTGGCCGCGCGGCTCCGCCGTGACCTTGCCGACCGGCTCATCCGGACCGGATGCCTGCGCGACCCGGCGTGGCGGGACGCGGTCGAGTCCGTGGCGCGCGAGCCGTTTCTCGGTTCGGCGATCGCCAGGGCCACCGAGTACGGCGATCGGTGGGAGGTGGCGCGCCGTGAGGAGATGACCGGGGACGAATGGCTGGAGCTGGTCTACCGCGACGAGACGTGGGTAACGCAGGTCGACGGTGTGCTGGTCGAGGAGGCGCGCGGTCTCGCCTGCGGGGCGCCCACGTCGTCGTCGACGATGCCCGGCCTGGTCGTACGGATGCTGGAGGCCGCGAGGATCTCCGACGGAGAGAAGGTGCTGGAGATCGGGACCGGAACCGGCTACTCCACGGCGCTGATGTGTCACCGGCTCGGCGACGGGGCCGTGACCTCGGTCGAGTACGACCGGGTCGTGGCCGGGGCGTGCTCGCGACGCACTCGCCGACGTCGGGTACACGCCCATGCTCGTGGTCGGTGACGGTCTCGCCGGGTACGAGGGGAACGCCGAGTACGACCGGCTGATCGCCACCTGTTCGGTCCGCTACATCCCGATCCCCTGGCTGTGGCAGGTCCGCGACGGAGGCGCGATCACCGCTCCTCTCTCCGGATGGATGGGCGGGGTGGCGTTCGCGCACCTCACCGTTGCCGAGGACGGTACGGCGAGTGGACGGTTCCTGGAGGACGACGTCTACTTCATGACCGCCCTCACAGCCCACCCCCGATGTCGTCTCCCCTTCTCGGGATCGGGGACGGCAGGGCGAGCCGGGTGGATCCGCGCGTCCTGGACGATCCGGCCGGGCTGTTCGCGGGACAGCTGGCCGCGCCGTCGGCTGTGAAGCTGGGTGGCGGTGAGGAGGTCGCCCTGCTGGACGTGGCGACCGGTTCGCAGGCCACTACCCGGCCGGAGGCGGCGGGTGGGTGGACGGTTCGCCAGCACGGGCCGCTGCGGTTGTGGGACGCGGTCGAGGATGCCGTCCTGGCCTGGCAGGAGGCGGGATCTCCGCACCAGTCGGCGTACGGGCTCACCGTGAGCGGGGAGCGTCAACGTGTCTGGCTGGGAGACCCTGGCGGGCCGGGCTGGGACCTGCCCGTCTGAGCTCCCGACCATGAGCGGACACGCAGGGTCGACTCAGGGCCGGCGGGGCAGCGTGTTCCCGCTCGCCACCCATCTCACCGGCACTAAGGTCAGTGGTCACGGATCGGGGTCGGCCGCGAAGGACTGTTAGGGTGCCCGCGTGCCAGAATCGATTACTTTGCTGAACCTTCTCGACGACGCGGCGATACTCTCGCTCGAACACCAGCTCCACCTTCAGGAACTGGTCGGTGACCACAGCTGGAACGTCGACATGCATCGGCAGCGGTTCGACTTCATCGGCCCCCGCGCGACCACCTGCACCGGCTTCCAGCTGCTCGGATCAGCCGCTCCCGGCCCGCGATCGTGGCTGTGGGCGTGGGCGAACCCGTCCGGGTTTCCCGAGTCGCTGGTGGCTGCGTCCGCGACTCTGCGCGACTTCGGGGAACGGCACGGCATCGCCGAACTCGCCTCCGCGGAGGTCCCGTTCGACGTGCTGCCCGGCTCACCCACCGAACCGGCCACGGTCGTCGGCCTTCTCATGGACGCCGCCAAGGCTGTGACGGGCCGCTGGACCTCCTACAACGGCGACGCCGGAGGCGGCACTCGGGCCGCGTTTCTTATCGAGCATCCGGACTTCCGGCTGCCGCCGCCCAACCCGCCCCGCACGGTGCGCGTCATCACGCAGGCGCTCACCGAAACGTGGGTGACGGACCACCGGCGCGCGCTGCACAGCTATGGTCTGCGGCGGCAGCTCAATCCCGTGTTCAGCCCTGACTTCGCGAGGCTCACCTTGTCGGGGCCGGGCTTCGAGGCGGTTGTGGATTTCGACCGGTACGACCGCGTCGCCAACATCGACGCCTCGATGTCGCAGCACTAGAGGCTCTGCGGGACGATCTCCGCTGAAGATCGGTCGCGTGTGGAGAACAGGGTTGGCGGGTCTGGCGCACTCCGCGACGCCAGACGTCGGTGATGGGAACGTCACCCCAGAAACCGCCGCGCGCCTCAGCCGGTGTCGTGTCCGCAGAGCCGAGGACCAGCTCCCCGTGTGCCCCGCCTGAGCGCGACACACAGGGGGCTCATGTGGGGAGTTCGGCATCGGCGAAGGCGCCGCCGGTGAAGCGGTCGACGAGAGGCCCCGTCCCGGGCTGCTGGTCGACGGTGTCGGCGGGTTGGTAGCCGATGGTGTCCCAGCCGGTCCGGGGCCACCAGCGTTCGGCGGTGTCGGAAGTGCCGTACAGGGTGAGAAACGGGCTCGGCAGCGGCTGGGTGGCCGCCGCGTACAGCAGGGCGGTGGCGTCCCGCGGGCTGAGCCAGGTCGCCCGGTGTCGAGGTTCGCTCGGCTTGGTTCGGTAGCTGCCGATCCGTACGACGACGACCTCGACGCCACCCTTGTGCGCGTAGAGGCTTCCGAGCGCCTCCATGGTGACCTTGCTGACGGCGTAGAAACTGTCCGGAGCCGACGACGCCTGCTCGGGCCGGTCGCCAACGAGATTCATACCGGTGACATGGTGGCTGCCGGCCAGCACCACGCGCGGTACCCGCTGCCGACGGGCCGCTTCCAGGACGTGGTGGGTACCGATGATGTTGTGCTCCACCATCTCGGAGAACTGCCCTTCCTGGGTGATGCCCGCGAGGTGGATGATCGCGGACATCCCGGCGGCTGCCTGCGAAACCGCGTCTTGGTCGCGCAGATCGACCTGGACGAACTCGGCGCCCGCGGGCGGTCCGCCGACCTGCGGGCGGTGGTCAAGCAACCGCAGGCGAACGCCCTCCTTGGCCAGGTCGGCGGCGAGGCGGGTGCCGATGGTTCCGCCGACCCCGGTGATCAGGATGAGGCCGCTCATTGGAGTATCGACGCCACGCCGTCGTTGCTCGGGGTATAGGCGATACCGCGCACGACGACGACGGGGGCGCCGCGTCCGCGCTGCCCGAGGATGATCCCGGCGGCGGCGGCGATCAGGTCGGTGAGGGTCTCCTCCTGTCGTTTGCCGTCGTGCTCGGTGGCCCGCAAGGGGGTGATGCCGGCGGCGCCGATCGAGATGACGGTCGCTCCGCGCCGGTCGGCGCGACCGTCGGAGTCGGCGATGACGACGGCGACATCGGCGTGGGTGAAGGCGATCAGCGCGTGGCGCAGGGCACGGGCGGAGGCGTCCGGGTCCGCGGGCAGCAGCCAGGCGCCATTTGTTCCGGCACGATCGATCCCAGCGGAGGTCAGCTGGTAACCGAGGGTGTGCCGGGCGATGATCGGGCCGCGCTCGGTGGCCAGGAAGTGCTCGGTCGAGTTGTCCAGGATGAGCTGGACGATCTCGGCGGGCTTGCCGGTACGGGCCGACAGCTCGATCGCCTTGGACGAGGGGGTGACGCCGGCGAGATCGACGTAGCGCCGCTCCGCGAGGGACACGACCTTGGAGGCGACCACCACGATGTCACCGTCGCGCAGCTGGGCGCCGGTGCGGGTGATGACGCCGGTGATGGTGGCGGCCAGGTCGTCGCCGAGCCGAAGCTCGGGGAAGGGTTCCAGGGCGAAGGCCGAGAAGCCGGAGGTGGAGGCAGTGGTCATCATGGAGTTCCTGGTGAGGTGAGAGCGGTGTACAGGCGGGCGTGGGCGGCAGCGAGCTCTTGGGCACGCTGCCGGGCGGTGGCGTACTGGCTGCTGGTGAGCCAGCTGCGGACGCGTTGGGTGTAGTGCGGCCACAACCGGCGGGCCGCATCGGCTGCCGGTGTGCCGGAGGCGACGGCGCGCCAGGCGTCCGCGGCGGGCAGCGGCCAAAGGTGTTCATCGTATCCGCTCGGGGAAAACGGGCAGAGGTTCTCCAGCGCGGCCAGCATGCTCTTCAGGCGGCCGCCGCGCGGGTGCCGGTGGCGGTGAAATGCTCGGCGGTCTGTGGCGTGTCGGAGGAGTCAGCGTGGACGATCACGGCTCGCGAGTGGTCCATGGCGGCGTCCACTGCAGCGGTGACGGCGGCGATGGTGGTCGGCTCGTTGCGGCTCGGCAGGATCACGGCGTTCATCGATCGGCTTCCTTGGTGAGCAGGTCAGCGGCAGCACAGGCGGTGGGGGCGTACAGGTAGTCGAACCGGTGGTTGTTCAGCGCGCCGATGAGGTTGGCGCGCCACTGTGCGCACGCCGGTGTGTCCAGCGGCCACACCGGGCCGTACGGCGCTGAGGCGACGCCGGTCAGCGGGGTGGGCAAGCCTGAGATGTAACGGGCCAGCCCTTCGTGCAGTCGTAGACGCTCGTTCACTGACAGCGGCACCGCCGATGTCAGCGAAGCCTCGCCTCCGCTGGGGTGAACGGCCAGACGCACGATCCATCTCAGTGGGGCCGGGGCGGCCGCGAACGGCTCCAGGTCGCGTAGGGGTTTAGGCGCGAGCGCTCTAAGGGGATCGCGGATGGCCGCGGTGGGCTTGCCTGGCCACACCATCAGATCGCCGTTGTCCGACTCGGCGAGGACCACCAGGTCGTCTCCGGCGTGGAGCCAACCGCGTTCAGCCAGAGCAAGCGCCGTGGTGGTTTTACCGGATCCCTTGGCGCCCAGCAGCAGCACCGCCGCCCCTGTGGGGGTGTGCAGCGCGGTGGCGTGCACGGTGACCATGCGCTGCTGCTGGCGGACGCGTTCGAGCGCGGTGTAGACGACGTAGGCGAGGGTCGCCGACGTTGCCGCCTGGCGGGGCAGTCGCAGCCGCACCGTGTGGGGGTCGGCAGCGATGCTCGCCGCCCCGACGGCGACCTCAACGGTCGCCGGTGAGGCGGAGCCGTGCGGGCCCAACTGCCAGCCGCCGGGCAGAGACCGACTGGCAGCACAGGCGGGGGTGGTATCCAAGTCGTCGGGCAGGGCGACGACGGCGGATACATGGCCGGTGGCGATCCTCGCCTTCTTCACGCCTACCTCAACCGGCTACGTGGTCGAGCTCGGCGAGCAGCTGCTGGACAGGCAAGACGCAAGGCAGGTAGCGGCCGTCGAGCAGGTCAGTCAGCCAGTCGGTACGGGCCAGTTCGGCGCGTACCACGGCTTCGACCTGTGAATCGGGCATTCGCGAAGCAGTGGTGATCTCGATGGAGGCGGGCTGGTCGTAGCGGGCACCGTTGCGCCACAACAACCCGACTCGGCAGGGCCCGAACCGGGTGGCCACCGCCTGAGCAGCCTGGTCGGCCAGCCAGCCGCCGACCTTACCGACGTGGTAAGCCGGGTTCTTGCCGAAGGCGGCTTCGTTGCCCGCCAAATGGGCGCCGCTGATCAGCCCGGAACGGGCGTTGCCGCGGCCGACCAAGCCGTCCTCTCCGTAGTCGACGGCTGAGCCGGACAGCGTGAAGTACTGCCCGGACAAGGGGCCGGTGCGGTTGTCGCGCGTGTTGCACACCACCGCGACGCGCCCCGGCAACCGTTGCCGAAGAACCTCGGTCAGCTCGTCGGCCGCAGTGGCGACCGCGTCATCGAACTCCTCAGAGCTGGTCAAGTAGCCGGCTAGGGCAGGCACGCACACGGTGATCGTCCACATGTCGTGCCGCCGCACGACGAGCGCCTTGATGTCGCTGCCCGCCCACGCACAAGAACGGAACCAGGCTTCGGCCAGCAGCGCGACTGTTTCGGTTTTCGTGCGCGGCGCCGATCCTACGAGATAGGCGGTGTCGTTGGAGTGCGCCATCGGCCGCTCGGGCAGGTCCTCCAGACCGCGAGGGGCGAACCAGTGGGGAAATTTGGACGAGTCGGTCGTCTCATGCAGGACCTGAAGCTGTACGCGGTCGAAGCCTGGTAGCGCGACGCGCAGGTGGTCGACGGCGGCCTGGTGGAGGATCTCGCGCACCGGAAGCTCTCGCCCGGCGAAGCTGGTGGAGATCCGGCCGCCGAAGACGACCCGTAGCGGCCGGTCGTAGACGCCTCCGCTCTCGGTGAAGGCGGCCCGGCCGCCGAGGACGGCGACCTTGTCCAGGTTGTGGTGCAGGACCGCGCCGACTTCCTTCAAGCAGTGCAGGCTGTAGCGGATGGAAGCCATTTTGGCTCTGTAGGTGAATTTGAGAGCCAGATGTCGGTCAGTGGCTCTGTGGCGCTCGGTGGGGATGAAATCGTGTTACCGAATTCCAGAGCCACCTGAGGGTTAACGGTGCGAGTATCAAGGCGTTACTCCGTGTGAGGAGACGCTGGTGACACACCCCCAGTCCAAGGTGGAGGTATTCGCGGCGATTCGCCGGGATTCTCGTGCGGGGCTGTCGGGTCGGCAGATCGCGATCAAGTATCGGGTCAGCCGGAACACAGTGGCTGAGGCGTTGCGTCAGCCGTGGCCGGAGCCGAGGAAGAAGATGGCGCCGCGGGCGAGCCGGCTGGATGCGTTCAAACCACTGATCGACGAGATGCTGCGGGCCGACCTGGATGCGCCGCGCAAACAGCGGCACACGGCGAAGCGGATCTTCGCGCGGCTGGTGGATGAGCACCAGGCGATGGAAATCTCGTATCAGATCGTCCGCGCCTATGTCGCTCACCGGCGGGGCGAGATCCGGGTCGAGGCAGGCCGGGGTCCGCCGGAGGCGTTCGTCCCGCAGTCGCATCTGCCGGGAGTCGAGGCCGAGGTCGACTTCGGAGACGTGACGGTCCGGATCGCGGGAGAGCAGGTGAAGTGCTTCCTGTTTTCGTTCCGGCTGTCGTATTCGGGCAAGGCAGTCCACCGGGTGCTGGCCACCGGAGGGCAGGAGGCGTTCTTCGAGGGACACGTCCACGCTTTCAGGGTGCTGGGTGGAGTCCCGACGGGCAAGGTCCGCTACGACAACCTCAAGGCTGCGGTCTCCGCGGTGCTGGGGTTCACCCGGGCCCGGACGGAGTCCGCCCGCTGGACGGCGTTTCGCGAGCACTATGGGGTCGAGGCGTTCTACTGCCAGCCGGGGATCAAGGGCGCCCACGAGAAGGGCGGGGTCGAGGGCGACATCGGCTGGTTCCGCCGCAACCACCTGGTCCCGATTCCAGAGATCGGCTCGCTGGATGAGCTGAACGAGATGATCGACCGTTGGGACGAGGCCGACGAGGGACGGCGGATCGGGGCGCGGGCCAGGACGGTTGGCGAGTACTTCGCGATCGAGCGGCCGCTGCTGCGGACGGTCTCGCAGGAGCCGTTCGAGACTGGGCTGCTGCTCCCGGTCCGGGTCGATCGCTACAGCCAGATCACCGTCCGGACGAACCGGTACTCGGTCCCAGCCCGGTTCATCGGCCGCCAGCTGCGGGTGATGCTGCACGCCTCCCACCTGATCGTCTATGACGGACAGCAGGTCGTCGCCGAGCACGATCGGTTGTTCGCCAAGGGTGGCCGGCGCCTGGAACTGGACCACTATCTGGAGGTCTTGATCCGCAAGCCCGGCGCGCTGCCGGGCGCGACCGCTCTGGAACAGGCGCGGGCCGCGGGCAAGTTCACCCCGGTTCACGACACTTGGTGGGCGGCGGCCTGCAAAGCCCACGGCGACCGCGACGGCACCCGCGCGCTGATCGAAGTGCTGCTCCTGGCCCGTCACATTCCTACCGAGCATCTGGTTACCGGCCTGGCCGCCGCGCTGCGGGCCGGCGCCCTCACCGCGGATGCGGTCGCTCTGGAGGCCCGCAAAGCCGCTGAGGAAGACGAACAAGCTGCTCCTGAACCTGCCCAGCACGACAACCACGAGGCAACGGTGACGTTCCTAACTGAACGGCGCCTGGCCCAGCTTCCCCGCGACACCCGGCCGCTGCCCTCGGTGACGGCCTATGACCAGCTCCTCAAACGCGCCCGGCCGCCCGGCGAGCGCCCAGCCCAAGGAGAAACACCATGAGCGTCCCCCACCGCGGCATGACCGAACAGGCCGCCCAGGCCTCCATCGACCAGGCCTGCCGGATGCTCCGCCTGCCCAGCATCCGCACCGCTTTCCCCGAACTGGCCGAGCAGGCGACCCGCGAGCAGATGTCCTACCTGGGATTCCTCGCCGAGCTCTTGCTAACCGAATGTGATGACCGTGCTCGTCGCCGCTCCGAACGTCGTATCAAGGCGGCCCAGTTCCCCCGCGACAAGTCTCTGCGCGCCTTCGACTTCGACGCCAACCCCAACATTGACCCCGCTACCATCCACACGCTCGCCACTTGCGAATGGGTGAAAAAGGGCCAGCCCCTCTGCCTGATCGGCGACTCCGGCACCGGCAAGTCCCACCTGCTCATCGCCCTCGGGGCCGAGGCGGCGATGAAGGGCTACCGGGTCCGCTACACCCTCGCCACCAAGCTCGTGAACGAACTCGTCGAGGCCGCCGACGAGAAGGTCCTCGCCAAGACCGTCGCCCGCTACGGACGCGTCGACCTGCTCTGTATTGACGAACTCGGCTACATGGAACTCGACCGGCACGGCGCCGAGCTTCTCTTCCAGGTCCTCACCGAACGCGAAGAGAAGAACAGCGTCGCCATCGCCAGCAACGAGTCCTTCTCCGGCTGGACCCGCACCTTCACCGACCCGCGCCTCTGCGCTGCGATCGTCGACCGGCTTACCTTCGCCGGCAACATCCTCGAGACCGGCACCGACTCCTACCGCCTTGCCCAGACCCGAGCCAGAGCCGAACAAGCCAGCTGACCCGTGCTCGGTACTGGTGGGGTCGCGTATTCAACTGTCGCGAGTTGTCGTTCCCCTGGGCCCTACTGGTGACGTTCCGTGCTCGCCGGAGGCGTGGCGGTTCAGTCGTGGAACCCGCGGAAGACGCCGTCTGCGTCGGCGCTCTCGGCGAACTCGCCGAAGTCCATATTGCCGATGGAGAGGTTGGCGTGAATCCCGGGGATCTCGGAGGGGATGACGCGCATCTCCCATGTGAATTCCAGCTCGATGACCAGGAACGGCATCTCCTGCGAATCGACGGTGACCTTGTCGGCGATGACGAGGATCGGGTCCTGGTAGCCGTCCGGAAGCAGGGCGAGGATCTGCTGCGCAGTGAGGCCTTGATAGGCGGGGTCCTCGACGACCTCGAACTCCTTTGCCCAGCCGTCCTTGTCGATGTCGCCGAGCGTGTTTCGTACGGCCTGCCATCGTTCCTGGTCAGAGAAGTCGGTACGCACCACGAGCAGGGCGTCGACTTTGGGCAACATGTCCATCTGACGATCTTCGAGGCGATGCCAGTGGCTCCGCAAGCTCACCGACGACCCTAGTGTCCGTAGTGGCGGTTGGAATAGGCCAGCACACCAATCAGTACCGCAGGCCCATGGGGGTTAAGCAGCGCCATGATCAGACTCAGGGCCGCCTGCCGCTTTCAGTTGCTCGAGTATAGCGCCGAGGCTCTTCCCGGGCTGAGGCTCTTGTGACGGTGGCAGGTCGGCGATCGCGCCCACCAAAAACGGTCCGTCCAGCAGATCGGCGGTGAACGTCACGCCGGTGAGGCG
This sequence comes from Streptosporangium sp. NPDC049248, assembly GCF_040678965.1. Taxonomy (NCBI): domain Bacteria; kingdom Bacillati; phylum Actinomycetota; class Actinomycetes; order Streptosporangiales; family Streptosporangiaceae; genus Streptosporangium; species Streptosporangium sp. NPDC049248. The sequence continues at coordinate 242,597 of NZ_JBFAQY010000006.1, forward strand.
GGCCGCCATCGCAAACATCCGCGCGCCATGTCCGAACAGGTCGTCGTAGCGTTGATCCCAGTCCTCATTTAAGCCCTCCTCGAGAGGCAAACCGAACTCGCGCATGAGGCTGGCCAGCCGGTCGGTGTCGGCACCGGAGCGACGCTCGGGAAAAGTCGGGTCGAAAGCCGTGAGCACCATGCCGTCCGCGGCGTAATGAAAGTAGTCGCAGGCATAGTCATGCCGCAGGACGGACACCACGTCGGTGTCGGCCGACAGACGCTCCAGCGTCGGGTTGTCCGTCCCCGACCAGCCGCACGGCTCCACCGCCGCGCACCCATCGCCGGTTGCGACCACTCCGACATAACCACCTCCCTCACCACCCTCGGTCACCATCGTGAAGTCGGAGACTGCCAGCTTCAGCTCGGCGAAGTTCATCTGCGTGCTCGTGCGAGCGCCGAACCGGCGCAGCACCTCGGCCGGGTCGAGCCCACGCACCAAGGTCACGCAATAGATCTCGCCGAGCAGGTCGCCCCGATCGCCGTACGGCGGTTGCAGCCAGCGGAACGGCGTCAGCGCATCGATTGTCATGTCGCGATCTTGGCAGGCCCTACCGACATAGTCAGGCCCACTTTGCCCTTCCGCGCGCACCTGCTGCCCGAGAGCTCGGCTTGTTGCAGCCGACATCACGGAAAGTCACTACCACGGCCCTCGGCATCGAGAACTCGCGATAGTCGAATAGGTGACTCCACCAGTACCGAGCCCATGACCACACTCACACAGCGTCACAAGAGCCATGTCCCGGACCCACGGGCATGGCTCTCTTTTTCACTAACACTCCAAGGCAGTTGATCAGCAAATGGCTCTCAAACCGACCGACACGTGGCTCTCGGATCCACCTTCATAGCCACCATTTCGGCGATACCGTCGGAGAGGGTGTCGGGGTGGCCGACGCCCTTGCGTTCGACGACCTCGACGGCCAGTTCATGCGGCAACGGCGTCCGCTGCCCGGATACGGCGTGCGTCACGGTAGACACGGTCGATTACCTCCAGTGTGCGCCGCAGCGCCGAGATCGGGAACAGGCAGGGGTGAGCGGGCTCTTGGGCGGCGTCGAGCACGGCTGCGTACATCCGGCGCCGCAATTGCTCGTGCGTGGGTGCGGCAGCGATCTCGCCGAGCCCGGCTTCGAGGTTTCGCCCGCGCACCGACAGGTGCTGCCCGTCCGCGAGGCGAAGAAGGAGTTCGTGACGGGGCGGGCCGGGGTGGTCGATGTAGGCGTCGATGTGTATCGTGCGACCACTGGCCAGGGTGATGTCAGCGGTGACACGGTCCTCGCTTTCGGCCAGGCCCCGCAGGTGGGCCACCTCGGCGTCCACTGTCTCGACCGTTCCGGGCAGCAACCGCAGGGCCAGGGCAAGTCCGTGGATGGCCTGCTGGTGCAGCACCCCGCCGGCGGTGGCGTAGGTGCGGCGCCAGTCACGGAAGTAGCCCGGATCGCGCCGTACCGCCAGCACCACTTCTGCTCGCTCGATGGCCGGGGGCTGGGCGAGCAGCATGTTCAGGTCAGGTGCGAAGTGGGGCTGGAATCCCACGAAAACCCGCTCGTCGCCCGCCTGCGGCACCAGGTCGGCAGGATCGAGCGTGGTCGGCTTCTCCACGAGCACCGCGGCCCCGGTCGCCGCTGCGTCCCGGGCAGCCACGAGTGCGATCCCGGGCGGTGCGGCCACCACCACCAGCTGCGGGTTCAGCGCGGTCAGAGCCGCGCGCCAGGAGGCGAACACCGGGGTATCCGGCGGCAGCGCGGCGCGCGGGCAGGGATCAGCGACCCCGGCCACCGTCAACCCGTCGGCACCGGTGAGTGCGGCCAGGTGCTTGGCCCCGACCTCTCCGGCGCCGACCAGCAGCACCCGGCTCACTCCAGGCCCCCGGGCACCATCGAGCGCAGGAACGCGGCTCCGGCGCGCAAAGCATCAGCGGGGCTGTCGCGCACGTGGGTCTCCAGCGCGTAGGGCAGCGTAGGGCAGGCGGCGTGCAGTAGCGGCAGCACCTCGTCGTACGGCACGCACCCCTCGCCGGCCGGGCAGAAGGTCCGACTGCCGTCGGCGTTCGACTCGTAGTCCTTGACGTGCACATAGCCCACGTACGGCGCCAGGTACTCCACGACCTCGCCGGTGGCCTGGCCGACCTCGTGAAGGTTCGCCACGTCCAGCCACAATCCCAGGCCCTGCCCGTGGTAACGGCGCAGGACTTCCAACAGCGGCTCCGCGTGGGCGACGGTGCAGACCGGCTCGTTCTCCAGCAGCAGTCGCACCCCGGACCGGTTCGCCACCTCTAGGGCTCGGGGCAGCAGCGGGTCACCGGTGAACTGCTCGGTCAACTCCGGCTCGACGCGCAGGTGGGAGAAGATTCGTATCGTTGGGGCGCCGAGGATGGCGGCGGCCTTCATGGCGCGTTCCACCCACCCCAGTCGATGCTCGAGCGCGACCTGGGTGGGAAATCCGAAGGTGTCCACCCGGCCCGGCCGAGCCTCGGGCCGACACCATTTCCACAGCGGCGAGGCCAACGCCGCGACCTTCAGGCCACGCTCGTCGGCCAGGGAGCGGATGTGCTCCAGTCTCTCCTTGGGCAACGTCACCGCGTTGGCGCCTTCGGCCGAGCGAATCTCCAAGTGCCCGATTCCCAGCTTCACCGCCAGGTCCATGCCCAGCGTTGGATCGGGGCCGAGCTCATCGGGGTTGAGTACGAGCATGCTGGTCAGAGGTACTGTCACAGTCCCTCTCCTTTTTGAGATGGGGGAGTCGCCATGGGGCTCCCGTCGGGGTAGGGCTCTCGTTGAATACGCTGCACCTGATCACTGACAGCTACGACGGGTGACAGGGGGTCGCGTCGGTGTCGCACCCGTGTGAGGGTGCACTCCCCGTGTGCAGTTCCGTGTGGGCCTGCGCAGCTCACGCAAGGCGCGTACCGTCATGCGCGAGAGCGCGCCACGGCCGCGCCGACGCAGGGAGTGGCGACCATGCCTCGTTCGATCACGAACCACGAGCTCGACGCGCTCATCGTCGAATGCGGTCTGTCTCACGCCGCGCTCGCTCGTCAGGTCGTGCATTTGGGCGCGACCGAGCACGGCCTGCGGCTGGCCTACGACTACCGATCTGTCGGCCGCTGGCTCAGGGGTGCGGTGGCCTGACCCTCCGAGCCCTGTGCTGCTCGCTCAGGTGTTGTCAAGGGCGCTGGGCCGCGCTCTCACTGTTCACCAGCTCGGGTTCCATCATGGCGACAAGATCCGACAGAGCCTGAGTATCTCCGCGTGTCCGGCCGCTACCGTAACCGCGGTCACTGAACTATGGAGGAGTGCAGTGGAGCGCCGCGCATTCATGCATAACGGTGTCGTATTCATCGCCGCGGCGGCGATCGAAGCAGCTCTTGACTGGAGGGACGCTCCAGCGCAGGCGTCGCTTCACCGAGAAGGTGCCCGCGCTGTCACCGACGCGGATATTGATCGCCTGCGCCAAGCCGGGCAGGAATTCAGACAGCTCGACCACGCCCATGGCGGCGGGTACGCACTGGCCTGGCTGGAGCAGTACCTCACCACCGAGGTCGACCCGCTGCTTCAAGGACGCTACAGCGACTCGGTGGGCCGCGAACTGTTCAATGTGTCCGCCACCCTCACGGACATGGCGGGATGGATGGCGATGGACGCCGGCCACCAAGGGCTCGCTCAGCGCTACTACATCCAAGCCGCAGCCTTGGCCAAGCATTCCGGAGATACCGCCTATGGCGCCTATGTTCTGGGCAACATGTCGACCCAGGCGCTTTTTCTGGGTGAGACCCGCACCGCGGTGCGACTGGCCCGGTCGGCTCGCGACACCGGCGGCCGAGCCATCCCGCACACACTGACGGCCCGGATCGCCGTCACCGAGGCGCGAGCCCACGCGCTGATCGGCGACTCCCACGAGACCCGCCGCGTCCTACGCATCGCCGATCAGGCCATGGAGCACTCCGACCCTGCTCGAGACCCTGACTGGCTGGGAGTGTTCGGCCCTGCGCACTACGCCGGATCGGTGATGCATGCCCTGCGCGACCTCGGGGACACCGCCGCCGCCGAACGACAGGCGACTACCGCACTGAATCTGCCCGCGGGCAACGTCCGCACCCGCGGGCTGCACACCGTGTTGCACGCCAGCGTTCTGCTCCAGCGCGGCGACGTGGACGGCGCGGTGGAGACGGCCTCGCCAGTCCAGGTGGCGGGCATCAAGTCCAACCGGCTGAATCTGAGACTGAAAGAACTCACTGACCGGATCGTGCCGTACAGCGGCTCCGCTGTCGTCGCGGACTACCTGGAGGCCGGCCAGCGCAGGTAACCGCCCTCTACCGTCACCGAGGTGAGCTTCCCCCCTTCTCATCGGCAGCAGGGCCCTGCGTTGCGCGGCCCTGCTCGCCGAGCTTGCCCGGCAGGGTCAGCCGGTCGACCGTAGCGGTACCGGCGTCGTGGCGGAGGTTTACCCAGCGGCCTCGCTCAGATGCTGGGGCCTGTCCCACAACCGCTATAAACGCCCGGCGAATCGTGGCGGACTCGCGCGGTCGGTCGATGAACTCCGGGAAGCGGCGCCATGGCTGGACCTGGGGGAACACGAACAGATCTGTCGGACGTCCGACCACGCGACGGACGCCGTCGTCGCCGCGCTCACCGCCCGCGCCGCATCTCAGGGTCTCGTGACCGTTCCGACACAGGACCAAGCTCACTCGGCGCGCTCCGAGGAATGGATCGCGCTCCCCACCAGCCCTTTGAGCGAGCTTCGCCCAGCTGGCTGAGTAGAACGTGTAGCTGGACACGTCTGGTCGCGTGCGCGCTGAATCCGGACGCACGTCTGTCCTCCTTCAAACAGGTGGACATCGGTTGGCGCGCTTTCCTGACATGTACCCGCGAGTCGCCGGCCGGTTCGTTAAATCTGTGGCCGGGATGCTTGAACGTGGATACGGTCGCCGGGTGCCTGATGCGATTTTTGCACACCCTCGTCTCGCACCCGTCTATGACGCCTTTGACGGCGATCGCGATGACCTGACCGCTTATCTCGACATCGCCGATGAGTTGGGGGCGGACCGGGTACTCGACGTCGGCTGCGGGACGGGATCCCTGGCGGTCCTGCTCGCTGGGACCGGCCGTACCGTCGTGGGGGTCGATCCGGCGGAGGCATCGCTTGAGGTCGCGAGGTCGAAGGACGAGGCCGCAACGGTCACCTGGGTCCATGGCGATATCAGGACGGTGCCGCCGTTCGGCGCCGATCTTGCGGTGATGACGGGAAATGTGGCGCAGGTCTTCGTCACCGACGACGACTGGGCGGAAACTCTGCGGGGTGTCCACGTCGTTCTTCGTCCAGGCGGGTACCTCGTGTTCGAGACCAGGCGATCCGAGCATCGGGCCTGGGAGGAATGGGCCGCCGACGATGATCGCCTGATCCTTGATATCCCCGGGAAAGGACAGGTGGAGCGGCGTCGTGAGGTCACCGAAGTAAGCCTGCCGTTTGTCTCCTTCCGTTACACCTACAGGTTTCTGGTGGACGGTGCGATGGTCATCTCCGACTCGACCCTTCGGTTCCGCAGCCGCGACGAGGTCGAATCGAGCCTGGTCACCCACGGCTATCGGGTGCTCGATGTGCGAGAAGCCCCTGATCGCCCAGGTCGCGAGTTCGTGTTCATCGCCCAGTCCACGACCTGAGAACAGGCGACGCTCAGGGCGGGTGTCCCTCGGCTCGATGTGTGGTGCTTCGACCGCTCCCTGTCCGCGGTCCTGCACTTCGAGGACGAGGACGGATCGATGCTGGGCGCCGAGCTGATCGATGATCCCGACGTCGTGGCCGAGCATCGCGGATGGTTCGATCTCGCCCGGAAGCTGTCGGTCTCCCGTGAGGAATTCGTGAAGCGTGTCGAGTGACATCCGCCGGGCACGTGAATCACTGGGCTTCAAGCGGCGAGAGGTCGGGCTGGAGGCAGGACCGATCCCCCCGCGACGGACGTTCTCGTCGAGGTAGGCCTCCGGTCGACGCCAGTGGGCCTCAAGGAAACCGTCGGCGCAGTCCCACGGGATGAGCACCGGTTCCATCCGGGCTCCGATCGCATCGGCCTGCTCGGTCACCGAAGGTCGGCCGACAAGGAGGTTCGCGACCTCGGGCAGGTAGTCGCGAGTGAGCCAGAACCGATGACGCCATCCGATGTCACCGGTGTCGTGCGTGAACACCACCACGCGGCGAGCGACCCGCCGCATCTCGCGCAGGCCGGCGATCGGGTCCTGCCAGTGATGAATGGAGGAAACAGCCATCGCGGCGTCGAAGGACAGGTCGTCGAACGGCAGGCTCTCGGCAGATCCGATGGGGATCGGTGCTCTGTGCGACGACCGAGGGATGCGGTCACAGGGTGCGCGGGACCTGGATGGCGGGTCGCAGGCGGGACATCAGCTTGGCCAGCTCGCTCACAGTCATGTCCGGTCCCTCCAGTTTCGCCCCGGACCACCGGTCGAAGAAAAGACACACCGCCCCCGACTCGTAGGTGTGGGTCTTCGCATCGTCGAACTGGGACAGGTAGCAGGCCGCCGCGCCACCGGGCGGGGCGGTCGGCACCGCCACGATTCCCTCGGCGCAGGCATCGATGCCTCTGGCGCCCGGGTTGGCCTTGACTATCGTGCTGCCGGACTGCTGCAGTTCCTCGTCGAGCGAGGCGACCGGGTCTGTGTGTTCCGGGGAGCGCCGCCACACCTGGACCTTTTTCTCGCTGGGCGTCTGGTAGACCGCGACGATGACGGACTTCTCATCCGAGTGGGGGAAGATCCGAGGCATGTCAGCCGCGGTGGGCGGTAAATCGATGAAGGTCTCGGTGCGGGCGGCGGGCGGCGGCCAGGTGCCCTTGGGCGGTGACACGCACGGTTGGGACGCATCCACCACGACCAGGACCAAGTTCGTCACCAAGAGGATCGGAGTTCCGACGCCGACCAGCACAGCCAGCGGGACATGCCACCACGCCTCTTTGCCGGGCCTAGCCTCGTCGGTCATGCTTCAGGGCCCCGCGTGTGTTGTACATGCCCCGCAGGATGGGCGCGCCCCCTTGGAGATCACTTGCGCCCGGACGCACTCCCTGATCAGCAGGCGAGAACGGGACCGACCGCCGTGGAGACGGCGGCTTGTTCGCCGCCCAGCGGGCCGCCATGGCCGAGCGTCGGCTGGAGTCCTCTGTGGGCACCAGGGCCGCACCGGTGGGGTTTCGTCCCGGCGACCGGCGCGGGCACCTTCCGCAGGTGCGGCCACGCCGGACGCCGCCGTCCTCGGTGCTCCACACGCCGGTGCGGGCGTGTGGAGAGGGCCGATCTACCGCGACCTGGCCCAGGCCGCCGAGAGACGGGGAGGGACCTATCCCGACTGCGAGAAACAGACGCGTCTCATGCCCGAATGATCATGGGCAAGAAGTCTGCGACTGGCCCAGCACGTGGGCGTCCGAGAAGTCCTCGACCTTGACCCAACCGGCCGACTTACCCCTCCGGTCGTACCGGGTGTAGTTGTCGGGTTGGCCAGGCAAGGTGAATTTCACGTAGTAACACCAGCCCGCGTCCACCTGAAGGACGTCCCAGTCCTGGTCCCACGGAGTGTGCGAGCCCTTCGAGCCGAGAAGGTAGGTCGACTGGGTTCCGCATGCCGGTCTGGTGGTCGTCAAGGTGCCCGTACTGCCAGTACTGAGGCACCAGTTCCGAAGAGCCGTCGCCACTATGTTGCTGTCGTTCACCACCGATGAGCACCCCAGGACCGAGCATGACGGGCCGAGCACCCGGGCCGGGGCCGTTGTCTGTGCGCCGGCGGCGCCGCCCGTCCACAGCGTGCCGGCGACCGCAAGACCGGCAGCGAACGCGATCGCGGTCTTCCGCATCTTCATCTGGTTTCCTCTCGACGCTGGAGGATCTCTGACCGTTCCCCCGTACCTCGCTCATCTAAAATCGGAAGTCGCGACCTTGACCATCTGTAAGGTTCCAGGGAGCCGGGCCTCGGCAAGGTCGTGTTGACGGCCGGCACGGTGAGAGCTCACCGTGCTTTTCGCTCCTCTTCCCCAGGGGGCCTCCTCCGCCGTGCGGCGGGTGGCGGAGGAGCACCAGGGTGGTCGTACCGACGTGCTCTAGAGGCTCCGCGGGTCGCGCACCCGCAGGCCGAAGGCCGACAGGCCCTGCTCATGGTGCTCGATCAGGTCGAGGCGGCGGTAGAAGGCGTGGTTCGCGGGGCCTTCCGGGGTGGATTCGTGGTCGGTGGTGAGGACGAAGTAGCGGCAATGCGCGTATCGGCCCTTGAGGTGCTCCAGCAGTCGGCGGCCGATGCCCTTGCCGTGGTGTTGGGCATTGACCAGCAACTCCTGCACGTAGCAGACGATCTCGTCGTCGGATACCGTCCGCGCCAGGCCGAGCAGCTTGCCCGACTCGTCCCTGGCGGTGATGACCAGGTGCGAGTTGGCCAGGCTCCGGCATACCCGGGTGACGTCGCGCGTCCACGGGTGCCAGCCGACCGAGTCGTAGAGCTCGAACATCTCGGCCTCGTCGAACGACGTCTCCTGAGCGATGATCACCACTTATGGGGCTCCCTGATGTGCTCGGCGTAGAGTGACGCGCCCGAGCCTATTCGGCCCTTGAGCGGCGACCAGTCGGCCGGTGGCGCCAGATCTCCGCTGAAGATCGGTCACGTGTGAAAAACGGGGCCGGCGCACTCCGCGACGCCGGACGTCGGTGATGGAAACGTCACCCCAGAAACCGCCGCGCGCCACGCAGCCTGGTCCGAAGTCGCCGCTGAGTCATGCCGCACTCCAAGCGCACATCCAGCGGGCCGGGCACGTTGGTGTCCGCTTTCAGGCCTGAAGGCAGTCGGTCGGCGTCGAGTCCATCGCGTCGGGCGATGAGCAGCCCCAGCTCGTATCGGCTGATCGCATCGGTTCCGGCGACATGGTGGATCCCGTGATACTCGGATACGGCGAGTTCGAGGAGCGCCGCGGCGAGATCGACGACATGCACGGGACATCGCACGTCGTCGGTGAACAGCATTCCTTTCGCCCTGCCGGTGGCCAGTGCATGCACCAGCGCCTCGTGCGGGGAACCACCGTCACCGATGATCAGGGATGTCCGGGCTGTCACCGAGGTCGGCGCGATCGCGTTCACCGCTGTCTCGGCGGCGGCCTTGGCCGCACCGTACGGGGAGATCGGGTCGGGGAGGCACGTCTCGTCGTAGCGAATCGCGGCACCGGAGAAGACCGTGTCGCTGGACACATGGACCAGGCGCCCACCTGCCGCGGCGACGGCGAGAGCCACGTTCACGGCTCCGGTCGCCGTGGTCGCCCAGTCTGTCTGCCGGTACGCGGCGTTGACGACCACCTCCGGCTGGAACGCGTCGATCAGCGCGTCGACGTCCTCTCGTCGGCGCACATCGAGCGGCGACCACTCGACACCCGCGGTCTCTCCTGGTCGGGTCAGGTAGGTCGCGGCCACCTCATGCCCGGCCACCAGACACTGCCGGACGAGTTCGCCGCCGAGAAACCCACTGCCGCCGACGACAAGGAATCTCATGGCCGGTCCGAGCCGGATTCGCTGAAGGAAGTGCCCACCGGCTCATCATGCCCCGCCGTGCCGGTCAGGTCGGTCATGCTCAACGTCACGGTGAAGAAGATCCTGTTCTCGACCTATTAATTCCGCTTAAGGACTATTTGTCCTGATGTGTCACACCAGTCTGGCGGAGAGGGCGGGGCTGTGGCATTCGGGGGCGGGCGACTACCGTCAGGGCGCGGAACGGGAACGGGTGGCATGCTCGGCCACCGCGAACCTCGCCGCCGTGAACCCGGGTGGCGGGTTGTGGCGATACATCCTGACCGACTTCCCTACCGAAGGGCGGAGATGATCACACAGCCCGCCACCCGGGGCGACGCCGACCTCGTCAGCGCCTCCTGGACCCAGCCGGAAGTGTTCGCCGAGCTGTTCGACCGCTACTCCGGCATGCTCTACCGGTACGTCTCCAAACGGCTCGGCCCGGAACCGGCCGAGGACCTCGTCGGAGAGACGTTCCTGGTCGCCTTCTCCCGGCGCAGGAGCTACGACCTGGCCTATTCGGACGCCCGGCCCTGGCTCTTCGGCATTCTCACCAAGCTCATATCCCGTCGGCACCGCACCGAGGCGGCCCGCTACCGGGCGCTGTTACGGGCGCCTGTGAACGACCACGAGGACTCGCCCGCCGACCGGGTGGCCGACGGGGTGAGCGCGCAGGCCGCCCGCCCCGCCCTGATCAGCGCGCTCGCGGTGCTGCCCGCCAAGGATCGCGACGTGCTGCTGCTGATCGCCTGGGGCGATCTGACGTACGAGGAGGTCGCGCGGGCGCTCGACATCCCGGTCGGCACCGTGCGCTCCCGCCTCAACAGGGGCAGGCGGAAGGTACGGGCGGCGCTGGGCGACACCAATCCGATGCTCGATGAGGAGGCGTGACGATGGACGACCTGAAGATGCTGCGCGACCTCGGCGCCGAGCTGGAGCACCGGCCGCCGGCGACGCTGACCCGCCGGCGCGACCGCCTGCTGACCGCCCGGTCCCGCCGTCGCCTGCGGGTGGGCTGGCCGACCATGGGCCTGGCCGCCGCGGCCACCGTGGTCGCCGTGACCGTGCCCACGCTGGTGTTGAACTCCGGGGAGAGCGTCACTCCGGCCGGGGGCAGACCGGTCAAGGTGACCGGCGCGCTGAACATCCTTGTCGTCGGCACCGACAGCCAGGCCGGTAGCCCCCGCTTCCGTACGGGGGGTGCGCGCAGTGACACCATCCTGCTGGCGCACCTGCCGGCGGACCGGAAGCGGATCACGTTCGTCAACCTGCCACGCGACTCGATCGTCCGGATCCCCGCCTGTGGAACGGTGCCTGCCCGGAGGGACATGATCAACTCGGCGTTCAACAAGGGTGGGCTCACCTGCACCGTCAAGACGGTCGAGACGCTGACCGACCTGCGGATCGACCACGCGATGGAGTTCGACTTCCAGGCGTTCAAGGAGGTGGTCGACGCTCTCGGCGGCGTCGAGGTCAGGCTGCCCAAACCCGTGAACGATCCCAAGGCCAAGCTGACGCTCCCCGCCGGCAAGAGCATGCTCAGCGGCGAGCAGGCGCTCGCCTACATGCGGCTGCGCAACTACGGCGACGGCTCGGACATCCAGCGGATCAAGCGCCAGGCCGCGCTCATGCAGGCGATGCTGAAAAAGGCCAGGCAGGGGATCACCGGCCCTGCCCGGCTCCAATCCTTCCTCTCCGCGGCGACCAGGAGCATAAAGAGCGACATGGGCCTGGGCACGATGGCCGTCATCGCCGAAAGCGCACGTGAGAGCCAGGCGGCGTTCCTCATGGTGCCTTGGCTGCCGGCTCCGGACGATCCCAACAAGATCGTCTGGAAGCAGCCCGAGGCGAGCGAGCTCTTCGGCGACCTGCGCTAACTTGATCTTCAACCTGGGGCGCTCCTGCCCCGGTTGGTGGGCACCTGATCTCCGAGGAACTCGGGCTCCCCGGAGAAGGAGTCCACAACCGGAGCAGGACCGGCGGCTGGGCGGCGGTTCGCGGGAGGTCACCGAGGGCGGGCATCCGCGATGCGCCGGCCTTCGGCAGCCGTCTTCAGCATGCGGAGCATGTCCTCGTGGCCCTCGCGGAGCTTGGCGCTGCTGTAGAAGAGCGTCAGCAGGGGGCCGGACATGGACTCCTCGATGGTCACGCGAGTTCGCCCGTTCTCGGTCGCGTCCAGCCGCATCCGGTCGATGGCCTTGATGTAGCCCATCGCGACACCGGTCCAGGTGAGTTCCCGCTCCGGCTCCACCACGGCGAAGGTCGACCTGATCGCCGATCCCCGGATGTTCCAGCGGAAGGTCGCGTCCGGCTTCATCTCGCCGAGCTCGACGACGTACGCGTCCGAGCGCCACTCCGGCCAGCCGTTCATGTCGGCGAGCAGCTTCCACACCTTTTCGGCGGGGGCGTCGATGACGATCGAGGTCGAGGACTTGACGGGCGCGTTCTCGTCGAGCCGCCCCTGCTTGGCGTACTCCTCGTGCAGGCGCTCGATCGGCGGGCCGGCGTAGAGAATCTTCATGACACTCCCTCGGAGCAGTGTTCCTTTGTGAGAGCAATGCTCTCGCTTGGCTGTGTGTGAGTCAAGAGCGTTGCTCTCGTTAATGAGCGGTGATCTGGACATGCGGGCTGCGTACCGCTTCCAGCCATGCGGAGGCGGTGCGCGCCGCGATCGACCTGGGCGGCGACACCTACGCCGGCGGCTGAGGCAGCGGTTCGCAAGCGTCTTCCAAGAGGGCTCTTCCATGATTGCTCTGAGAGGGGTGGTGGCGGTGAGGGGATGGAAGGCGCGTGCCGTCATGTGCCTGCTGGCGGCATCCGGGTGCGAGCTGGTGATCGCGGCGGTCGCCCTCGTTCTGCTGCCTCCCCTTCAGCGGGAGCTGGTGGCCGGCTACCGGCCCGGCTACGGCTTGGACGACTCCCTGGAGACAACGGTGAGCACTCTCCAGTGGTACATGTGGAGCTACGCCGTGGCCGGTGTGATCACACTGGCCATGGCGGCCCTGGTGTGGTGGCGGGCCGGAAGCGCGGGAGTGCGGGCCGTCGTGGTGCTGGGCCTCGGGCCGTACGCGGTGCTCTATCTTCTCTTCGGCCTGCTGGCACCGGAAACCGGCCTGCCGGCACGCCAGGAGCAGGTGGGCCGGTACTCGGACATGGTCCCGTGGCCGGCGGCCGCGGCCGCGCTCCTCTATCTCGCGGGGGCGATCCTGATCTTCCTCGCCAGGACCGCCCGCCGTTCCGGGCCTCCCCGCGCCGCGTCGTAGTAGATCGACGCCTACCGCGCTGTGCCGAAGACGAGCCGGACCAGCGAGCGGGCGACGATCTCCGGATCGTCGTGGGCGCTTTCCGGGAGAGCCCCGCTCATCCACAGGGCGGCGAAGCCGTGGGCGAGCGACCAGGCGGCGATCGTGGTCAACCGGTCCTGTTCCGGGTTCGGCGAGATCGTGCCGGCGCCGGTGACGAGCACATGGAAGGCGCGCTCGCGTGCGGATCTCACGCCGGGGTCATCGGTGCGGTAGAGCTCGGGGCGGAACATCACCTCGAAGTAGGGCCGGTGGTCGATGGCGAAGCGGATGTAGGCGACGCCGGCCTCCAGGATGTCGCCGGCCGTTCGCTCCAGCACGTCGGCGAACACCTCGAAACCTTCGGCGGCTACGGCGGTCAGCAGCCCCGTCTTGTCGCCGAAGTGGTGAGCGGGGGCGGCGTGCGAGACCCCCGCGCGGCGGGCCAGCTCGCGCAGGCTCCATCCGGCCGGCCCGGACTCGCCGATGGCCTCAAGGGCGGCGTCGATGATGGCGCGCCGCAGATTGCCGTGGTGGTAGACCGGCTGGTTGATCTGCCTCACCTCCGCACTTCGATCGTCTCCCGGTAACGGGCCCACCTTATCTTGACGTTGACAAGATGGCGAATCTCCCTCAATCTTGCCGATGACAAGATTGGCGGGCCAAGCCACTGCCACCGGAAGGCGGGCGGTGCCACGACCACCGCCAAATGATCATCGACCGACCGAAGGTGAGTTCTATGACCGTGATCGTTCTCGTCGTGGCCACACTGGGTTTCCGCCTGTTGGGCATGCTGCTCGGGCCGGCCCGCTTCGCCACCTGGCGGGTGAGCGCCGCGCACGGCCTGGCCGTCATGCTCGTGATGACGGCCGCTGCTCACTTCGTCCCGCCAGGCGTGACCTTCATGCCGAATCACGCCGACATGGTGGCCATGGTCCCCCCGTTCGTCCCGTTTCCCGCCCTCATGGTCTACCTGACCGGCATCCTGGAGCTGGCCGGGGCGGTGGGCCTCGTGCTTCCGGCCACCCGGCGGGCGGCCGGGATCTGCCTGGCCCTGCTGTTCGTGCTCATGCTCCCGGCCAACATCCACGCCGCGCTGGCCGGGGTGACCTTTGCGGGAGAGGCGGCGTCGCCGCTGTGGCAGCGCATCCCCGAGCAGGTTCTCTACATCGGCGTGGCGCTCTGGGCGGCGGGAGTCATGGGGGGACTCTCAGGCCGTACGACCTCCGCGAGCAGCGCGTCCACCGGGTCTTGAAGCGGGGCGAGCCGGGCGCGCGGACCGGCGCGATAGGACGGGCAAGGCGGCATGCGGCCAAGACCTGAATATGGTTGGCTGGGAGGAAGGCGGAAAGATAAGAGATTATGAGGATTCCGGCCTGCTTGTATCAAGCAGGTCAACAAAAAGTATCTTTGGTGCACGACGTTTCCTGGAGTGGCCATGATCACGACTTCGGCTAATGCCCCATCTATGTACGTTGCGGTTCGCGGCGCCTGCGATGGGCTTGCGGCACCGGCGTTGACCATCCGTCCCACCGCCTCCGGTCGACATTTCACAGACGTCCCTGCGCCCGGTGGTGAACAATGGACGGGGTCGTTCGCCGTCGGTGGTGGAGTAGTGGCCGCTACCACCCACGTTCCTGGTGACCCGGATTTCGTGCCGCGTCTCTACAAATTTCCGCTGACCAGCGAAGTCGACGCCGAATCTCAAATCCATCGGGTGCCGCTCCCATCGATGCGGTCATCTTTGATCTACGTGAGGGCGGTCTCACGGGACGGCGCTCTCGCTGTTCTGGTCGTCGATACAGACCAGAGCGGTCGTGAGGAGTGCTTCGCGGTTCCACTCACCGGTCACGGACCCGTGCGAATATTGCCGGCCCCGGAAATCATGTCGCATGTGTTCGATGTATCGGTTGGGCCGAAGAGTGAAGTCGTGCTCGCTGTGGCGGGCGCTCCAGGTGCTCCGCAGCACCGGCGAATTCTGCACCATGATCTCGGCGGTACGGCTTCGACATCCCCTGGCACTGTTCTCATCGAGGATGGTGACCACGGCATCTACCAGATCTATGCTGTGGACCTGTCCCCCGATGGGACCCTGCTGGCCGTGGCAGGTACTCGGGACGGTGGTGGCACGTTTGCGGTGTTGGTCATGCCGGTGGGCGGAGGAACCCTCCGCGAGCTATATCAGCGACCTGTTTCCTGGGCCGATCCTGTTGAGGTGGACCTTTCTTTCGACGGCACCGGCGAACATCTACTGGTAGGCCATGGGGACATCTGCTGGCTTGATATCTCTAACGGTACCTGTCGTGTGCTGACACGTTGCGATGAGGAGCACTGGATGCGCGTCGCATGGTGAGTTGATGCTGTTTTCGGGCATCGCGATCACCTGGATCCGGCTGGTCTCAGCACCTCCACGAGATCGTCCATCATCACGACGAACAGGCCAATTAACAAGCCAAATGCCATGGCCACGATGATGCCGTCCGGTTCAGGTCCGGCGGCTCCATGGTGTTCGACAAGTCCCGCCATTGCCGCGGATGTGAGCAGTACATTGCGAACTACATGGCGGGCCGAGTAGCGGGTCCCGTGCTTTCCGAAGCAGTGGCAGTGAGCGCCCTGGATCCGACGCATTACCAGTGTGAAGGCGAGTAATAGGGAGCCCGCCAGTAGGAAACCGAGAACGGCCGCCCATCGTACCCCGGCAAGGGATATGGCAAAAGCCAGGAGGGTCAGCCCTTCAAGGGCGGTCACCATGGCTGCGAGCAGCATCGATGTTCGCTCGGACGCGAACGACCGCAACGCCCCGGCGAACTCCTTTAGATTCCTCGCCTTTCCCACGCAGGAGACTGCGAAGATGGTCGACAGTAAAGTCATTGCGCCGACGGAAACATAACCCATCAGACGTTCATCTTCCGTATTACCGTGGCGACGACCCTGTCGGCCGAGATGAAACCGAGGTGCCGGGAATCCACGCTTCGGCGTCTGTTGTCCCCGAGAACGACGACATGGTTCGGAGGGACCAGCATGCCTTGGTCATTCCCCCTCATGACTCCAGGAACCAGCTGTCCAGGGACCGCGACGACTCTTTTGATAATGTTCATCGGCGGTCCTGGATTTTCACTGGGAGGGGCAGTGTCGATGACCACCACCTGGCCGGGATGGAGGTGTCGAGGAGAGCGTCGCCAAGCGAGTAGCCGGTCGCCTTCTATGTAGTTCGGTTCCATGCTCGGCCCTGTTACGGCAACTATCAAAAGCTTCCTCCGAAGGAGAAGAACGATGATGACTCCGAAGGAGGCCAGCAAGGGAACGCCGATCATAGATCGTCCTGATAGCCGACTGCCTGCATGGTGAACAGCCGGGAATAGTGGCCGTCGAGCTGTATCAAGTCATCGTGGCTGCCGAGTTCCGCTACGACTCCGTCGTCGAGAACGACAAGGATGTCAGCTTCCCTGACCGTGTTGAGACGATGAGAGATCAAAAGGCTCGTCTTGCCTGCACGGTGCTTCTTGAGTCGCATATGTAGCTCGTATTCGGCCTCGGCGTCCAGGCCCGAACTCGGCTCGTCGAGGATCAACAAATCGCGTTCGTCGCGAAGCAGGGCGCGGGCTATCGCGATGCGCTGCCCCTGCCCCCCGGACAGGTACACGCCTTCTGATTGCTCGTCCTCTTGAAAGAAGCTCCTTGTCATGAGGGTGTCGTAGCCACTGGGCAGGGCCTGCACCGCGTCGTTCACGCCGGCCCGCTCGGCGGCGTCCTTGATAGCGTGCCGATCTCCAATTCGGGCGAGGTCACCCACACCGATGTTCTCGGCCACGGAGAGGTCGTATTGCATAAAATCTTGGAATACTACGGAGATCCGGTTTCGTAGATCTGCCACGTCGACATTCCGCAGATCTACACCGTCCCAGGTGATCGTGCCCCGCACTGGGTCGTAGAAACGGCACAGAAGTTTGACCAGTGTGCTCTTACCGGACCCGTTCAAGCCGACCAGCCCGATACTGACGCCGCGCGGAATGGTGAGGTTAACCCCGCGCAGGATCCAAGGGTGATCGGGACCGTAACGAAACCAGACGTCTTTGAGTTCGATTTGGGCGGACAGTGGGGGAAGTTGTTGGTCCGCCCGAAGAGGGAGGTCCGGTTCTGCGCCAACCACATGTCGATAATGTGAAAACAACAGTAGATGCTGATGAGCCAAGCCGAGTTGGGCGACAAGGCCGCCGATCGCACCCTGCACACCGGCCATGGCGGCGACGAACATCAACACATCGCCGATCGTTAGCATTCCTGCGCGAGCCTGCATCATGGCCCAGACCAGTCCGGCCCCCGAAATCATCGCGGCGACGGCTCGCAGAGCGCCCTGCGTCAGCGTCTGGCGCTGTTCCAGGCGGCGTTTCTCTGCATTCGCCGTCCGGCGTTCCCCGAGCATGCGTTTGTGAAGAAATTCGCTGAGACCGTACAGGCGAACCTCTTTGGCGGCTTCGGTGCTGGACAACAGTTGACTATAGAAGAACTCGCGACGTTCTACGGGCCCTAGAGTCCACATCATCGCTGCCAGCCGTTTCGCCATAAGGATTTCGGCGAGTAGCGCGGGAAGCGAGCCCAGTAATGTCAGCGCGGCCATCAGGGGGCTGATGGACAGCAGTGCCCCCAGGAATCCGCCGGCCGTGATGAGTCCTCCCACCATCCCTAGGACCGCCTCACCGACCTGCCCGGGCGTCATACCGCCCGACTGAACGGCGAGCCTGAGGTGATCCAGAAAGGTGGGGTCTTCGAACCTCGCCAGTCCTGGTAACCGGCCGATCACGCCGTAGAGCCGGTCCTGTGCCCGCAGGCTGATCTGCCGGTCCAGTTCGGTTCCGGCGTACCCGCGGATGAGGGGGGTCAGGCTTGCCGCAAGCCCCAGGACGGCGAGAGCGAAGGCCAGGGCGATCACGGTCGTTGTCGTGTCCTTCGCGGCCAGCCCGTCCAGCGTAAGCTTGGTGATCCAGGTGGTCACCACCGGAATAGCGGCGGCGAACAGGCTCAGTACGACGATGGTGGCCGCCCAGGCGGGTCCGGCGTTCCACGCCATCCGCAACGCTGGAAGCAGTCCGACCCATGAAGATGATCGCCTCATGCCTCACGCAGCCTTCGCTGGAAGTCCGATCTGCACGACCCTGCGCTCGTTGAGCGTCATGACCACGGGTGTGCCGGTGATTGCGAACGCACTGCACACCGGCCCGCCGTACGGCTCGACCACGACATCGGCGAACTTCTCCGTGCGCGCGACCATGGGGTCGGCCTCGGCACTGCTGTTCGCCACTATCACGGCCAAGGCATTTCCGATGTTCACCTGAGCGAACTCCACAAAGGCGGGCAATTTCTCCTCGCACGGCTGGCAGCCCGGTGTGAAGAAACCGACTGTCGTGGTTCCGCGTAGCTGCGCGCCGGACAGCGACTTCCCTCTCGTGGTCGCGGTTTCGAAATCTCCTATGTCCTCGTCCGGCAAGAGCGGTTTGACGTCGGCCAACGCCGGATGTGACAAATTTAACCTGCGAATGATTCCGTAGGTGAGCAGGAGGTTCAGCAGGGCAAGTGCGAAAGTTAATACAATCAATGCGACTAGGAACACCATAGACCAGGCACCTTAGGGGCGGGGGATGGAGATGTGGACCGAATCGAGCTCGGCGGGCGGCTCTCCCGGGAAGGTATTGGTCAGCATGCTTGTGACAGTGTAGAGGTTCCAGGCCAGAGCGGGCTGCGTGACCGTGGGACCTGCGAAAAGGAGTTTTAATTCATCCGGACGGATGAGATCGGTGAGTGCGTCGGCCCGTTCCATTACGTATTCGCCGAGTATTGCCGACAACGTGGGACCCGGGCTTGTTCGCCAGTTCCATCCACTGCTCTTCTTTTTGCTGGAGACCGCTGCGGGTGCTGCCTTCGCAGTCGGTAGGAACCGTGACAAGAGCGATGGTGGACGGTCGGCGGCGAACCGCCACGGGGTGCCTTCGAGTGGGACGCTCCGTAGCACCGGGGCGAATTCACGTATGAGGCCGTAAACGACCTCCTCTGAATATCGCCACTGCTGTTCGAGTGCCAGGGCCTCGGGTACCACCCGGTTGTCCAGGAACGGCTGGATGGGATTACCTCGGCGTAACGATCCCACCCGTGCGCCGGCATGCCATCTACCCACCCGGTAGGTGATGTACATGTGATCGAGGACTTCCCAAGGATTTTCCTGTGCCCTTGCCATCCATGGTGTGGCAAGGGATCGGGCGTGCTCGTTCACTTCGTCAGTGAACAGCTTGTCATTCTTGAGGAAGAAGTCCTTGATGCGGCGCAGCATCGCCTTTTCGCTCGTGTTGTTCTGGCTGTAGAGGAACCCGCCTCTGAGGATCTCTCCACTCTGTCCAGACATAGTAAGTTTCGCGCTGTACGGAAGGTACTCGACAATGCTTTCGTAGGCAGAGGTCATGCCCTCGCACGTCTTGAGAACGTCATACGTGCGTTGTTGAGGATGCGGAATGACGACCGCGTCCTTCGCGACTGTTTGCGTTGGCGCGATGACGGTATGGTCGATGCCCAACTTCGCGGCAATCTGGCGAGCGATCACGACGTCAGGGTGATCGTCGAGGCCGTTTGTCGTAGCCCGGAAGGGGATCTTCGCTGCATGGAGGAGCGCTGCCATCAGCCGGCTGTCGCGGCCGCCGGTGAGCGCCAAGTTCACCGGCTCCGAAGCCGAGCGCAGTGGGGCGACGGCTGCCACAAGGGCCTCGCCGAGCTGGGCGACGGCCGCACGCTTGGCTCGGGGTGAGCCTGGCGCAGGTCGCGCTTGCGGCAGTGGTGTACCGGCGATCGTTCGGGTGCCGCCACGGACGACGATTGACGAAGAGGGGCCTAGGGCCTCAACGCCACGGTAGGGAGTCTCGTCGGAGAGAAAGTACCCCTGGCGAATCATGGACTGTAGGGCGAGCTCATTCCAGAGAATCGTTCCTCCCGTCGCGACGAGATGAACATGCAGCGCGCGGTTACCCACGATGTGCAGTTGTGGTGTCTCCGCATAGAAGACAGGGCAGGCACGAGTGCTCACCGTCACTGCCTGGACTTCTCCCGGCGCCACTCGGAAGGCGGAGAAGCATCCCCCCAGCGAGGCCGCCGCTCCTCCCAGGGAAGCGGCCGCCGCGAGCCTGGCGACATCCTTGGCCGCAGCCAGATGGCCGCTGATTCCCACGGCATGATCCGGTCCCTTGGAGATCAGGGGTAGACGTCCGGCGACTGATTCTTCGTTGGACCACGCCAACAAAGTCGTTTCTGCATCCCGCCACTCGTCAGCGGTAACCGTGTCGAGTGGAGCGGGAAACACATCACCGATCACGGACCGTGCAATGGAGATCGCGGTGGCAACGGGCGACTTCGGATTCTTCGAGATCAGTGCCATAAAGACGCGCAAAGTTGTTCCAATCAGGAGCGGAATATGTTTCGCCCGGCGTGGATCTCCTCATCTTCAAGGTATGAGGAGATCCCAGGCTGGTCATCCGCCGGGTTGTGCTACCAGCCGCAGGCGTAATAGGCCCAACTGGTACAGCTGATCAGCTTGCCGCTGTCCATATAGGTGCAGGTGCGTACCTGCCGCCACCGGTTACCGTACGAGTCGCAACCGGAGCCCGCAGTACCCTGAATGTACTGGAACTGCGTCCGGGTGTAGGTGGCAGCCGCTCGCGTATGCGGCACGAACAGCGCCAACGCCTTGTCGGCCAATTTCTGGAGCATCACATCTTCTCCATCTCTGATCAGCTGTCCCAGGGTGGGACGGCTTCGCAAAATGGAGATTACTCGGAAATGCCGACAATCATAGATCGTTGGTTTCTTGTTTTTGTCCGGGACCGTCCCGGACAATTTACTGATCAGTTATCCTGGTGGCCTTCATGGCGACCGCCTTACGAGCCTCGACCCAGTCTCTGACATCTTCCGAGCTGCATCCACATGCCTTAACGAATGCAATGACAAGCGGCTCCTTCGGCAGGCGAAGGTAGGTTAGCGCGGCGGCCAGTGTGCTTCGTGGAAGGGTTTCACCGATACTCTGTGCCCGACGTTCGAGTTGTCGTAGCGTGGATCCGGACCACGCTTTGAGCTGGCGCATTCTCAACACGAATTCTCTAGCCGTCCTCGGCTCCTCGATCCTTGGACAGTTGCTCGCTGAAGTCATTGGACTCCTTGCCGATGACTTACCGATGGGCGTTGGCCGAGTCGATCAACGAGAAAGATTGGAATTCTCATGATTGACCGGTGTCGACCAGGACGGAGTGAGGTGAGGGCCTTCGTGGCGCCCGGAATGGACGCACCGATCCAGCAGGCCCTCACCCTCCGGTAGCTTCAGGTCCCCGATCCTGGGGTCAAGAGCTGTGAATCACATCCGGTCTCTAGGCGGGATTGACGCACAGCACCCAGTTCTCGGGGAGTACCTTCGGTACGTTGCAGTAAGTTGTCTTCGTCTTGGAGCTGCCGTCCCGGAACCATTTCAAGGTGACGGTTCCATGGAACCACCATCCGGTGAAGCTGTGGCAACTATCGACCGGATCGAGGTATCCCGTTGTGCTTGCAGTCGTGCCCGACTGGCTTGTCCCGGTGATTTTTACGGCGGTGTAGAAGGCCTGATCATCGCAAGCGCGGACCTGCTGGCCGTTGGTCCCTAAAGTCTGTACAAGATCCGCGGAGGCGGCGCCGGTTGTCGCCGTGACGACAGCCCCTACAGTGAGGATGCCGATCACGGTGCGTCGGATGGCCATGTGTGACAGATGAGAAGCCATGGCAATTCCCTTCAGTATGGGAGGATTCAGGTTCGCCCCGGTCCGGGAGTTCGGCGAACCGCGTTGCCTTGATCGCGAAACCTTCATTTGCTGTGCGTGAGCAGGACGACCCGGCGGCGCTGGGCGCGGAGCGCATTGTGGATGTCGGATCGACGGACCGCCGGCCGGTTGTTTGACTGCGGTGAGAATGCCGGTGCCGTCATAGCCGGGGTCTGCCAGTGCGTGTCCTTTCGGTAGTCGCCGGTCAGGCCGTGAATGAGATGCGTGTGGCTCTGGATCGCCCGGCCGGGCCCTTTGTGCTTGTTCTATGAGCATGCCGGGAACCGGTTAGGATGTCGTTGGCGTTTCTTGCGCGGTTCTTGTCAATTTGCGCACGGCGTCGTCGTGCCGGGTCAGGTGCCGGTAGTCGCGGGGGGATGTGTCGTACGCGGCGCGAAAGACCTTGCTGAAGTGCGCGCCGTCGATGAAGCCCCAGCGGGTGGCGATGGTCTGAATCGGACGAGAGCCCAGGGCGGGATCGGCCAGGTCGCGGCGGCACTGCTCCAGACGGCACCGGCGGATCCAGGCCGCGACGGTCATGCCGTGGTCCTGGAACAGCTTGTACAGGTGCCGGGTGGAGATCTGGTGAGCGGCCGCGATGAGATCCGCGGTCAGGGCCGGGTCGCCGAGGCGGTCGCGGATGAAACGATGGACCTGGGCCAGCAGGGCCCGCTGCCGCGCCTCGGGCGACAGGCAGGCGGTGGCGTCGAGCTGGTGGGCGCAGCCGGCCGCGATCAGGTCCAGCGTGATGCCGCCCAGGGCGGTGGTGTCGGCCTCGGTGTAGTCTTCGGCGTTTCTCATCAGCTCGAACAGGTGGCCGGCCAGTACGGCGCCGATCCCGCCGCGGGCGGAGAACGGCACCGTGGCGAGCCGGCCGACGGTGCTGGAGCGCAGGCCCAGCGAAGCCCGGGGGAACTGGATGACCACGGTCTCGCTCCTGCCGTCCTGCGCCGATCGCCGTCCCAGGTAGGGGTGAGAGGAGTCGACGAGAATGAACTGCCCGGCATCGAACACGGCTTCCCGGCCGCCCTGCGCCAGCGTGCCGCCGCCCCTGACGATGAGATGGAGCTGGTACGACTCCGGATCGCACTGCCGGACGAGCTTGGCGGTCCGCTCCGACCACAGCGCCGGGTGGGTCAGCGTCGACACCTGCGCCTCGCCGAGGTTCAGCACCCGCACCGAAGCCTGGAAATCGACTCCGCCGTCGATGCGAACCCAGGAAGGAATGTGAGTCTGCGATGCCACCTCGAACCAGCAGGAAAAGCGGTCTTCTGGAGCCAGATTATCTGTCCGCAATTCCGTGACTACCATCCGTGTGCCTCCTGTAATCCAGGACCACCAATATCGCCAAGTATGGTTGACCGCAGTCATGGTGCTTGTCCAGCAGATGGGGAAACATTCCTGAAAGTATGCCTGATGTTTTTTGCCGCTGGAGCGGATAGGCGTAAGCATTTACCAGCGATAAGTCGCCACGGGTTACCCCGAGGCCACCATGGGTGACGCTTTGATCTTACATGAATTTGTGTTAAGAAAATTTCAGAGTAGAGTTCGACCCGCCTGGACCGAGACAGGTGTCGGCGCTTGCCCTCCATTGGGATGATCTCGGCAAGATCAATAGGACGGTTGTGATTCGATGCTTTCAAAGCGACGCCGACAGACATGAATCGAGATGGATCGCGATGTCCCTGAAATAGGTATGGAGCTTCCGATGGAAGAGGTCTCGGCACAGGTCTTCTCCAGTCAGGAAAGCCTCATATGATCACCTGTCGTGCCACGCTCGGTGCCCCTTGGGAACTGGTTTGCACCTCTCTCTAGGGGACTTTCAGGCCGTACGGCCTCCGCGAGCAGCGTGTCCACCACGCTTTAAATCGTTCGGCGAGCAGTGCTTCCCCGCCCGGGCGAACGGCGGGCCTGCTGGCGTTGATGCTGCTGACCGAGGCGCGAGGCGCGGCGCGTACCGGCCCCGACGGCGCGCTCGTGCCGCTGGCGGAGCAGGACCGGTCCCGCTGGGACACCGCGACCATCGCGGAGGGAACCGGCATCATCACCCGTACGTTGGCGACTCGCCCGCTCGGCCCGTACCAGGTTCAGGCCGCCATCGCGGCGGTACACGACGAGGCGCCGTCGGCCGAGGCCACCGACTGGCGGCAGATCCTGGCGCTGTACGAGATCCTGGAGCGCCTGAGTCCCAACCCCGTCACCACCCTCAACCGGGCGGTCGCGCTGGCGATGGCGCACGGACCGCACGCCGGACTGGCGCTGTTGGACGAGCTGGAATCCGGGGTGCTCGCCGGCCATCATCGACTGCTGGCCGTCCGCGCCCACCTGCTCGACCAGGCCGGGGAGACCGCCGCCGCGGCCTCGGCCTACCGGGAGGCCGCACGTCTGGCCGGCAGCCGGCCTGAGCAGCGGTTTCTCCTGCAGCGCGCGGCCCGCTGCGCGACCACGTCCGGTAGTCGGCCTGAGCGGTAGCCGCGCCGCCCGCCGCGTGAGGTGAACCGAGTCGCGGAAAAACATCCGTGCGGGCAGGTAGAAATCCGGTCCGCGGCTCCGACTCTCTCCTGAGCGGGCCCCATCGGGGGGCCGCCGGAACGGGAGCGAAGCGATATGACAAAGGTGACGGCACAGATGTCGGTGTCAGCGGGACGAGCTTCACCCCTGGCCGCGCTGTGGACGCTGTTCCACCAGTACAAGGCGCGGTTCGGCCCGGTGGAAGGACGCGATTTCCGTGCCCGCGCCGCCGAGGCCGGGCGAGCATGGGTGAGCACCGCCTCAAGCCGGTAGGGGCGTAGGAAGCGCGTATGAGCGCACCGACCCACGACCGCCGGAGGCCCGCATGCCGAACCGGACACTGTTCCCCCTGCCATCCGGCAGGCGCCGACAGGAAGCCGGCAGAGATCGACAGGGGCCGACATTCCTCGAATGTCGGCCCCTGTGTTCTTCGTCCGAAGCTTCGGCGCGGTCAGCCGCGCAGGGCGGCGGTGAGCTCGTCGGTGCGGGCCCGGCTGCCCCAGAACCACTCCACGTGGGCGTCGCGCCGTTGCTCCCCCAGCCAGTCGTCGAAGATCCGCCTTTCGACGAACTCGCGGGTCAGCTCGTCGAGCACCGCGGGCTCGACGGCCAGTACACGTGCCACGCAGAGGCCGCCGTCCGGCAGTCGAGCGGGTCCGAGCACCTGGCCTTCCCGCGCGTCGGCGGCCGGTGCGCCGAAAAGCGCGACCAGGTCGTCCCTGCTGTTGGCCTCCATCCGGCAGGTGGCCAGGCCGACCAGTACCTCCTGTGCCGCCAGCGTGACCGGGTCGCCGTCCCGCAGGAGCGCGGCGGCGGCGTCGGCTCGTTCGGGGTCGGCGTACCGCAGTCTGATCACGCGCAGCCGGTCGAACTCCCCGCGGTGGGCGGCGAAGAACTCCTCGGCCCGCCCTTCGACCACCTCTCGGCGCAGGTCCGCGACCGCGGCCTCGTTCGTCACGATCTCCTCGAGGCGGGCGTGGCTCAGGCCGCGCTCGGTCATCCACCGTCGCATCACTTCTGTGGTCAGCAGTCCTCGCGCCCGGCGGAAGGCGTCCATGGCCTGCTGGAGCCTTTCGTCGGACAGATCCGTCTGCCGGGTGGCCAGGGCCTGCTCGACCAGGGCGGCGTTCACCAGCTGCCGGGCCAGGCCGGTGTCCTCCAACAGCACGTCCAGGGTCGTGACGGTCCGTTCCATGGTCATGTCGACGCCGTTCACGCGTACGACGAGCTGCTCGCCGGAACGCTGGCCGCCGCGCAGCGGCCAGGGGATCGTCCGGTTCGGGGCGTAGGCCAGCGAGACGGTCCCCTCGGTCGAGGGGAACAGCAGGTCGTAGTGGTATTCGTCGGTGGCGGCCTCCCGCTGCCACAGCAGCCGCATGGGTACTCGCGGGTGGCGGGCGCGTAGATCCGACAGCCGGTCGCGGGCGGACTCGGGCGAGGCGTCGTCGAGCCCGCGCAGCCATTCCAGGGCGTCGCCGAGAAGCTCGGAGGGCACCATCGGGGACACGTCAGGCTCCTTCCAGCAGTAGGTCGCAGAGCGCCTCGCTGATCGGCAGACCGGTCAGCTCCTCGATCCACAGCCACTGCCCGTTGGGGTTGATCTCCAGAAACACGTAGCGGCCGTCCGGGGTCAGGACCAGGTCCAAGGCTCCGTAGGCCAGGCCGAGCCGCTCGGTCATCGCCAGGCACCGATCGGCGATCTCGTCCGGCAGCCGATGCACGTGATGCGGGGTCACCCCGAGGTCGTACCAGCGCCAGTCCACTCTCGCCCGGTTGCTGGTCTGGGAGTGGATCTCGGCCGCGAACACTTGCCGGCCGACGACGGTGACCCGCAGCTCCAGCCGCTTGGGCACGTACTGCTGCACGATGACCGGGGAGAACCGCAGCGCGTCCGCGTAACCGACATCGCGGGGCGAGACGAGCTCGCACTTGCGGATGACCGTGTGACCGGCGGCGAGGTTCTCCACCCACGGCATGCCCATGGGTTTGGTGACGATCTGCCCGTCATGACGGTTGTGGAAGTCCCACAGCGCGTCCGGCTGGGTCGCGATCAGCGTCTCGGGGATCTCGAACCCCAGCTCGGCGGCCAGCATGAGCTGCGACGCCTTGTGACCGGCCCGCCGGAACACCGACTCGCGCGCGGGCACGACCCGGCACGGCAGGTGCTCCCACAGGTCGCCGATCAGGTTCACGCTCTCCAGGGCGGTGTAGGCCGCCACCGAGGGGTCGGTGATCTCCGGATGGGCCTCCGGCGGCTGGGGCCGCCGCCACCACAGCGCGGTCAGCGAGTCCAGGTCGAGCGTGCCGGATTCGGTGTGCAGCAGCCGCCGGGCCAGACCGTGCGCGGTGTAGGCCAGCTCGACGTGCGCCCGTACGAGGTAGTCGCGGTTGTCGAAGACGGTCGTACGAGCACCGCGCCGGGCCAGCAGCTGCCTGAGGTGGTCGGCGTGCGGGTCGTGGTCGCGGGTGAGGACGAGGACATGCGGGGGTGACACGGTTCTCCTTGCAGAGCGGGCCCGCGCGCGGGGCGGCGGGCCGCCGGTGAAGGTGGGCCGTCGCCGCCGCCCCACACGGGGAACGGCGGCGACGGCCGGCTACGCAAGCGAATGCCCGTTAGTCCGGGTAGCAGACGCCCGGCGGGTCGAAGTACTCCGCCGTGGTGATCACGATCTTCTGGCCGCCGCTGAGGCTGCTCAGCGCGCTCTCGTCCAGCTCCATGCCGGCCGGGGTGATGTCACCCAGTTCGGTACGCGGTGTCGCGTTCATGGAACGTTCCTCCTTCCGTTGTGAGAAAACCATCTCGCGGCCAATTCTGCTTATCTTCCTTGTGAGCCGTTTGAAATGACTTGTGAGCGCTTGTGGCACGGGGTTGGGGGTTGAGGAACATCGGAATGAAAACTGGCGCTAAGCCCTCGTTGTCCCCGGTGAACGGTTGATAGCTCGCCGACGGCGAGATCGGCGAAGGCCTGGAGGTGCTGTGGGGCAGGGCGGCGGTCAACACCTGGAACGCGCGCCGCGCTTTGGCACTGTCGTGGCCGGCATGGTGCTCGGCGGGCGGGTCGTGGTCGCGGGTGAGGACGAGGACATGCGGGGGTGACACGGTTCTTCTCGCAGAGCGGGCCCGCGCACGGGGCGGGGGCCCGCCGGTGAAGGTGGGTCGTCGCCGCCGCCCCACACGGGAACGGCGGCGACAACCGGCTACGCGTCCGGGCAGCAGATGCCCGGCGGGTCGAAGTACTCACCCGTGACGATCACGGGCCGCCAGCCGCCGTTGAGGCTGCTCAGCGCGCTCTCGTCCAGCTCCATGCCGGCCGGGGTGACGTCACCCAGTTCGGTACGCGGTGTCGCGTTCATGGAACGTTTCTCCTTTCATTGTGAGAAAACCATCTCGCGGCCAATGCTGCTGATCTTGACTTGGGAGCTACTTGAAGGGACTTGTGAGCACTTGCGGCATGGTCTTCGCGGTGGCTCATCCGTGGTGCGCCGGGAGCTGCGCCCGGATGAGGCTCGCGTACAGGCCGCCCGCGCCGATCAGCGTCTCGTGCACGCCGCGCTCGACGATCCGGCCGCGGTCGAGCACCAGGATCAGATCGGCGTCCCTGATCGTGCTCAGCCGGTGGGCGATCACGATCCGCGTCTGCGGCAGGGTGCCGAGATTCGCGCTCAGCGCCGCCTCGGTGTCGGTGTCGAGATGGCTGGTGGCCTCGTCCAGCAGCAGGATCTCCGGCCGGCTCAGGATCGCCCTGGCCAGGGCGACGCGCTGGCGCTGGCCGCCGGACAGGCCCCCGCCCTCGGTGAGCAGGGTGTGGTACCCCATGGGCATGGCGACGATGTCGTCGTGGACGCAGGCCAGCCGGGCCGCCTCCTCCACCTCGGACAGCGTCGCGCCGGGATCGCCCAGCGCGATGTTGTCCGCGATCGAGCCGGTGAACAGGGCGGGCTCCTGCGTGACCACCCCGAAACGGCGCCGCAGCCATCGCGGATCCAGGCTGGACACCGGGGTTCCGTCGTAGCGGATCTCGCCCTCGACCGGTGGGAACAGTCCCAGCAGGAGCCGTGCGAGGGTGGTCTTGCCGGACCCGGACCTGCCGACCAGCGCGACCTTCTGCCCGGGAGAGATGTGCAGGTCGATCTCGCGGACGATCCATGGGCTCTCCGGCGCGTACCGGAAGCCGACCCCGCTCAGTTCGACCCCGCTCGGCCCATCTCCCCTCGGCTCGGCGACCATCGGCTCGGCCCGGCTCTGCTCGGTTCCGCCGGTGGTCTCAGGAGCGGTGTCCCAGATGTCGGCGAGCCGTTCCGCCTGGGCGCGGGCGGTCTGAAGGCCCCGCAGGCTGGCGGTCAGCGAGGTCATCGGCGCCAGGGCGGCGGCGGCGAGGGCCAGCACGCCGAGCATCGCGCCCGGGGTGAGCCGATCGTCCACCACCTGCCACGCGCCGGCCCACAGCAGCGCCAGCGGGGCGGCGAACCGCAGCGCGGCCAATACGTTGTCCTGCATGCCCTGGGCGAAGGAGCTGCGCCGCGCTCGCTGGGTCTGGATGTTCAGCAGGCGCGTCCAGCGGTCCAGCACCTGGGACTCCGCGCCGGACGACTTGATCGTCTCGATGCCCTTGACGGACTCGATGAGTTGTCCCTGGGCGTCGTTGCGCGCCTCCTGCTCGCGGTGGACCAGGTCGCGGATCCGCTGCCGGGTGAGGAGGAGCACGAGGAACTGGGCCGCCGCCATGATGGCGAGCACCCCGCCGAGCAGGGGCGACCGTATGGTGATCACGATCAGGTAGAAGACGGCGAGGGGCGCGTCGAGCAGCGCCGACAACACCTGCCCGGTGAGAATGTCGCGGAGCAGCCCGGCCCCGGCGATCCGCGCGACCAGGTCGGCGGAACCCCGGTGGGCGAAGAAGCGGAACGGCAGGGCGAGCAGCCGCCTGGCCAGATCGTCGAGGAGAGTGGTGTCGGCCCGGGCCCGCAGCACGACCAGCGCCCAGGCTCGCAGGCCTCCTGCCGCGAGATGGGCGAGCGCCGCCGTGGCCGCGGCCAGGCCGAGCAGGAGCAGCAGGTCGATCTCGCCGCGTCCCAGCACACGGTCCACGACGCTTTCGGTGGCGGCGGGCAGTACGAGCCCGAGCGCCTGCAGGAAGAGGCTGAGCAGCACCAGGGTGGCCAGGATGCCCCGGTGGTTCAGCACGCTGAACCGGATGTAGCGCGACCACCAGGAACGCCGCGCACCGAAGCGTCCCCGTTGAAAGTCCGGGCCGGGGGCGAAGGTGAAGGCCACGCCGCTGTAGTCGCGGGTGAACTCCTCCCGGGTGAGCCGGATCCGGCCGGCCGCCGGGTCGACGATCGTGATCGTCTCCTCGGCGACCCGCTCGACCACCACGAAGTGCCGGGTCTTCCAGTGGGCGATGGCCGGCAGGGGGAGCGTGGGCACCTGTGCCGCGGGCAGGGAGAACGCGCGGGTGGTCAGTCCGCGTGCCCGCGCGACGCGTACCAGGGTGAGCGCGCTGACGCCGTCCCGGCCTATGCCCATCTCCCTGGCGAGGGCGGACACGTCGGTGTGGTGCCCGTGCGCGCCGAGGACCATCGCGAGGCAGGCCGCCCCGCATTCGACCGTGCTGTGTTGGAGGATGACTGGAACTCGCATGGAGCGGAAGTCTCCGCCAACCCGGTTGTGAGCGGCTGGTTGTACTGCCAAGCAGGTTGGTGACGTCGCTTGGCACGAGTTGAACCGGCCGGTCGTGAGGCCGAGTCGTCCGGCGGCGTCAAGAAATCTGTGCGGGCAGGTAGAAATCCGGTTCGCGGCTCCGACTCTCTACCGAGCGGGCCCCACCGGGGGCCGCCGGAACAGGAGCGAAGCGACATGACAAAGGTGACGGCACAGATGTCGGTGTCACTCGACGGCTACTACGCCGGTCCGCGACACAGCGGTGAGGCGGCGAACTGGATGGAGTCGGCGGAGGCCGCGGGCTTCTTCCGGGTCACCCGGTGGGTGATCGACGCCATGGCCTGGCGCGAGCGGCAGGGCTTCGCGGGCGGCGAGCAGGACGTCAACTCCGACATCATCGCCGAGTCGTTCGAGGCCGCCGGGGCCTACGTCATGGGGCGGAACATGGCGGACGGCGGTGAGGTTCCCTGGGGTGACGAGCCGCCGTTCCGCGCGCCGGTGTTCGTCGTGACCCACCGTCCCCGCGAGCCCCTGGTGCGTCAGGGCGGGACGAGCTTCACCTACGTGACCGACGGCATCGCCAGCGCCGTGGAGCAGGCACGCGCCGCCGCGCGAGGCAAGAACGTGGCGATCGCCGGAGGGGGGACCCTGCTGCGCCAGGTGATCAAGGCCGGCCTGCTGGACGAGCTGGAACTGCACATCGTCCCGACCGTGCTCGGCACGGGAATGCGCCTGCTCGACGCCGACCTCGATCTCGCCGAGAAGGAGGCGATCGAGCTCACCCCCACCAGGGTGATCCACACCCCCGAGGTCACGCACATCCGCTACACCGTCAACGGGCGGGCCGCCCTCGTCCTCGACGACCGCGGCAGCGGCACCGGTGCCCCGTAGCTCTCCGAATCGGCCGACACGCCTTTCCGGCGCTCGGAACTCGGGCATCTCCCCGGACTGCGGGAGTGGCTTCGCTGAAGAGCGCCGGAAAGAGCACCGGACTGCCCACAGGTCTCCACGATGCGCGAAAGGAGTTCCTCGATCCGGAGCCCGGCTTCAGCCCGCCTGAGGCCGGCTCTCCTTTCCGTCCAGCCACAGAGTGTCGGACTCGTCGCGGTGGGAACCGGAGCTGCCGACATGCTTCGCGTCGATCTTCGGGCCCTTCTTGATCACATGCACCAACGCCATCGCATGCCCACGCCCGAGGTCGTAATCCTGCTTCAGCCACTCGACGATCGTCCCCGCCTTGGTGGCCGGGTCGTCGAAGCCGCGCTCCTTCGCCAACGCGATGAACTCCCGCGGCGTTAGTCCGGTCTTCTCCTCGATTTTGTCCAAGTAAGCCTGGAATGACATGGTGCTCTTTTCGCGTTATGGACTGTTTCGAGTGCAGTATCCCATCAACGGTGATGAGCGTGCCTTCTGGGACGGCCCATCCGTCGACCTGGCCACGCTCCTCGGCGAGTCCACCGACCCGTGGGCCGCCGATCTGTGCGGCCTGGAGCTCGTCGCCGCCGACAGGCGGCGCATCGAGTCGGAAATCAGGCGTCTCCCCGGACTTGGAGAGCGCGGACTACCCGCAGGTCTCCACGACGACAGCGGGCGCGCGGGACGGCACCGGCATCGACGCGGGGTTCGGCCGTCCGGACGGATGCTGCGGCCGAGCGGTCAGGAGGCGAAACTTCCTGTTCATTTACGCGCCCTCACACTCTATGATCTTGACTCGGCGGAGTGCGTCCTCGTGCAGGAGCTTGTCCGCCGCCTGGGCTGCCGTTCATCATGAATGGATCGATCGGTCCGGTGAGCTGGTACTGCGGGGTGATCCAGCAATAAATCGCCATTTTTCCTATTTTCGAGTGATTCGTTAATTTGATAGCTCGCCTGGTGGGGCGATAGGGGGCACGCGTGACGGCTGACGGTATCGAGGCGCTACTCGCCGGCCGATACGAGCTGCTGGGAGAGATCGGCACCGGGGGAATGGGCACGGTGTGGAGAGCCCGTTCGGTGGTCACCGGCGAGCCGGTGGCGGTGAAGGTCCTGCACAAGAACCTCAGCGCCGACGACGGCTTGGTGCTGCGGTTCGTGCAGGAGCGCAATGTGCTGCGCGCGCTGCGCCATTCCCACATTGTCACGATGCGCGACTTCGTCATGGGCGGCGACCAGCTCGCCCTGGTGATGGATCTCGTCGACGGCAAGGATCTACGGGCGCTGCTGCGTGAGCGTGGCTCACTACCTCCCGCCGAGGCCGTACGCCTGGTCGGCCAGATCGCCGACGCGCTGACGCACGCTCATGCCCACGGCGTGGTTCACCGTGACGTCAAACCGGAGAACGTCCTGGTCGATGCCGCCGGACAGGCACGGCTGACCGACTTCGGCGTGGCGCGTCTCGCGCACGGCCCCAGCCTGACCCAGACCAGCTTGATCCTCGGTACTCCTTCCTACCTGGCGCCCGAAGTGGCCGATGGGCACTCTGCCACCCCCGCCGTGGACGTCTACGCGATAGGCCTGGTGCTGTACGAGTTGCTGGCCGGACGCCCGCCCTTCGTCGGCGACCATCCGATGGCCGTGTTGCGCCAGCACGCGATCTCGGCCCCACGCAGACTGGCCGGGATGCCCGATGCCGTCTGGTCGATGATCACCACCTGTGTCGCGAAAGATCCAGCGCGGCGGCCCTCCATCGACCACGTGGCCGCGACCGCACACGCCCTGGTGCCGGCCCTGGCCGGCCTGCCCGCGCTTCCCCCGATCAGCCGGACGGCCGACCCCGCGATCACCCGCGAACCCCTGGCCCCCGACGTGGCCCCCGACATGGTCGTCACATCGCCTCGTCCCCGGCCCGAGTCACGATCACGGCCCAGGCGGCGCCTGATCGGCGCGGCGGCGGTCACGACCGCGCTGGCCGCCTCAGCCGCGGTGGCCCTGGTGGTGAACTCCTCCGGCGAGGCCGCTCTCACCCCGTCGGCAGAGCCTGCCACGGCCGCGGCCGCCCTGGCTCCGACGACGGCCCGGAACACACCGCCGACCCCGCAGGCCGACGCCACCTCCTCGAAGGAGTCCCCGCTCCCCAAGCCCAAGCCCAAGCCCAAGCCCAAGCCGATATCCAGCACCCCGCCGATCACCGCCGCCGAGCCCGCCGAGAAGGACGAGGCCACCGCCAGACCGTCGCCGAAATCCACCCGGCCGAAGACGGAGGTCACCCCGGAAGACGAGGGACCGGCGGACACCCCCGCCTCCGAACAGCCGCAACCCCAGTGGCGGTGCAGGTCGTGGATCTCCACCGGAGACGGCACCGGCACGCAGATGTCACCCTGCATGGCCCTGGTCGGTGACGTCTTCCATCTCCTCGGCCGTATCCGGGGCGCCGCCGATGTGCGCTCGGACGTACATGTCCAGCTGTACAACACCGACGCCGACAGCAACGTGGCCCAGCCCATGATCTGCACCGGTCTGTCACCGGCCGCCGACGGCGCGGTCGCCACCTGCGGCCCGTTCACCGTCACCGCTCAGCGCGTGGGGGCGAAACTCAACGTCCGGCAACGCTGGCGCAGGAGCGGCACCTCCGCCTTCGGCGGGGGCAGCGAGAGTCCCTGGGTGTTCTGGTAGTTCCGGAGCGCCGGACGGCTCCAGCCTCCTGAACCCCGGCCCCCTGCCGGTGGAGATCCCGGTGCCGTGGCGGTCGCGGCGTAGCGGTGGCCGGCCTGCCCGGAGTCGAGCCGCAGGGTGATCTCGTGGTCGTCGTCCGGACGGGAGCCTTTGCGTGGTCGTGGCGGGGGATCGGGTTATTCGCCGGTGACGCCGTCGATCCGCTCGCGCAGCAGGTCGGCGTGGCCGTTGTGCCGGGCATACTCCTCGATCATGTGGACGAGGATCCAGCGGTGGGAGCAGTCCTGCCCGTGGCGCTGCCGCTTTCCGACGGCGTCCAGCGGCACCTCGGCCGAGAGCCTGCGGGCGTGCTCGATCTCGGCCCGCCAGGTGGCGAAAGCCTCCTCGGCGGAGGCGGTGTCCACGTCGTTGAACTCGGCGTCGGGGTCGTCGGTCTGGTAAAGGCGAGGGACGTCCTCGTCGTTCAGCACGTGGCGGAACCAGGCGCGCTCCACGTGTGCCATGTGGCGGACCAGGCCGAGCAGCGACAGCGTCGACGGCGGTGCGGAGCGTTGGCGAAGTCGCTCCTCCGAGAGCCCCGCGCACTTGACGGCCAGGGTCTCACGATGCCAGTCGAGCCAGTTGTTCAGCATGGTGCGCTCGTCGCCGAGAAAGGGAGGGGGGACACGGTCGTCAGTCATCGCTCACAATTCTCCTGCCTGCGAAGTGCCGTCTTGGATTCGTGGCCGCGGAACGACACGATACGACCTGCTGTGACGCCCGGCTCTCAGGCTCGGTACAGCGTGCGATTCGGCCCCGCTGTTGGCCGCCGACTCTCAAGGTCCGTTGCCGGGCGGCTCGGCATGAAGGGCGACGGCGTCAGCCGCAGCGTCCGAACATCTGTACGTAGGTGATGGCCGGGGTGATGGACCCGGCGGCCGGGTCCGCGCTTCCCCAGGCCACTTTGGTGTGCAGCTCGGTGTAGGCCGGGTTGAGGATGGTGTCGCGGTGCGGCTTGCTGTTCATCCACCAGGTGACGGCCGCCCGCGGTGTGACGGAAGAGGTTCCCCACCCCGCGTAGGTGTTCTCGCCGATGGAGAACGGGGCGCAGCGGCGATCGTAGCCCACCGCCTGGGCGCGGCTCAGCGGGGTCGAGCCGGTCCGCGGGTTGATGTGCGGGTCGCACTGGCCGGGGTTGCCCTGCACGGGGCGGCAGTTCTTGCCCGGCTCTACCTTTCCCCACCAGCGCAGTCCGACGGCGTCCGCGGCGTGCCTGGCCGCGGCGGTGCCGAGCGTCGCAGCCCCCGATTTGCCCAGCGAGAGGTATCTCTTCAGCGGTTTCAGGCCGGTCCGTTCGGCGTTGACGAGACACAGGACCGCTGTCTCGATGGTGGTCGCCTGCGCCCTGAAGTCGAAGCGTCCCCGGCTGGTGGCGGGGAACGCGGACTGGGGCCGGTAGACGAGGTCGATGTTCGCGCAGGTTCCGGCGCCTTTCAACGGCGCTGTCGCGGCGGCCGCCGGCTGTGCCGCCGAGACGATGCCGGTCAGGCCCAGCAGGAGGGTGCCGGCCACGACGGCGGCCTGCCGGGGGCGTGACACGGGACTGTCGGGCACGGGTCGCCGCTGTTCTCGGGAGAGTTGTAGGAGGCTGCTCATCGGGGGGACTCCTCGGCGTCGGTGTCCTCCAGTGATAGGCCTGGGGACTTACAAATGCCTTGCGGTGCTCTTAAAGACCCTTAGATCGCCTTTTTTTGGTATTCACCCCCTATCGGTGGTCGAAATTTCCCTCACATCGCGCCCGGCGTGATCGTAGGTTGGTTCAGTGTGGTGGGGCAGGGGAATCGGCGGCGTTCTGGCGCTCCTGGCACTTGGCGTGCTCTTCTTCTTGCTCGGCCTGGAAAGCGCGGACCAGTTCGCCAGTGTCCTCGGCGCCTTCATCGGCCTGATCAGTCTGAGCCTGGCGGTCGTGCAGTGGCGCGCGACTCGGGGCGCCCAGGGGCTCGACGCGGCGGCGCGCGATCTCGCCGAGAGCGTCTACGCCCAGTGGTCGGCCGGGGCCGTGGTCAGGTCGCTGTCCCGGCCGGCTCCACTGCCGGTTCGCTGGGCCAGTACCAAGCGCCCGGTGCAGGCCCCGCCGATGGCCGTTCTCGGCTGGCGGGGGACGGGCGTTCGGTCGGACTCTACGCGGCCATCTTCGGCTCGGCCTTCATGATCGCCTCCGTGGTGAACACCCCCTGGGGGGTGTTCCTGCTCTCGCGTCTCTGGCTGGCGGCGACGGGACGGCTCCCGCTACGGTTCCCCCGGTTCATCGACGACGCGCACCGGCGCGGTGTCCTCCGGCAGGTCGGGACGGTCTACCAGTTTCGGCACGCCCGGCTTCAGGATCGGCTCGCCCCCGTCCGGCCGGACACGCGGCGACCCGATGCCGTCCCGGGTGAGCCGCCGGGGTTCTGGATGCGTCTGTCCGGGCTGGCCATGGCGTTCCTGTTCCCACCGCTCATTCTGCTGGTGATCCCGGAAGCGCCCGGCCTCGACCACCACTCCGGGGTCCGGCCACGCCATCTGACGCCGCTGGACAACCCGCGCTGCCCGCTGGGCTGGAGGTCCCTGGGCTGCGGGGCGGCGTTCGTCTGGGAGTTGCCGCCCGGCGCCGTCGCCACCACCACGTTCAAGGTCTCCCCAGGTCTCACCGAACAGCCCGTCACCGGTTTCCTGGGCGCCGTCGCGGTCGAGGAGTGCGAGGGGGCGACGGTCGGGCTCGCGCTCGCGGGCGCCGGATCCACCTCGGTCACCGGTTCCCGCTTCGACGACGTCCCGCTCAGGGAACTCGCCAGGGGAATGCCCGCGGACCAGGCCCGATTGACGTTCACCCTCCGCAGGCTCGACGACCGCCCCTGCACGGCCCGCCTGTTCTGGGACGACAGGGGACTCGACTTCGACCTCGTCTTCCGGCTGAGGCAGAGATTCCGCTCCTGACGGCGGGTGTCCGGCTCGATCCGCCCTCACTTCCGGACGGCCGCGCCTGCGAGGCGGACGGACAGTTCGCGCAGGTGCCGGGCGAGTTCCGGCGGTGACTCGACCTCGAAGTCGACGCCGAGCACGCCCACCGTGAACGCCACGAGGTCGAACGAGTCCGAGGCGATCTCCAGCAGGCAGGTGTGGTCGTCGACGGGGGTCACGAGTCCGCTGACGCGTCCGGCGACGTCCGTCGCGGAGGCGTGCACCCGCAGCCGGGCGCGGAGCGGCCACATCTCGAAGCCCATCGTTCTGCACAGGTAGGCCGTCACGTCACCGTCGGGTGGTTCACGATGGGCGAACCGGGGGCCGTTGGGCGTGCGCGGGGACATCCGGTCGACCCGGAAGGTGCGCCAGTCGGTCCGTTCGACGTCCCAGCCGACCAGGTACCACTTCCGCCCCCAGCAGACGAGGCGATGTGGCTCGACGTCGCGGCGGGACTCGGCCCCGTGATGGCTGACGTAGTCGAAACGCAGCGTCTCGGCGGCTCGGATCGCGGCCGAGATCGCGGTGAGCACCGCCGCCCGCACGGTCGGCCCGCTCCTGGACGGCATCGCGACCATCGCGCCTCTCAGCGCGGTGACCCGGTGTCGCAACCGGGACGGCAGCATCTGCTCGACCTTGGTCAGGGCGCGCAGCGAGGCCTCCTCGATCCCCGCCACACTGTGCAGCCCGACCGTGACCGCCACCGCCTCCTCGTCGTCCAGTAGCAGCGGGGGCAGTGAGGTGCCGGCTCCGAGCCGGTAACCGCCGGCCGGGCCCATCGAGGCGTGGATCGAATACCCCAGCTCACGGAGCCTGTCGACATCGCGGCGTACCGTCCTGGTGGTGACCTCCAACCGCTCGGCGAGTTCCGTGCCGGACCAGTCGCGGTGCGTCTGCAGCAACGACAGCAGTCGCAGCAGCCGGGCGGGTGTTTCCAACATTCCTCCACTATCGCCGCTGTGTAGGAACGGAGCTGTCCTACACACGGCGCATTCTTGGCGGCATGAGCACAGAAACGCCCTTCCGCATCGATATTCCGCAGGCAGAACTCGACGACCTGCGGGACCGGCTGGTCCGTACCCGCTGGCCGGACGAACTGCCCGGCGTCGGCTGGTCCTACGGGGTGAACAGGGGCCACCTCGTCGAGCTGGTCGAGTACTGGCGCACCGGCTACGACTGGCGGGAGCACGAGGCCCGCCTCAACAAGGTCCCGCAGTTCACCACGGAGATCGACGGGCAGAACATCCACTTCCTGCACGTACGCTCGCCCGAGCCGGACGCCACTCCACTGATCATCAGTCACGGGTGGCCGAGCACGGTGTACGACTTCCTGGACATCCTCGGGCCGCTGACCGACCCGCGGTCACACGGCGGGGACCCGGCGGACGCCTTCCACGTCGTCGTTCCCTCGCTGCCGGGCTTCGCGTTCTCCGGGCCGACCCGGGAGACCGGCTGGGGGGTCGACCGCACCGCGCGGGCCTGGGCCGAGCTGATGCGACGGCTGGGGTACCACCGCTACGGCACTCAGGGCGGCGACTGGGGCAGCATCGTCTCCCCGGCGATCGGCCGGGTGGACCCGGAGCACGTCGTCGGCGTCCATGTGAACGCGCTGGCCAACGCCGCGACAGCGGTCGATCCCAGCGAGCTGGGCGCGCTCTCCGAGGCGGACCGGGAGCAGGCCGGGCAGAACCAGAGGTGGTGGTACGGCCGCTCCGGCTACGCCACCCAGATGGCCAACCGGCCGCAGACCCTGGCGTACGCGCTCAACGACTCCCCGGCCGGTCAGCTCGCGTGGAACCTGGAGTGGTTCGTGGACTGGGACCCCGCCCGGACCGAGCAGACCCCGATCGACCGCGACGTCATCCTGACCAATGTCACGATCTTCTGGCTGACCGCGACCGCGGGATCGGCCGCCCGGCTCTACCGTGAGGCCGGACCGGAGTCGTGGGGCCCACGTCCCGAGCCCGCACCGGTTCCGACGGGTGTGGCGAACTTCCCCGGTGACCGGGCGATCCGCGGGCTGGCGGAGCTGTCGAACACGATCACCCACTGGTCGCGGCACCCCCGCGGCGGCCACTTCGCCTCGCTCCAGGCCCCGGACCTGCTGGTCTCGGACATCCGCGAGTTCTTCCGGACAGTGCGACCACGGTAGCGGCGGCCCGCCTGTGGGTGACACGACGGGCACACGCCGAGGCCCGGCGGCCCCGCTGCCCGGGGAGGCCGCCGGGCCTGGTCCGCGGCGAAAAGGATTGGTGGACTCGTCGTCTTCACCGGCATCATGGGCGGATGGTGATCAGAGAAGCCACCGCTGAGGACTGGCCCGCCATCTGGCCGTTCTTCCAGGAGATCGTCGCCGCCGGTGAGACCTTCACCTACCCGACCGATCTCGGGCGGGACGCCGGGCGCGACTGGTGGCTGCTGCCGTCGCCGAACCGTACGGTCGTCGCCGTCGACGACGCGGGGAGGGTCCTGGGCACGGCGAAGATGAACAACAACCAGGCGGGCAACGGCTCGCATGTCGCGAGCGCCAGTTACATGGTCGATCCACGGCATTCCGGTCAGGGCGTCGGCCGGGCGCTCTGCGCGTACACGCTGGAGTGGGCGCGGGCGGCGGGTTTCCGCGCGATGCAGTTCAACGCGGTCGTGGAGACCAACGCGCACGCGGTGCGACTGTACGAGTCACTCGGCTTCGAGGTGCTGGGCACGGTGCCGGGGGGTTTTCTGCACCCGGCGAAGGGCTACGTCGGGTTGCACGTCATGTATCGCGCTCTCTGAGGGGCAGCGAGGCGGGCAGGCCGAAGGGGACGAAGTGGTCGGGGCCGATGAACGAGGTGATCTCACAGATCCGGTCGCCGCGCAGGGTCAGCACGTTGAGCGCCCAGGGGAGGTACCCG
Organism: Streptosporangium sp. NPDC049248; assembly: GCF_040678965.1. Taxonomy (NCBI): domain Bacteria; kingdom Bacillati; phylum Actinomycetota; class Actinomycetes; order Streptosporangiales; family Streptosporangiaceae; genus Streptosporangium; species Streptosporangium sp. NPDC049248. Next base: position 281,912 of record NZ_JBFAQY010000006.1, read on the forward strand.
CCGAGGTCGTCGTGCCGGAGGTAGGAGGCGACCGTGGGCTGGCCGTTCGCGCTGGTCGGAAGGTTCCGCCAGCCGGGACAGCCGGTCAGCGGGACCCGTACGGCGAAGTCGGTGACGGCCGCCAGGCCGTGGTACCAGTGCGTCAGCGGCGGCATCGACCAGGTGACGTCCTCGGTCAGCAGCGCGACCAGGGTGTCGGCGTCGCCGCTCTCCAACGCGGAGGAGTACCCGGCGACGATCTCCCGCAGGCGCGCGTCGCCGACCTTCCGCAGGGTCCGCTGCTGGCTGCGGGAGGGGACCTTCTCCGCGACGATCCGGCGGGCCCGCTGCAGGGCACTGTTCACCGACGCGACGCTGGTTTCCATCGTGGTGGCGATCTCGGCGGCGGAGAAGCCGAGGACCTCGAAGAGCAGCAGCGCCGCCCGCTGGTTGCCCGGCAGATGCTGCAGGGCGGCGACGAAGGCCAGTTCGACGGCTTCGCGCTGCTCGTAGCGCGCGTCCGGGGCGGCCGGCCCCTCGGCGAGGCCGGCGTCGGGGTAGGGACCCAGCCAGGCGACGTCGGTGAGCGGGGCCTCGCCGACCATGGCGTGCTCGCCGGCCGGGCCGAGGTCGACGGGCATCGCCCGCCTGCCGCGGCGCTCGGCGGTGTCCAGGCAGGTGTGGGTGGCCACGGTGTAGAGCCACGAGCGCAGCGAGCTACGGCCCTCGAAGCGCGCGAGCCCTCGCCACGCCCGCAGCAGGGCGTCCTGCAGGGCGTCGTCGGCGTCGTGGGTGGAGCCGAGCATGCGGTAGCAGTGGGCGTGCAGTTCCCGGCGGAGTGGCTCCACCAGGCGGGTGAAGGCGGCGTCGTCGCCGTCGCGTGCCCGGGCCAGGTCGGGGTCCTCGGTCCGTGCGGAAGAAACTTCGCTCACAGGCGATGATTCTGCCGCACGGCGGCGGTCTCCTCTCTGACGAGAACACCAGGAGGATTCCCATGACCCACCATCCCGTGCCCGGCTGGTTCGACATCTCCACTCCCGACGCGCAGCGAGCGCGACACTTCTACCGGGAGATGTTCGGCTGGCCGATGAACGTGCTGGACGAGACCTACACGCTGGTGGGAGGGGAGGACGGCCGGCCGGCGGGCGGGATCGGCCAGGCCGGTCCGGACAGCCCCTACACCGGGATCGTCGTCTATTTCCCGGTCGACGACGTGGACACCGCCCTTGAGCGGGCGGAGAGGCTCGGTGGCGGCCGGAGGCTGGAACCGCAGAGCGTGCCCGGGATGGGGCGGATAGCCGTGTTCACTGACCCCGACGGCAACGCCGTCGGCCTGCTGAGCCCCTGACATCCACCACCGACCAAGGAGGACAGGTCGACATGACCGAAACAGAGCTGAAAGCCGATCTGCACCGTTATCTGCAGCAGGCCCGTGAGGCGCTGCTGTGGAAGCTCGACGGGCTCTCGGAGTACGACGTCCGCCGCCCGATGACGCAGACCGGCACCAACTTGCTGGGGCTGGTCAAACACCTGATCGGCGTCGAGTTGGCGTACCTGGGGTACGTGTTCGGGCGGCACTTCGAGGAAAAGGTGCCCTGGTTCGGCCCCACCGGCCGCCTGGAGGACGTGGACCCCGCGGACGAGGTCCCCAACGCCGACATGTGGGCCACCGCCGAGGAGTCCCGCGAGTACGTCGTCGGGCTGTACCGGCGGGTGTGGCAGCACGCGGACGCCACCGTCGAGGCGCTGGGGCTGGACGAGACCGGCCACGTGCCGTGGTGGGCCGAGGGACAGAACGAACCGACGCTGCACCGGGTCCTGGCCCACCTGATCGCCGAGATCCAGCGGCACGCCGGGCACGCCGACATCGTCCGGGAGCTCATCGACGGGGCCGTCGGGGTGCGGGAGGACAACGACAACCTGGCACCGGGCGATCGGTCGTGGTGGGAGGAGTACCGGAACCGGCTGGAGCGGGTGGCCCGGGAGGCCGGCCGGAGCTGAACCCGGCTCGCTGTCGCCCTGTGCGACCGGCACCATTCGCGGAAACCAGGACGGATGTACGGAGAGGTGGCCGACGCGCCGCACCGTCGAGCAGCGGAGCAGATCGTGGGCGCTTCGGTCACACCGAACGACAAGGGAGCAGCGCTCGTGTACGCGCCTCGCGGGGACGGTCTCCCCGAAACCTTCCGAGGCGGTTTTCAAACTGGGTATCCAAATGCAACACTGAATGACTTTTTATAGTTGTTTATCGCTTTTTGTGTTGATTGGAGGGGTGGGATAGGGAAAGGAATCCCGGGAAGGCGTCAGGCGTGTTATGGAAAAGTCATTGATGGCCGGGCGGCGGAGATCGGCTCGTCTGTACCCTCCAAGGAGGCTTACCGCGTTGTTGAAAAGAATGAGGCAAGGTGGCCCCTGTGCGAGGGCACGAGCAGAACGCACTGCAAGGTGACTTCGGGGAGGCGTGGATTGAGGTGATTGCCGCAGGCTGTGGTTTCCTGCATGGGCGGCCCACCACCCTGGACCTGCAGAAGGCGGACGTTCAACTTTTCCATCGGGGTGTTGAGCAAGGTACATACAACCCGGCGGTCCTCATTCAGGTCAAAACTACGGTCGACCTCCGTCGGTTGCCCGATGGCGATTACAGCTATGACCTGGACACTGAGACCTATGACGTGTTGAGGCGTGATGATCATGCGATCCGGCGGATACTCGCTGTCATCGGTGTGTCGAAGGACGGCGAGAACGTGCGCCTGCACGCCGACGGGACACTTCTGCTCGGGCACGGAGCATGGGTCTCGCTGGAGGGCATGCCGGAGTCCGAGAACGGCAAGACCCAGGTCGTGCGTCTTCCGGTCGTCCACACCCTGGATGACCCCGGACTCCGCCTGATGTTGAGGACCTATGGAGTTCGCAGGTCAACCCCCGTACCGGATGTGAACGCGTGGGAGACACCATGAGCATCGTGCCCGGAGAAGGGGCTGAGGCTCCCGCGCTCCCCGTCTTCGTCGGCTACCTGCGGGGTGCCGGCTGGATCCTCGACGACGACGACGGCCGGACCACGCTGTGGAGACCCCGGTCATCCGATGCCGAAACGAATGTACGGGTCGTTCTTCCGGTAAGCCAGGAAGTCCGTGATTATGTGGATCGCATCAACGAGGCGTTGAGGGTACTGGCCCATGTGGAACAACGCCTTCCACAGGAGATCGCCGCGGACATGAGCTTCGGCGGTGCGGACAATGTCTCCGTGCGGTTGACCCCGAACGCTCCGGCCGGAGAGGCTCCTCTGCTCGTCGCGTATTCCGCCATATCCGCACTGCGGAACTACGTGATCGCATCGGCTGCCGCCTTGGACGCCGACTCCCTGGTCCTTCCTCCTCGACGCCCGCAACGAGCGGAGTCCTATGCCGCTCAGGCTCGAATTTCCACGCAGCCGGGAAGCTTCATTCTCTCCCTGGCCCTTCCCCTGGAGGACTCGTACCCGGAGGTGGCGGCAGCGCCGTCAGGCGGTCAGGAGTCATTGCTGGATGTTCGGCCGCCACCGTTCGGCCGTAAGGTGACGAGCAGGATGCTTGCCGCCGCACAGAGAGCCCAACGCCTCGCGGCAGAGGTCGCTGAAGGGGACAGGCCGCTTTCGTCTTTCGGGCAACCTGGCCAGGGCGCCGCCAACGCCACGGAACTGGAGGCATTGAGCTCGCTGGGAGGGCCGGATCATGACGCGTACCAGATTCGTTTCTCACAGTCACCGCTCGCCGCGGGAGCGCGTGAGCCTACGCGTCTGAGGATCACGCCGGGGCAGCAGAGGATCCTGGGGGACGCGGCGGATTTCCTGCGTACGAAACAACCGAGGGCCGACGTCACGGTCATCGGCCTGGTGGTCCGCCTGTTCCGAGAGGGAAAGTTCGGGAGGGGGGAAGTGGTCATACAGGGGATCGACGATGACACAGGTCAAGCGAGAAGATTCCGGGTTGAGCTAGACGAATCCGACTACAACCTGGCGGTACGAGCCCATGGGACCGGCCTCCAGGTCACCGCTACCGGCGATCTCGATATCCGTGGAACACGCCGCGCGTTACGCCGGTTGGCCTCCTTCTCGGTGCTGCCCGGGATCGAGGACGACTAGTAGGGCCTGGTTGGGTGGGGCCGCTGTCCGGAAGGTTCGGGGCACCTCACCGGTCCGGCCACTCAGAGCTCGGGGGCGGGGTCGAACCCGCTGGGACCCGCGGTGGACTTCGGGCCCGGGCGTCACCGTGGCCTGCTGAGCGACCGGTCAGCGGCGCTGGTCGCCGCTGCGGCCGCGGCCCCGGTCGCTGGTCAGGGTCGCGAGCAGCGGGCCGAGGCGGTACTCCACCGGGGTCGTCAGGGCGATCTCGGTGGTGGACCGGACGACGCCGCGGATCGTCAGGACCTCCTGGATCAGCGACTGCAGTTCGGCGTGGCTGCGGCAGGCCACCCGGACCATGACGTCGCTGGTGCCGGTGGTGGTGCAGACCTCAAGGACCCGGCTCAGCCGCCCGAGCGCGCCGGTGACCTCGCCCAGGGTGCCCTGGGTCAGCTGCAGGTGCAGGAACGCGGTCACCGGCAGGCCGAGGCGTTCCAGGTCGACCCGGGCGCTGAAGCCCGTCAGCACCCCCGACTCGACGAGCCGCTGGTAGCGCGCCTGAACCGTGTTCCGCGCGACCCCCAGCCGGGCCGCGAGCTCGCTGGTCCCGGCCCGGGGGTCCTCGGAAAGGGCGGTCAGAAGTTCCGCGTCGAGCCGGTCAATGCTGGTCACTGTGCGCACCTGTCGTCGTTTGCCGTGGGGGTCAACTGAGCAGGACGCTCAATATTCCTGCAGAACCTTGACGTACCAGCCACTCTAACTCCAGATTTACCGACATATGCGTCAGTTTCGGTGAAGGAGGCACACATGACCCAGACCGCCGAGCCCGTGGCCGGGGCGGGTGCCCGTATCGACCTCGCCGATCGCTACCGGCCGGGTTCCGGCCCGGTGCTGCTGACGGGAGTCCAGGCCGTCGGCCGGTTGGTCGCCGAGCAGCGCGCGCGCGACGAGCGGGCCGGTCTGCGCACCGCCACGTTCGTGTCGGGATACCAGGGCAGCCCGCTGGCCGGTCTCGACAAGACGCTCGCCGGTCTGAGGTCCGACGACCTGCGCCTGCTGCCCGGGCTCAACGAGGAACTCGGCGCCACCGCCGTCTGGGGCAGCCAGACCGCCCTGCCCGGCGGGCGGCGGACCCACGACGGTGTGGTGGGTCTCTGGTACGGCAAGGGGCCCGGCGTCGACAGGTCGGGCGACGCGATCCGGCACGCGTCCACGTACGGCGTCGACCCGCGCGGCGGGGTGCTGGCCCTCGCCGGTGACGACCCCGGCTCGTCGTCGTCCACGCTGCCGTGCGTCAGCGAGCGAGCGCTGGCCGCGATGGGGCTGCCCGTGCTGTACCCGCGCGACGCCGAGGAGATGGTCGCCCTCGGGCTGTACGGCATCGCCCTGTCCCGGGCGTCCGGCTGCTGGGTCGGCGTCAAGGTGGTCACCGCGGTGGCCGACGGGCTCTTCACGGTCGACCGCGACTTCGCCGACATGCACATAGAGGTTCCCGGGATCGAGTGGGAGGGGCGGCCGTGGACCTACCGGCAGCGCACCCTGCTCTCCCCGACCGACAGCCTGCTCGCCGAGGCCGACCTGTTCGGTCCCCGGTGGGCGATGGTCGAGGCGTTCGGAGCCGCCAACCCGCTGGACGTCGTCGAGGTCGACCCCGCCGACGCCTGGCTCGGGATCGCGGCGCCCGGCGCGACGTACGACGCGGTGCGCCAGGCCCTGCTCGACCTGGGCCTCGACCAGCGGGACCTTGAGCGGGCCGGGATCCGGCTGATGCGGATCGGGATGCCCTACCCGCTCGGGGCCGGCACCCTGCGGCGGTTCGCGCGCGGGCTCCGCCAGATCCTGGTCGTGGAGGAGAAGACCTCCTTCGTCGAGAGCCAGGTGCGCGACCTGCTGTACGGCTCGGCCGACGCTCCGGCGGTGCTGGGCAAGCGGGACGCGGACGGTCGGCCGCTGGTGCCCGCCGGGGGACTGCTGAACGCCGACCGGCTGACCGGGCCGCTGCGCGGGCTGCTCTCCGACCGGGTCGAGCTCGCCCCGCCGCCGAGGAAACCCCGGATGGCACTCACCCTGACACCGGTGGCGAGCCGCACCCCGTACTTCTGCAGCGGCTGCCCGCACAACCGGTCGACCGTGCTGCCCGAAGGGTCCCTGGGGGCCGGCGGCATCGGGTGCCACACCATGGTGACGATCGCCGACCGCCAAAGCGCGCAGGTCACGTCGCTGACCCAGATGGGCGGCGAGGGGACGCAGTGGCTGGGACAGTCGCAGTTCACCGACGTGCCGCACATCTTCCAGAACGTCGGCGACGGCACCTTCTTCCACTCCGGCCAGCTGGCGCTGCAGGCGTGCGTGGCGGCCGGGGTGAACATCACCTACAAGATCCTCTACAACCAGGTCGTCGCGATGACCGGTGCGCAGGACCCCCAGGGTGCCCTGAGCGTTCCGGCGTTGACCCGCAAGCTGCACGCCGAGGGCGTGGCCAGGATCATCGTCTGCGCCGAGACACCCCGCGGCTACGGCAGGCGGGCCCGGTTCGCGCCGGGGACGCTCGTCTGGCACCGTGACCGGCTCGACGAGGCGCAGCGACTCCTTCGCGACGTGCCGGGCGTCACCGTGCTCATCTACGACCAGCAGTGCGCGGCCGAGGCCAGGCGGCTCCGCAAGCGCGGCCGGCTCGCCGAGCGGACCGAACGGGTCGTCATCAACGAGAGCGTCTGCGAGGGGTGCGGCGACTGCGGGGTGCAGAGCAACTGCCTGTCGGTGCAGCCCGTGGAGACCGAGCTCGGCCGCAAGACCAGGATCGACCAGACCTCCTGCAACACCGACTACACCTGCCTGAAGGGGGACTGCCCGTCGTTCGTCACGGTGCGGGTCGACCCCTCCCGCAAGCCCGCGGCCACGTCGCGACCCGAGCCCCCCTCGGTGGCGGATCCGGTCATCCCGGTGGCGAGCCCGACGTACGACGTGTTCCTGGCCGGGATCGGCGGCACGGGCATCGTGACGGTCAACGCGGTGCTGGCCACCGCCGCCCTGCACGACGGCCTGCGCAGCGCCGGCCTCGACCAGACCGGCCTGTCGCAGAAGGCCGGCCCGGTGACGTCGCACCTGCGGATCTCGGTCGACGGCGGCGAGCCGGCCAACCGGGTCAGCACCGCCGGCGCCGACACCGTGCTGGCGTTCGACCTGCTCGTGGGCACCGACGCCAGGCACCTGGCCCTGGCGAGCCCCGAGCGCACCGTCGCGATCGCCTCGACGAGCCGGACACCGACCGGGGAGATGGTCTACGACGCCGGTCTCACCTACCCGGACGCCGAGCCGATGCTCGCGCGCCTGCGGAACTCGACGTCCAGGCTGCACGAGCTGGACGCGCTCGGCGCCGCCGAGGCGCTGTTCGGCTCCACGGACGTGGCGAACCTGCTGGTCGTGGGGGCCGCGTTCCAGGCCGGTGCGCTGCCGCTCACCGCGCGGGCCATCGAGCGGGCGATAGCGCTCAACGGGGTGAAGGTCGACCTCAACACCGCCGCCTTCCGCTGGGGCCGGGTGAGCGTCGCCGACCCGGCCGCGTTCGCCCGCGCCGTCTCGGGCGACCGGGTGCGCCCCGCCGCTCCCGACGGCTCCGAGTTCCTGGCCGGCCGGTCCATGGAGGGCGAGACCGCCCGGCTGGCGGGCCTGCGGGCCGTGCAGCTGCGGGCGCACTCGAATGCGGACCTGGCCCGGCGCTACGTCGACCTCGTCGAGACCGCGTGGACCGCTGAGCGGGCCGTGGGGGAGGCGACGGCCTTCAGCGAGGCGGTGGCCCGCGGCACGCACCGGCTGTGGGCCTACAAGGACGAGTACGAGGTGGCCCGCCTGCTCACCGACCCCACCGCCGGCCCTGCCGCCGGGCAGGTCCCCGGGGCCGCGAAGGTCACCTACAACCTGCACCCGCCGCTGCTGCGGTCGATGGGAATGAGCGGGAAGCTCAAGCTCGGTCCCTGGTTCCGGCCGGTGCTGCGCGGGCTCGCCAGGGGGCGGGTGCTGAGAGGTACCCCGCTGGACCCGTTCGGGTTCGCGCACGTCCGCCGGCTTGAGCGCGCGCTGGCGGCCGACTACCGGGACATGGTCGTCGAGCTGGCCCGGACCCTCGACGCGGGCGGCTACGACCGCGCGGTGCGGGCCGCCGAGGCCGCGGAGCTGGTACGCGGCTACGAGGGGGTCAAGCTGGCCGGTGTCGAGCGCTACCGCGAGCGGCGCGACGAGCTCGGCGTCCCGCTCGGCGCCGAGGTGCTGCGGCTCCTGCGCTGACCACGACCTCGCGGGGGAGCAGGCGGCCGGGGCCGCGGTCGTCGCGGCGGTCACGGCCGCGACGGCGCGGAGGGCGGGTGCGGCGCCGGTTGCGGTGTGGCCGGCGTTCCCGGCCGATCCGCCGACATCTCAGGCGTTGCTCGGTTCCCGGCGGGAACGGCGTCTCCGCTGGATCAGCAGGAACGTGATCGCCGCGAGTGCGGCGAGGACGGCGCCGATGACCAGCGCCACCGCGGGGTAGGGGTCCGTGTCCATCTCCGCCTTGACCGCCTGCGCGGTCCCCGCGGCGGGGAACCGGATGGTCGCTTCGGCGGTGCGTTTCGTCAGCCCGCTCTCCAGGCGCATACGGGCACGCCACGGGCCGTCGGGCACCTGCTCGGTGAGGGTGGCGGTGACGGATCCGACATCACCGGGAGCGAGCGTCGTGCCCGATTGGACCTTGAACGGGCCCGCGCTGTGGTGCAGGCTTCCGGAGCTGCTGGTCAGTCTCAGGTCGCCGCTCAGGTCGAGAGCGCGACCTCCGGTGTTGTGCACCTGCGCCAGGACGGCCTGCCGGCCGTCCGGCGACCGCTGGGCCGTCAGCGAGTCGATGGTGAAGTCCGACGCCGGCGGGTTGCCGTGGCCGACGTCCAGGTAGAGCCGGATACCGACGCGGTTGATCTGGGCGACGCCGCCACCGGGCGGCGCGGCCTTGGCCGTCTCGGCCCAGATCATGGCGTAGCGCTCTCCGGGGGCGGCGTCATCCGGTACGGCGATGGTCACGGTGACCGGCGAGCGGCCCTGCGGGGCCAGGATCACCTCATGCCGGTCCAGGGTGGTCCAGGTGGACAGCTCATTGGCGGTGTGGTCGGCGGCGAACTGGAATTTCCGGTCGCGGATCTGTGCCGCGGCCGTGTAGACCGAAAGCTGCTTGGGCGAGCCGGTCGTGTTGAACACCTCGACCCGCCGGTGGATGACGGTACCCGGGGCGAGGTGATCGATGATGTAGGTCCAGGCCCGCGCGTCGGCTCGGGCCGCGACCGGCGCTTCGAGCAGGCGGATCCCGATGCCGCTCGTCGATGATCGGGCCGAGGCCTGCGCGGGCCTGTCGAGCGTGCCGGCGGCCGGGGCGAGGATCCCGGCCACCAGCAGCCCCACAACGATGGTAGGCAGACGCACGATTGTCGTCGGCTCCGCTCAGCCGACCGAGTGGGTGACGGTGCCGGAGTATGTTCCTCCGACGGCCGCGGCCGGAATCGTCACGGTGATCGTGGGATTCCAGGTGGCGCTGTTGTCACCGGTGAGCGCGGTACCGGTGAACGCGACGCGCGGCACGTTGATGATGCCGCCGGGACCGGGTGTGAAGGTCCCCTGGCCCGTCGTGGCGGTGGCCGCTCCGGGGGAATAGGTGACATTGATGTTTCCGATGGTCTCGGGCCCGGTACCTGCGCCGGTGGTGAAGTCGGTGGAGATGGCGCTCGCGCTCCAGGAGCCGTTCAGGGTGGCGCGATCGTCGGTCACCGTGACCGGGCCGATCTCTCCCGAGATGCTGGTGGCACCGGAGGCCACCGAGCCGAGGTTCGCCGTCGACGGGGCGCTGATCGTCAGACCGGCGCTCGTGATCGCGAACGTGACGGTGGTGTCCACGGCCAGGGCGGGAAGAGCGGTCGCGGCAACCAGGCCGAGGCCGGCGATGGTGGTGGCGATCGCCAAAAGCGGTTTACGCATCTTTTGGTCCAATGTTCAAACGGATGTGAGAGGCGGTGCGCAGCTCCGACGCCCAACCCGAGGGATCAAGCCTGCAGACCTGCCGTCATGCCTCGTATCGGACGATAACTCTCCGTGATTTCGGCAAGATCGGAGACGCGACGCCTACGATCGCCGCAATACCGTTTCGTGGCGATGAAATGCCAAAAGGCGCGGACTCCGGCGACCGCGCACCTTTGCCGGGTACGGGTCGAGCGGCAGGTCGGGCCGGGTGTTCTCACGTCCCTCCAGAAGGTCCATCCTGCAAAGGGTCGCGTGTAGTGTCAAGAGACATAACCACTGCTGATCCCATACGGTGACGTGGTTACCGATGATCGCTGCTTAACCTCGCCGAAACCTTGACGTGAGTGTTCTACCGACTACATGCTGGACGCCAGGACCGAGCCGGAGGGCATCCCGCAATGACCACCACAGATCCGACCGTCGCCACCTTCACGATCAGTAGCTTCGAGGCGGCCAAGGAGGTCTATCGCCAGAAGGATCTGCGACAGGCGCTCTACGACGAGGGGGAGGTGGTCATGGGTGACGTCCTGGTCAACCTGCACGGCGACGAGCACCGGAAACGGCGGCGGGTGGAGAACCGCATCTTCCGGCGCGAGACCTTCGACCACTACGAGCGTGACCTGTTCCCCCAGGTCACCGAGGTGACCGTGGCGCCGTACGTGGCCGCGGGCGGCGTCGACCTGGTGCAGCTCGGTCACGAGCTGATGCTCAACCTCGCCGCGCTGACCGCCGGGATCGACCGGCCGGAGGGAACCGCCGAGGAGACCCGGCGGCTGTACGACTACATGCAGTGGTTCATCAAGGGGGCGACGCTCGCGCACTCCACCGAGGACAAGCCGGCCCTCGCCGCGAGGATCCAGCAGGCCCTCGAAGAATGGGACGAGGAGTTCCTCAAGCCCTCCGTCGCCCGCAGGAAGACGGCCCTGGCGGCGCTGGAGGCGGGAGAGATCACCGAGAACGACCTGCCGAGGGACATCCTCACGACGCTGCTGCGCAGTAACGACGAGCTGGCCCTGCCCGCCTTCGCGCTGCGGCGTGAGATCGCCTTCTTCCTGCTGGCCAGCGCGCACACCAGCGCCACCGCCTTCGTACGGTCCATCGACCACATCCTCGGCTGGCTGGCCGACCACCCCGAGGACGCCGAGCGCGTCACGGGTGACCCGATGTTCGTGCAGCGCTGCGTGCACGAGACCGTCCGGCTCAACCCGTCGAGCCCCGTCGGCATGCGATGGGCGCTGGCCCCCGTGTCGCTGAAGTCCGGGACGGAGATACCCCAGGGTTCCAAGGTCGTCATCGACCTGCACGCCGTGAATCGCGACCCCGAGGTGTTCGGTCCCGACGCCGCGGAGTTCAACCCGTATCGCGAGCTGCCGGCCGGGGTCGGCCCCTTCGGCCTGTCGTTCGCCGCGGGTATCCACGTGTGCATCGGACAGGACCTGGCGGCCGGGGTGGTCCCGAGGGCGGACACCGCGCCTGAGGAGCACCTCTTCGGCCTGGTGCCCGGCGCGGTGCGGTACATGTTCAACCAGGGGGTACGCCGCGACCCGGCCGACCCCCCGCAGCGCGACGCCCAGACGCAGCGCCCGTACTGGGGGACGTATCCGGCCCTGCTGGGGTGACGGCGTCGATTTCGCAACGGATCAGGTGAGGGAGCAGATGGGTTACCAGGTACGGGTCGACAAGGATGTCTGCATCAGCTCGGGCAAGTGCGTCGCGGACGCGCCGGCGGCGTTCAGGTTCGACGACGACGAGATAGCCGAGCCCACGACCGGCGCGAGCACACTGAGCGGTGACCTCCTCGTCGAGATCGCCAGGAACTGCCCTTCCGGCGCCATCCGGCTCTTCGAGCAGGGGGTCGAGGTCGCGGTCGACTAGGGCGGGTTCGCGGGGCCTCGCCCCTGCCGCGGGGCGCCGTCCGGGCAACCGGGGCGGCCCCCGGCTCCGGGCGCGGCTCCGGGGTTCTCACGGCCGCGGCGCGGACACGACAGGGCCCCGTGGAGAGGCGTGTTCCGCACGGGGCCCGAATCGTACGAAAGGCTCAGCGCCGGCGGGTGCCCTGGCGCCCGGGAGCGCGCTTGCGCACCGGCGCGCCCGAGTTCGCGCCGCCGCCGCTCGCGCCGGTGCGCCCGGCCCGCAGCGCCGTGGCGGCGAAACCGTGATCCGACCGCAGCCTGGTGAGGTCCGGGTCGTTGTTCCAGAAGCTCAGCACGTCCTGCTCGGGGAAGTTCGCCGCCATCAGCTGGATCGCGATGTCGTGGCGGACGTACTCCACCGCGACCATCACCACCGCCGGGTTGTCGGAGTAGATGCCCCAGGCGTCGCCGTTGAGGAAGCCGCCGATGACGCACTCCTGCCGGTCGCCCACCGCGACGAACAGGCGGCAGCCCAGGTTCTCCAGTACGACGGCGGGCGGCGAGAGCCGGTGGATGTACGTGTGCGGCACCGGTTTGGTGTCCTCGCCGAACGACATGACCGTCACGGAGACGCCCTGGTCCTGCGCGTCCCGCACCAGCTCGTCGAGCGGGTCCACCTCCTCGGGCCACACCGACAGGAAGAGGTCGCGCTGGGCGCTGACGATGACGTCGCTCGCGCGCTCCAGCAGGGCCTCGCGCCCGGTGAGGTTGTGGATCAGGTGCAGCCGGGAGGGCGCCGCGATGCCGGGCAGCGACTCGCGCAGCGAGCCGAGCGTCGACTCGTAGTGCCGGCTGAGCCGGTCGAGCAGCGACTTGGGGGGCAGCGGCAGATAACTGACCGTGTCCTCGGGGGTCCGCACCTCGTAGGTCACGCCGGTCGCGGTCAGCTTGCCGAGGGTCTCGTAGACCGTGCTGCGCGGGACGCCCGACCGCTTGGCCACCTCGTAGCCGTTCAGCGGCTCACCGGCCGCCACCAGAGCGATGTAGGCCTTCGCCTCGTAGCCTGACATGCCGAGCTCCTGAAGACGCTCGATGATGCCCTCGGTACTCATCGCGAGCCTGACCTTTCCTGCTGTCGCGTGGGGCCTAGCCGCTGGCGTCGACCGGAGGTCCGTGAGCCTGGTCGCAACAGCCAGTCGAGAAGTCGGGTGCGCCCCCACACTACAGCTCCGTGCCCTCCGGCCGGGACAGCTTGTGGATCTTCGTTCATGCGCGGGACAGGTCCAGCATCTGCTCGTCGGTCAGCGGCTCGACGCCCGAGGCCGCGAGGGCGGTGTCCTCGAACGCGAACGCCCGCGTCAGCGGGCACGCCGCGAGGAAGGCCACCTTCTCCCCGGCCCGCGGACGGCGCTCGGGGATCGGCCGGGTCAGGTCGACGCGGACGCCGTCCTTGATCACCTCGTGGATCGCCCCCTCGCGGACCAGCACGGTGACGTCCTTCAGCGGGTCGCCGTCGACCACGATCACGTCGGCGACGTAGCCCTCGACGAGCGCCCCGACCTGCCCCTCCATCTTCATCGCCCACGCGGCCTTGGAGGTGGCCGCCACGATCGCCTCCATGGGGGAGAAGCCCGCGTAGCGCACGAGCATGTCGAGTTCGCGCGCGTGCCACTCCCCGCAGGGGGTGACCGCGAAGCCGGTCTCCGATCCCGTGATGACCCGCACCCCGGCCCGGTGCGCCTTGCCGATCATCTCTCCGGTCACCTCCAGCTCGGCCTTGAAGACGTCGAGCAGCGCCGGGGCCGTCCCCACCTTCTCGCCGTAGTCGACGAGGTTGCCGAGCAGCGTCAACGTCGGGCAGAGCGTGGTCCCGTTCTCCAGCACCGCCTCCAGCGCGGCGTCGTCCATGTAGCTGGAGTGGTAGATCATGTCGACGCCGGCCTCGGCGGACTCCTTCGTGCTGATCGAGTTGCGGCAGTGCCCGACCACCGGCGTGTTCAGCTCGTGGGCCGCCTCGACGACCGCCCTGATCTCGCGCTGGGACCAGACCTTGACTTCCGGGCCCTTCACCGAGGGGATGAGCCCGGTGACCATGATCTTGATCCAGTCGACGCCGTGCTTCACCTGACGCCGCACCTCGCGGGTGATCCCGTCGAGATTGTGGACCACCGTCGCGTAGCCCGTCGTGCCCTCGTCCCTGATCAGCCGACCGGCGGTGCCGCCGAGCATCGTCATCAGCGCGTTGCCGCCCGCCCGCATCCGCGGGCCCTCCACGATCCCCGCCTCGATCGCGTCCCGGAGCTCGACCCCGATGTTCCACAGGCAGTCGGCGTCCATGACGCTGGTGACGCCGGCCCGCAGGACCTTGCCCGAGTTGTGCGCGGACAGCATGGAGCTGTACGCCTCGGTGCGGTGGAAGAACAGCTCGTCGTTGCCGGTCGGCTCGCCGAAGGACAGGTGGGTGTGCGCGTCGATCAGGCCCGGCATGACGGTCTTGCCGGAGGCGTCGATCCGCAGCGCGTCGGGCGTGCGCGCCACGATCTCGTCGGCGGAGGCGCCGACCGCCGCGATCCTGCCCTCGTGGATCAGCACGGTCTCGCCGGCGCGCGCGGGAGCCCCGGTCCCGTCGATGACGGTTCCGCCCTCGATGGCGATCATCTGCGACATTCGACTCTCCTCACGCTGGGGTACGGCCGGGACGGCCCGGAATCGGGCAGTCCCGGCCACTGCTGATCCTGCGCCGCGACATGGCTAGTGTCAAGGCGTATAACGACCAATGTCCGTCCGCTCGTGACCGGGAGTCGGGGGCGGTCCGCGCCGGTCGGACCCGCCTCGTCACGACACCTCCCGCCCGAACAGGACCGGGTAGCTGCCGAAGTGGTCCCGGCTGGAGTGCGACTCCTTCACCGGGGGGTTGGCGGGATCGAGCCGCACGCCGTGGCGGAGCAGCTCGCGCACCATCAGCGGCACCGTGCCGAGGACATGCTCCGCCTCGCCCTCCTTGGGCACGGTGCCGCCGTCCAGTTCCATGCCGATGCAGGCGTGCATGCCGCCGCCGAAGGTGTGGCCCCAGGGCTGGACCCCGGAGGGCACCGTCCGGTCGGGGTCGAAGGCCGCGGCGTCCGCCCCGAACACCTCCGGATCGGCGTTGGCGGCCTTGATGTCCATCCGCACGAACGTCCCGGCGGGGATCGACCGCCCGTCCCGCAGGGTCACCTCGGTGACGGCCTGGCGCCTGGCCTCGGGGCTCGCCGGATGCAGCCGCAGGACCTCGTGCACGCAGCGCTGGACGAACAGGTCGTCGTCGAGGCGGTGCGCCCGGTCCGGGTGCCGCTCCGCCCAGCGCAGGATCTCGTCGACGGAGTGGGTGAAGGCGTTCGCGGTGCTGTGCGATCCCGCCTGCAGGTAGAAGGCGACCTCGCGCAGCATGACGTCCCGGTCGATCCGCAGCTCCTCGCGGTTGCGGATCAGGGCCATCAGCACGTCCTTCGGGTACTCCTCCTCGGCGACCGCCGGGTCCGCGAGCAGGGCCGTGCGCCGCTCGTACGACGGTGTGAAGAACATCTCGTCGAACCGGCCGAGCGCCTCGGACACCTCCGCCCGCACCACGTCGGGATCGCGGGTGGTGTGGATCAGCGTCGCGCCCTCGGAGAACTTGGTCGCGAACTCCTGCAGCGCGTCGGTCTCCCGCACCGAGCCGGTCACCCGGTCGACGCCGGCGACCTTGGCGGTCAGGTTCATCACGGTCCGGGTGCCCAGCAGCACCAGGTCGGCGGCCCCCCGCGCGATGACGGGGGTGAAGGCCTCGTCGATGATCTCGGGGACGAGGTCGGCCTCCCAGGTCCTGAAGGTGCCCCGGCGGAAGAGCCGGTTCTCGACGCGGCGGCGGAGCTGGTGGTCGGACCCGTGCAGATCGAGCAGGGTGTCCCGCATGACCACGCCGCCCGCGGTGTACAGGCCCTGGCGCAGCTCGCGCTGCCGGAAGGCGTCCCAGAGCTCCTGGTACCTCGTCAGGGTCACGGTCGAATCGTCGAGGATGTTCGTGCCGGTCATTGTCGCTCCTGCTGTCAGTCGGTGTCTGCTACTGGAGACCCTGGTGGACCCCGCCGTCCACCGGGATCGCCGTGCCGGTGACGTACCGTGCCTGCTCCGAGCAGAGGAAGGCCACGACGGCGCCGAAGTCTCGCGGCTCGCCGAGCGCCCTCGCCGGGATCTGGGCGACCTCGGCGTCCAGGTTCCCGCCGTAGACGGCGCCGACCCGCTCGGTGGCGTGCAGGCCGGGCTGCACCGAGTTCACGGTCACCCCGTCGGCGGCGACCTCGCGGGCGAGGGTCTTGAGGAAGCCGGTGGCTCCGGCCCGCGCCGTGGTCGACAGGATCAGGTTGGCGATCGGCTGCCGGACGGTGATGGAGGTGATCGCGACGACCCGCCCCCAGCCGTTCTCGCGCATGGCGGGCACCGCGGCGAGGCACATCCGGACCACGGACATCAGGTTGAGGTCCAGCGCGCGGGGATAGTCCTCGGCCCTGGCATGGGCGAAGTCGCCCGGCGGCGGGCCGGGCGCGTTCGTCACCAGGATGTCGACGCCGCCCATCACGCGCTGCGCCTCGCGCACGAACCGCTCGCCGCCCTCGGGGTCGGACAGGTCGGCCACCACCCACGAGGCGTTCGATCCGATGCGCTCGGCCGCGGCGCGGGCCCGGTCCGCGTCGGTGCCGCAGATCGTGACCCGCGCGCCCTCCGCCGCCAGGGCGGCCGCGGCCGCGAAGCCCAGCCCGCCGCTTGAGGCGCCGATCGCCGCCCGCCGTCCGCTCAGTCCGAGATCCATGCCGATCCCCTCATCTCGTCGGTCTCCTCGTGGAACACCCCGCCCGCGAGCCGGCGGCCGAGGGCACGCAGCTCACGGCCTCTCCCGACGCCGGTCACCGCCCGCACCCGCCCGGCCGTCACGGTCCTGGCCAGGAACTCGCCCGGCTCTCCCGCACGTCCGACGGCGCCGTCCACGACCGTCGGCGCGCCCGCGTCCGGCCATCCCGCGACCTCCAGGTGGACGTCGTACTGGTCGGTCCAGAACCACGGCGACTCGTCCAGCGGGGTCGGGGTGCCCGCGATGGTCGCCGCGACGGCTCCGGCCTGCTGGATCGCGTACTTCCAGTGCTCCACCCGCTCATGGCGCCCCCGGTGCGGGACGAACTGCTCCACCACGTCGCCCGCGGCGTACACGTCGGCGGCACCGGTGCGGCCGAACTCGTCGGTGCGGATGCCCACGCCCACCTCCAGGCCCGCCGAGACGGCCAGTCCGGCGTTGGGCACGGCGCCGAGGCCGGCCACCACCACCTGGGCGGGCAGCCGCTCGCCGTCGTCCAGGACGACGGCCTCCACCCGCCGACCGCCCACGATCTCGCGTACCGTTCGGCCGGGTCGCAGCCGCACGCCGCGGTCGCCGTGCAGGCCGGCCAGCATCTCGCCGACCGCGGCCGGCACCAGCCGGTACAGGGGGGTGGGAAACGGGTCGACCGCGACGACGTCGGCGCCGAGCCGGTTCAGCGTGGCGGCGACCTCCGAACCGACCAGTCCCGTCCCCACGACCACGACCCGGGTTCCCGGCGAGACCTCGGCCCGCAGCCGGTCGGCGTCGGCGAGGGTCCGCAGCAGGTGCACACCGGGCAACGTGGCGCCGGGGAAGCCGGGGCGCCTGGCCGCCGCCCCGGTGCACAGCACCAGGACGCCGTACGGCCGTTCGCGTCCGCCGACCGTGACCCGGTGCTCGGCCGGGTGCAGCTCCGTCACCGGGTGCCCCAGCACCAGCTCGATGTCGTTGTCCGCGAACCGCTGCTCCGGCGCGACCAGCAGGTGGCGCGCCTCGCGCTGCCCCGCCAGGTAGGCCTTGGACAACTGGGGACGCTCGTAGGGGAGCGCCGCCTCCTCGCCGATCAGCACGATGGGCTCGTCCCAGCCGTGGCGCCGCAGCGCCAGGGCGGCCGTGGCGCCGGCCAGGCTCGCGCCGACGATGACCGCCGGGCCGCGCGCCGTCACGGTTCGTGCCGCACCACGTGGCGGAACATGGGCTCTCCCTTCCGGGTACCGGTCTGGACGGGGTCGTGGGGCGGGAGGCTTTCCAGCTACGATCCCGTTGGGTCAGAATGTAGTCGTTAGATTCCTCACGTCAAGAAGGAGAAGTCAATGCCTGAGGTGGCAGCGCGATCGGCACTGATCATCTCCGGGGGCGTGGCTCATGACTTCCCGACGAGTTCCGCGATCCTGGCCGAGGTGCTGGGCGAGGCGGGGTTCGAGACCGCCGTGACCACGGACGTCGAAGGGGCATGCCGTGGCCTGACCGGTGAGCGGCGGCCGGCGCTGCTGGTGTTCAACATGCTCAGGTGGACGATGCGGGTCGAGCGCTACGCCCACCTGCGTGCCGACTGGTCGATCTCGCTGAGCCCGCCCGCGCGGGAGGCGCTGGCCGGCCACGTGCGGCACGGTGGCGGGATACTCGCGATGCACGGCGCCAGCATCTGTTTCGACGACTGGCCCGGCTGGCGTGACCTGCTGGGCGGGGTCTGGCGCTGGGACCGGTCCTCGCACCCGCCGCTCGACGGTCCCGTGCGCGTCACCGTGGCCACCGGGAGTCATCCGATCGTCGACGGGATCGGCGACTTCGACGTCGTCGACGAGGTGTACGGCTTCCTCGACAGCGCGCCGGACGTCCGCGGGCTGATGAGCTCGCCACACGGCGGCACCGACCATCCCCTGCTCTGGGCGCGCGAGGTCGGGGCCGGCCGCGTGGTCTACGACGCGCTGGGGCACGACGGCCGCTCCTACCAGGTGCCCGAGCACCGCCGCGTCGTCCAGCGCTCCGCCCTGTGGGCCTCGGGCCACCAGCTTTCCTGATATGTCAGGACTCGTGCGCGCCGAGGTGTACCAGCGCGATCCTCGCGCCGAGCCGGCTGGGCAGGAAGGCGCCCTGGACGCCGCCGCGACCGGCGGTGTCGTCCACGCCTGAGGCCGCGGCCCGGCCGGCGAGCCGTCCCAGGGTGAATCCGCCGGAGATGCGGGTGCCGCCCAGGTCGGCCGTCGCGCTCAGGCCCCCGAGGCAGTCGCCCGCCGCGAACAGGCCGCCGATGGGCATGCCGAAGACGTCCAGCACCTGCAACCGCTGGGTGACGCGGAACCCGCCGGAGACGAAGTTCACCCCGATCACCATCGGTACCGCGGTGAACGGCGGCGTGCTCGCCGTCCGGCGCCCCGGAGGCATCACCACCCGTCCGGTCAGCGGATCCCTGCTCCGGCCGCCGTCGAGGAAGGCGTTCCACTCCCGCACCGTCCGGTCGAGGGCGTCGGCGGGGACGCCGATCTCCCCGGCGAGGGCCTCCAGCGACGGCGCCGAAACGGCGGGCTGGGGCATCTGCTCGATGAGCGCGGCCTTCTCCTCGGCGACGACGGAGTCGAAGACGTACCAGCCGCGGCGGCCCGGCTGCGCCAGCAGGTGGGCCACGCGCTCCTCGTACGGTCCCGCCTCGTCCGCGAACCTGACGCCCTCGCTGTTGACCGCGATCGCGTCCTCGACCAGCGAGGAGGACACGATCACCAGCGGCGGCACATGGGTCATGTTGATCAGGTCTCCGCCGACCGCCTGTCCCATCAGGTGCCCGTCGCCCCGGCAGGTGTCGACGCCCAGGTACGGCCCCTCCGCGAGGAACCTCGGCTGGAACCGCTGCCGCAGCAGGGGATTGGCCTGGTAGCCGCCGGTGGCGAGGACGACCCCGCGGCGCGCGGTGATCGTGACGGTCCGCCCGTCGGCCTGCCGCACCACCACGCCGGTCACCCTGCCCTCGCCGTCGGTCACCAGCCGCCGGGCCGTCGTCCGGAAGAACGTCCGCACGTTGGGAAGTTCGAAGTCGGGCTGGAAGGCCCGCTGGAACATCCACGGGTCGACCACCGCGGCCATCCGGTCGATCGAGTGCTGTCGCGGCCGAGGGATGAACCGGCTGAACCGCACGCCCCGGTCGGTCAGGATGCGACAGGTCTCGGCGCTCTCCTGGGCGAAGAGGCGGACAAGGTCCTCGTCCCAGGTCACGCCGTACTCCTCCGCGGCCGCCTCGACCATCCGTCCGGCGTCACGGACGAACGTCTCCACATCGTCCTCGATGCCCTGGTCCGCCTGCATGGCCGATCCGACGAACGCCAGGTACCCCGTGGACCAGACGCAGTTGCCGCCGATCTCCCCCAGGGCCTCGACGGCCACCACCTCGACCCCCTCGGCCGCCGCCGAGGCCACCGCGGCCATGCCGGCGGGGCCGGTGCCCAGCACCACCACGTCCGCGGCCGACTCCGCGTCGCCCGTTCCGAGATCGATCGCCGCCTGGGATGTCATCCGGACAACCTCCGCCAATTCCGTAGTGGTGTAGCTAACGTCTATTGTGGTGAGGGGTGAGCGGATTGGCTAGAGTGCGCGCGGGTCGGGCCGGTCGTACGACGTTCGGGCTCGGGCTGTTCACCGGCCGGCACCCGGGCGGCGGCCGCCCGCTGTACCGGCGGGCGCCCGAGCCGGCGCACGGCCGACGTCCGTGTCGTGATCCGCGCACTCGTCCCCGAGCCCGACCCGGCCCCCGGCCGGCGCGGACCGACCGGCCGGGGGAGCGGGTGCTGCCGGGCCTTCAGCGGACGTCGTAGCCGCCGCCCTCGATCCAGGCGAGCAACTGGGGGCGTACGGCCAGATCGACGAGTTCGATCCAGGGCCCGGTACCCGAGGGCGGGCGCCGGTAGCCGAAGCGGGTCGGGCGGCCGTCGCCGTCGACCGCCTGGACGCTCGCGGTGAACCCGGAGGCCTCAAGGCCGGCGAGCCCCTCCGCGAGGTCGGGCACCCAGTAGCCGATGTGATCGAGCCTGGACGCGCCCGACCAGACCCCTCCGCGCACGTCCTGGATCAGCTCGACGTACGGCGGACCCTGGCGGGAGTAGGTGGCGAGCAGAACCGCGTCCACCGGCTCGCCGCCGTCGGCCCCGGCCACGCGTACCGCGCGGGTGGCGACGTCCGCCCAGGTCAGGCCCAGGGCGGCAGCATATTCGGCCATGGCGCGCTCGATGTCGTCCACGACGAGGCCGTAGTGGAAGTGCTCCATGCCGACGCCCTCCTCCTCAGGCCTGCGTGACCCCGAGCGCCAGCCCGCCGTCGACGGTGAGGATGCTGCCGGTCACCCACTCGGCGCAGGCGAGGTAGACGACCGCCTCGGCCACCTCCTCGGCGGTCCCGATCCGGCCGAGCGCGTGTGCTCCCGCGAGTCCCCGCAGGCGCGCGTGGGCCTCCTCGGCGGTGCCCAGCCCCGCGCGCTCGTTGATCTCGGTGAAGACCGCGCCGGGCCGGACGCAGTTGACCCGGACGCCCTGGGGCCCGAGCTCGGACGCGAGCACCCCGGTAAGGGTCTCCAGCGCGCCCTTGGTGGCCGCGTAGGGCGAGGCCCCGGGAAAGGCCCGCTGGGTGTGCACGGAGCCGAAGAAGACGATCGACCCCCTGCTCTCGCGCAGGGCCGGCAGGGCGAGCCCCGACAGCTGCGTCGGGCCGACGACGTTCGAGTGGTAGAGATCGAGCATCTGCCGCTCGTCGAGCTCGTCCAGCGTTCCGCGGTACATGTTGCCCGCGGCGTTGACCAGCGTGTCGAGGCCGCCGCCGTGCTCCAGGGCGGCCGCCAGCAGCCGCTCGCGGTCCGCCGCGACGGTGACGTCGCCCGCCACCGCCAGGCAGGCGGGACCCAGCTCGCCGGCCACCTCTTTGAGCCGGTGCTCGCGCCGGCCGGAGACGGTGACCCGCGCCCCGCGCTCGACCAGGGTGCGCGCCACCCCGGCGCCGATCCCGGAACCCCCTCCGGTCACCAGGATCGACGTGCCCGCGATGTCCTTCATCAGGCCCCCACCGAGTCGACGGTCTTCGGGCGGGCCAGGTTCCGCAGGGCGGCCTTCGTCAGACCGCCGTCGACGGCGACCGTCTGCCCGGTGATGTACGCCGCGCCGGCCGACCCCAGGAACAGCACGCAGTCCGCGACCTGCTCGGCGGTACCGAGCCGGCCGAGCGGCACCTGCGCCTGGCGCATCTCGCGGACCTCCTCGTCGGCGTAGATGGCATCCGACATGCCGGCGAGGATGAGCCCGGGAGCCACGGTGTTCACCCGGATCCCGGCCGGCCCCCATTCCAGCGACATCTGCTCGGTCAGCCGGATGACGGCGGCCTTGGTGGCGGTGTAGGCGCCGGCGTTGGGCGCGGCGGCGATGCCGTTGATCGAGGCGATGTTCACGATCGCGCCCCCTCCCGCCGGTTCCATCAGCCCCGCCGCGTGCCGGGAGACCAGGAACGTTCCGGTGAGGTTGACCTTGAGCACGGCATCCCAGTCGTCCAGGCTCAGGGTGCGCAACGGGCCGAACCGCACCCGCCCGGCGTTGTTCACCACCAGCGCGGGCGCCTCGTCGAGTGCGGCGAACGCGGCGGCGACCGACGATTCTGACGTGACGTCCACCTTGCCGGCCTGGGCCGACTCCCCGATGCCGGACGCGACCTCCCGCGCCGCCGCCTCGTCGACGTCCCAGAGCGCGACCCGGTAACCCGCCTTGGCGGCGTGCCGGGCGATGACCGCTCCGATGCCGCTCCCGGCCCCCGTGACAACGGCCAAGCTCATCTAGCGCTCCTTCGCGGGGCGGCGAGCGCCGCCGGGCTGGGCTCTCCGGGTGACAACGGCCAAGCTCATCTAGCGCTCCTCTGCGGGGCGGCGAGCGCCGCCGGGTCGGGCGCTTCGAGTGACAACCGCCAAGCTCATCTAGCGCTCCTTCGAGTTCTGGACGACGCGTCGTCCGCGGATCCCCGCCGGCTCGTACGGGCTTCCGCTCCGTGCGGTTCGTCCGTGGAAAATACGTCGCTATAGCACCAACGACTATAAGCTGTCGTCAGAAGGTTCGTCCACACCGCGCCCCGCGATTTCTTACTCGCGGGCCGTCAAAGGAGCCATCGTGACCGATCAGCACAGAGTCACCCGTGAGGCGGGCCCGGACGTGATCGACGTTCACGCCCACGCGGTGCTCCCCATGTCCCTGGGAGCCGCGGGCGCCGCCGGTCCCGAGCTCGGTACCTCTCCCGACGGCCGGCCTTTCTACCGCGTCGGCGACTACGTGCTGCACGGTGTCCGGTACGAGGGCAGCCCGTTCATGGACGTCGGCGTCCGGATCGAGGCCATGGACGCGGCGGGCATCCACCGGCAGCTGCTCTCTCCCAACCCCCTGACCTATTTCCACGACCTTGACGCGCGGACGGCGGCCGGCTACTGCCGGGCCCACAACGACGCCATGGCCGAGCTCGTCCGCACCCACCCGGACCGGCTGCTGGGCGCGGCACAGCTCCCCATGCAGGACATCGGAGCCGCGGTCGCCGAGCTGGAACGTTCCGTACGGGAGCTGGGGCTGTCGGCCGCCTACATCGGCACCGACCCGGGGCGCCGGCTGGACGATCCGGCGATGGACGCCCTGTACGAGGCGGCGGTGGGCCTGGACGTACCGGTCTTCGTCCACCCGACCCCCATCGGTGCCGGCGGTCCCCCCGACGATCCCCGGATGCGCAGGTTCGACCTCGACCTGCTGTTCGGATTCGCCGCCGACGAGACCCTCGCGGTGGCCGCGCTCGTCTTCGGCGGGGTGCTCCATCGGCATCCTCGGCTGGATGTCTGCGTCTCGCACGGTGGCGGCACGATGGCGTACGTAGCAGGCCGGTTCGCCCGGGCGGCGCAGGTGCCGCGAGCCTGGGTGCCGGACTTCCTGCGGGAGAACGGTGTCGAGCCGTACCTGCGCCGGCTCTGGCTCGACACGCATGTGCACAGCGAGCGTTCACTGGATCTCCTCGTCGAGGTGGCCGGCACCGACAGGCTGGTCTTCGGCACCAACTTCGCCGGTTGGGACGCCGGGGGAGCCAGGGCGGTGGAGGAGGTGGGCGGCCTCATGCCGAAGCTCTCCACCAACGCCGCCAGGCTTCTGCGTCTGGGGTGAGGTGGGCGGGCGGGTTGGTCGATGTGCCGAAGCTTTCGGCCAACGCTGCCAGGCTTTTGCGTCTGGGGTGAGGTGGGCGGGCGGGTTGGTCGATGTGCCGAAGCTTTCGGCCAACGCTGCCAGGCTTTTGCGTCTGGGGTGAGGTGGGCGGGCGGGTTGGTCGATGTGCCGAAGCTTTCGGCCAACGCCGCCAGGCTTCTGCGTCTGGGGTGAGGTGGGCGGGCGCGCCGATGTCGATGTCGATGTCGGGGCGCCTGTCCCTAGCCGGACCGCACGGGCAGTGTCCGGTGCGTCCACCAGTAGGCGACCGCCGCGAGCAGCAGCAGCACCACGCACATCGCCCAGGACGCCTCGTAGCCGTCGGTGGCGTCGGCCACGGCACCGAAGCCCCACGGCGCGACGAGCGCGCCCGTGTAGTAGCCGGCCATGGTGACCCCGGACGCCCGGCCCACGGACTCCGGGGCCCGGTCGACGACGACCGCGTGGGTCAGCCCCGAGCCCGCGAGATTCGCCGCCAGTCCCAGCACCGCTCCGGCCGCGACGAGCGGCGGCCACCAGCGGGCCCCGGCGAGCAGTGCGACGACACCCGCCGCGGTGGAGAGACAGATCAGCGCGACGAACACCGCCCGCCGCCGGGCTCCCAGCCGGTCGGCCCACCGCGCCGCGCCGAGCATGCCCCCCAGGGCGAGCACCGTTCCGGCGGCCGTCAGGGGCCCGGCCTGCGTGAGCGGCAGCCCCACCTCGTCGTGCACGTACGTGACCAGCCAGGACTGCAGCGGCTGGGAGCCGCAGATGAACAGGAAGGCCGCGAGGGGCAGCGCCCGGAAACCCGGCCGCAGGGGCGGCTCCGGCCGGGCGGTGACCGAGGATCCGCCGGTGCGGGGCAGCATGACCAGCGCGGCGGCCGCCGCCAGGCAGCCCGCGACCGCCAGGCTCCATGCCACCGCACGCCATCCGACGGTGTCGACCCACCCGCCGCCCAGGGCCAGCAGGCTCGCGATCACCGGCACGCCCGCCGTCTTGAGGGTCAGGGCGAAGCCACCCGCGCCGGGGCGGGCGACCGCCATGACCGCCAGGTTGGTGCCCACGTTGCCGAACGCGTACGCGACGCCGCCCGTCACGGCCACGAGCACCAGGACCGGATAGCTCCCCCCGAGCGCCGCGGCCGTCCCGCCCACCGCCACAGTGATCATGTTCAGGGCCACGCAGCGGCGGGCGCCGAACCTCGCCCCGACGCGAGCCGCGAGGAGCGACGCCAGGCCGGTGAACCCGAAGAACAGCCCGATGAGCAGCCCCAGGCCCGTGCGGCTGATCCCCAGCTCGTCCTGGAGCGCCGGACCGACGAAACCGAACAGGAAGCCGGGACCGGCGCCGAGCCCGATGGCCAGGCCGCACGTGATGATCACCGGCCACATCCCGGTGCCGCGCGACGCGAGCGCGGCCCGCTCGGGGCGGGTCAGGGTGACTCGTCGTTCGGGCCGGAGACGGCACCCGCCGAGACCGTCCAGACACACGGCACGTCCGGACCGGGGGGAGGCGTCACCGTCCAGGCGCTCCCGCCATGGGTCGCGATGCTGCGCACGCACCGGGCGCAGTATCGCGGGCGCCCTTCGGGGACTCCCGGCACCTCGCCCTCGGCGACCGTCGCCGTTCCGGGGTTGTCGCGCCAGTACCGCTGCCCGCTGCCGCAGGCGTGGCGGAACGTGGTCGTGTCGCCGCGCGTCTCCACCGTGCCGACCGAGCCGTGCGCGCGCAGCAGCGCCGCCACCTCACCGGCCTCGATCCGGGTGCCGACCAGCTCGTCGAGCCCGACGGTGGCCTCACCGATGAGCGTGTCGATGACGTCGTTCAGCGGGAGGCCGGTGGCCGCTATGTCCAGCAGACCGGCGATGAGGGAGATCAGCCGGTCGTGCAGCTGCCGCCACCGCGCGTGTTCCTCCTCGACCAGGGCGAGGACGTGCTCGGCGGGCGGTGGATCCAGCGACCGCAACCGTTCGGGGAGCGGGATCAGGTGGAGGGACTCTGCGGTCACGGGCTCTCCTTGTCAGCGCAGGTAGGAGGCGACCAGATCGTTGGAGGCCAGCAGCTCGTCGGAGGCCCGGTCGAGCTCGTTGCGACCGTTGCGCATGACGTACGTGCGGTCGGAGACCCGCAGCGCGGACGCCTGCTGCTCGACGATGAGGAAGGTGACACCGTCGTCGCGCAGTTCGCGCACCACCTCGAACAGGTCGTGCACGATCCTGGGCGCCAGGCCGAACGAGAGCTCGTCGATCAGCAGCAGCCGGGGCCGGCCCATCATCGCCCTGGCCAGGGCGAGCATCTGCTGCTGGCCGCCGGAGAGCGAGGAGGCCGAGGCCGCCAGCCGTCCCGCGAGCTCGGGGAAGATGCCCAGGACGCGGTCACGGTCACTCCGGATCTGCGCGGCGGACGCCTTGCGGCTCGCCGTTCCGAGGTGGAGGTTCTCGCCCACGGTCAGGGTCTGGAAGATCCCCCGGCCTTCGGGCAGCTGGCACAGGCCGAGCGCGGCGCGCTTCTCCGGCGTCGTCCTGCCCAGGTCGGCACCGTCGAAGCGCACCTGGCCGGACCAGAGCGGCAGTACGCCCGAGAGCAGGCGCATCAGCGTCGTCTTGCCGGTGCCGTTGGGCCCGAGGACGGTGATGATCTCCCCCTCCGCCACCTTCAGCGAGACGTCGTGCAGGACCTCCAGCCGCCCGTAGCCGGTGCGCGCGTCCTCAATCTCCAGTAGCAAAGTCGGCTCCCAGGTAGGCCTCGACAACGACGGGGTCGCGCAGCACGTCCCGCGGGGCACCGGACTGGATGATGCGCCCGAAGTGCAGGACGGCGACGTTCGGACAGAGCCGGGTGATCAGTTCCAGGTCGTGCTCGATGATCAGGACCGCCGCGTCGCGACCCGTCGCCCAGCTGGTCAGACCGGTGACCAGCCGGTCGACGTCCTCGGCGCCCAGACCGGCCGCGGGCTCGTCGAGCAGCAGCAGCCGCGGCTCGTTCAGCAGGCCCCGCGCGACCTCGATGATCTTCTGGCTGCCGATCGGGAACTGGCTCGCCGCGCGTTCCGGATGCTCTCCCAGCCCGAACGTCGTCAGCAGCTCGCGGGCCAGGCCGCGCAGCCGCCTCTCGTCATGCCGCGCGGTCGGCAGACCGAACAGCTCGGCGAGGTGCCCGCCGCGGAAATGACGCCCGGCGCCCACCATCACGTTCTCGACGGCGGACAGGTCGGGGATCAGCCGGGGGGTCTGGAAGGTGCGGGACACGCCGAGCTTCGCGATCTGGTGCGCGGACCTGCCCACGACGCTCCGACCTCCGATCCGCACGTCCCCCTGGTCGGGGCGCAGGTATCCCGAGATCACGTTGAGGCAGGTCGTCTTGCCGGCGCCGTTGGGGCCGATCAGCCCGGTGAAGCCGGGGTGCACCGGCAGCCTGACATCGTCGAGGACGACGTTGCCCCCGAACGACATCCTGATCCCGTCCAGTTCGGCGACCGCCTCACCGGCAACGGAGTTCGGCATCGCCGAGCCCGTTGAAGTGTCGATCGACATCGTCAACTCACCTCCGACCGGTCTGACGCGGTCCCTCGTGCGAAAAACCGCCCGATCGACCGTGAGTCCCTGAATGTGGCGAACAGGGAGACCAGGCCGCCGGGCAGGACGGCGATGGCGATCATGAGGACCGCCCCGTAGGCGATGGCCTGCAGGTCTCCCAGGTCCTGGAAGAGCTCGATCAGCACCACCGCGAACGCCGCGCCGATGAGCGGACCCCAGTGCGAGCCCGCTCCGCCGACGAACACCATGACGAGCATCGGCACCAGGAGATTCATCTCGAACATGGCGGGGAAGATGAACGTCTGCAACTGGCCGTACAACGACCCCGCGACGGCGGCGATGAACCCGGACAGGCCGAAGGCGATCAGCCGGTAACGCAGTGCCGAGACGCCGAGCGATCCGGACAGCTGCCCCAGGTGCCGGACGGCCTGCAGGGTACGCCCGAAGCGCCCCATCAACGACCTGCGGACCAGGAAGAAGCCGATCGCGGCGACGGCGAGGGTGACGAAGTACGTCGAGGCGCTGCCGGTGATGCCCGGCAGCGTGAACACCTGGACGCTCAGACCGCCTCCGCCGCCGGTCAGCGAGCGTGCGCTCTTGAACAGCTCCACGATCGCCATGCCCAGCGCCAGCGTGGCGATGGCCAGGAAGAAGCCGGTGAGCCGGATGGCCGGGAACCCGATGAGCACGGCCAGGCCGCCTGCCAGGAGCCCGACGAGCGGAATCGTGACGAGGAACGGTACCCCCTGCGCCATGGCGATCGCGCTGCCGTACGCGCCGATCGCGAACAGCGCGGCATGCGCCAGGCCGATCTGGCCCGACCAGCCCACCAGCAGGTTGAAGCCGAGGGTGGCCACCGCGTAGACGAGGGTGAGGTTCAGTACGAAGAGGAGGTAGCTGTTGACGACGAAGGGTGCCGCGAACAGCAGCAGCAGCGCCGCCACCGCCACCGCGGCCTTGGTGTACCGGACCTTGTGCTCCTGCGGCCCGGCGGCCGCCTCGACACCGGCGATGCCCATGCTCGGATCCTTTGTGTACGTGGTCGTCGCTGTGACCTGTCCCGTCTCAGACATCCCGCAACCTCAGACCCTTGGTGAACCCGTCGGGGCGGAGCATGAGCACCAGGAACACGGCCAGCAACGCGACGGCGAACTGCGCCGACGTCGAGATGTAGGTGCCTACCAGTTGCTGGATGATGCCCAGCGCGAGGCCGCCGACGAAGGTGCCGAACAGCGAGACGAATCCGCCCATGGTGGCCGCGACGAACCCGTAGAGGATGAGCGACGCCGCCGAGTGGGTCGAGACCAGCGTCGACTGCGCCTGCAGCATGACGGCCATGGTCGCGATCAGGCCGCCCATACCCCAGGCGATCGCGGACAGGCGGCCGGCGTTGACCCCGACCAGCCGTGCGGTCGCCCGGTTCTCGGCCACGGCCCGCATCTGGGCACCCGTCGGGGAGCGGAAGAAGGCGGTGATGCCGATCGCTCCGAGGGCGCCGACCACGATGGTGACCACCTGCGCCCAGCTGACGACGAGACCGGCGATCTCGACGTACTTGCCGGACCAGGGTGCCGTGAAGCTGCGGGGCTCATGACCCCAGATCAGCCCGATGAGGGCGTTCAACGCCAGGGACAGGCCGATGGTCATGAGGAGCAGCGGGAAGTGGCCGTACTTCGCCAGCTTGCGCATCAGCGCCAGGTCGATGACGATCGCGAGCAGGGTGCCGACGAGGAGGGTGACCACCACGGCCGGCCAGAACGAGCCGCCGAGGGCGTTCAGCGCCGTACCCACGTACGTGGCCACCAGCCCGATCTCCGCCATCGCGAAGTTCGGGACGTCGGCCGCCTTCATCACCACCACGATGGCCAGGCCCAGCAGCGCGAACCAGCTCCCGGACTCCAGTCCGCTGAGCACTGTCTGCAACATGTCTCTCCGCTTCGGTCCGGTACGTTCTCGCCTCTCCGACCGGCCGGGAGAGTGCCCGGCCGGTCGGTCGCGGCTCATTCAGGTGCGGTGAACTTCTGCAGGACCGACCACTTGCCGTCCTTGAACTCCGCCAGACCGGCCTGCTGCACGCACGTGTGGCCCTCGGGGAGCTTGCCGCACGCGATGTCCGGGATCGAGCCCAGCGAGATCGGGTTCTCGGCCAGGCCCTCGGCCGTCTTGTTGAAGTTGGCGTAGGAGACGTCGTCACCCATCCGCTTGACCAGCTCGGCGAACGCCTTCAGGAAGCTGTACGTCTGGAGCGAGAACCCGCTCTCCCCCTGCTGGCCCGAGTACTGCTTGGCGAGGGACCGCCAGTGCTCCACGCTCGGGTTGTCGGTGGAGACGACATCGGCCTGCATGCCGCCGATGAAGCCCTCGGCCGCCGCGCCGGCGGGGCCCACCGCGCTGGTGCCACCGGTGCCGGCCCCGCCCTGGTCGGCGAAGACCGGGATGGTGACGTTGCGCTGGCGCAGGTGCTGCAGGATCAGGGCGACCTGGTTGTTGTCGGTCGCGAGGAGCACCGCCTCGGGCTTGGCGGCGATGACCTTGTTCACCACCGAGCTCACGTCGGTCGAGCCGGGCTGCACGTCCTCCTCGGCCACGATCTTCACATCGGGGTGCTTGGGCATCTGCAGGTCGAGAGCCTGCTTCATGGAGACGCCGAGGTCGTTGTCCTGCTTGATGACGGCCAGCTTCGTGAACTTCTGCTTGGCGAAGTAGTCGATCGCGACCTGCTGCTGGCTCGCCCGCGTCGCGCTCAGCAGGTAGACCTCCTGCTGCTTGGGGTCCGCGGGAGAGACCGGACCCCAGACCGGGGTGCCGTTCTCGGCGATGAAGGACCAGGTGCCGGGCAGGCCCTGGGACCCGGAGGGTGCGACCAGCGCGTACACCTTCTCCTGGGAGACCAGCCGGCGCACGTTGGTGACGACACGGTCCGCGGTGAACCCGTCGTCGAGCAGGACCAGCTTGATCTTGCGGCCGTTGATCCCCCCGGCGGCGTTGATCTCGTCGGCGGCGATCCGCATGCCGGCTTCGAGGCCCTGACCGGCTATCGCCGCCGTACCCGTAAGTGGCAGGGTAGCGCCTAGTGTGATCTCGTCCTTGGTGATCCCTGGGGGCGCCTCCACCGAACTGGCGGAGGTGCCGGTGTCGCTTGAGACGTTTCCGCAGGCGGTTGCGAGCGCGGCGACCAAGAATGCCGCTGTGACCATGTGTGGCTTGCGAGCCATCCGGGTCCTCCGAAGGAGCCGTGGGGGGAATGGGGAGTACGGGGTGTGTAACGTCCCGTTAATCTACGAAGCGGTCGATACGTCGTCAAGAGTCTAACGACGAACGCTCCAGAGTGATCTTCGCTAGTCAGCGGGGGGATGCGCCCGGCCGTGCCCGGGCCGGACGCGGATCGCCGACTCGTCCAGGCCCGCCACACCCGGCTGTCCGATCAGTGCGAGGGTGCGGTCGATCTCCTCACGCAGGATCTCCAGGACCCGGCCGACACCGGCCTGGCCGCCGGCGGCCAGGCCGTAGAGCCAGGGGCGGCCGACGAGGCACGCCCGCGCCCCGAGTGCCAGTGCCTTGACGACGTCGCCGCCCCGGCGCACCCCGCCGTCGAGGACGACGTCCACCTCGTCGCCGACCTCCGCCACGATCTCCGGCAGCACGTCGAGCGCCGCGGGCAGCGAGTCGGCCTGGCGGCCTCCGTGGTTGGAGACCGCGACGCCCTGGCAGCCCACCTCCACCGCCCGCCGGGCGTCCTCGCTCGTCATCACGCCCTTGAGCAGCACGGGGCCGCCCCAGGCGGCGATCATCCACTCCAGGTCCGCCCAGGTGTGGCCGGGGTTCAGCAGGCCCGCGGTCGCGGCGGCGAGACCGCTGGTGCTGCGCTGCTCCGGCATGAGCCCGGTGAAGTTCGCGAAGGTGACCTTGGGGCCGGTGAGCAGCTCGGCCAGCCAGCGGGGATGGCTCAGCACGTCCCAGCCGGTGCGCGGGTTGACCTGGGGCGGGACGGTCAGGCCGTTGCGCAGGTCCTTCTCCCGAGCTCCCACGACCGGGACGTCGACGGTCACCACCATGGCGCCGAACCCGCAGTCCCTGGCGCGCGAGATGAGCGCCTGGATCGTGCCGCGGTCTCCCCAGGGATAGAGCTGGAACCACTGCGGCGAGGTGACGGAGCGCGCCACGTCCTCGAACGACACGCTGGAACCCGAGCTGACCACCGACACCGTGCCGGACCGCTCGGCGGCGACGGCCGCCGCGACCTCGCCGGCGCGGCCCACCATCCGGGCCAGCCCGGTGGGTCCGAGTATGACCGGCGTCTCCAACCGCCGGCCCAGCACCGTGACCGCCTGGGGACGTGAGCCGACGTCGACCAGCACGCGCGGCCGGAACGTGATGTCGGAGAACGCGCGCCGGTTCTCCCCGACGGTGAACTCGTCCTCGGCACCGCCGTCGACGAAGTCGAACACCATCCTCGGCAACCGGCGCCGAGCCGCCTCCCGCAGGTCCCGCAGCGTGATCGCCCGCCGGTACTGCCGCCTGTGCACTTGCTTCCTCCTGGTACGGGAACGTTCCCGACGCGGGCCGCGCGCCGGCGGGACCCGCGTCAGGGGGTGGCTGTGACGGGGTCAGCCCAGGTCGAGGACCGCGAACAGATCGGGGTCGCTGCGCCGCAGCCGCCGGTAGTTGGCCGCCCACATCTGCTCGCGGAAGCTGCTCCTGAGGTACGCCGAGCGGTAGCTCTCGGCGGTCGTGCGGTCCAGCGGCCTGCCGCCGACCGCCATCGCGGCCAGCTGGTAGCCCGCGCAGAGCTCCATCAGCAGCGCCTCCACGGTCACGTGCTCAAGGGTGTCCCCGACGTGCAGCGATCCGTGGTGGCCCATGAGCAGGGCCTTGCGCCCGCCCAGCGCCGCGACCATGAGCTCGCCCTCCTCGGACGGCACCAGGTTCGGGTCGTCCACCCACGGCACCACCTCGTCGAGCAGCAGCGCCGCGTAGTCGTAGTACACGCCGTAGGGCTCGTCCGTCGTGCTCAGCACCGACATGTTCTTGGCGTGGGTGTGGATGACACAGTTCACGTCGGGGCGGGCCCGGTAGATGGACGCGTGGAAGTTGATCCCGACCGACGCGGGCAGCGTGGCGGGCTCGATGACCTCAAGGTCGAATCCGACCTTGCTCACGTGCTCGGGAAGCGTCTCGTCGAAGTACTGGAACGGGGTGACGAGGAACGCGTCCTCGCCGGGCACCCTGAGGCTTACGTGGCCCCCGACCTGGCTGTCGAGACCCTCTCGGTGCAGGATCCGCCGGGCGGCTGAGATCTGGAAGCGGGGGTCGCTCTCGCTCACGCGGTGGGAGGGAGCGGCACTCACGTTCGCGGTGAGAGTCATGTGATCCTCCGATTCGGCTGCCGCTCGGACGGCGGCACCGCCTGTCCGAGGAAGGCTAGCCGTGCGACTATTCCGGCGCTAGGGTTCTAGTGACGCTTGGTTCGAGTCACTGTCCGTACCCGCGGGCGCCCCGGGCCGAGGCGACGGCGGCGGCGCGACGTCCAGATGGAGGACTGATGAAGGCGGGACGCATCGGGATCCTCGGGGCCGGAGGCATGGGGTCCGCCTTCGCGGCACTTCTCGCCAGGTCCGGCCACGACGTCGTCCTCATCGGCCGTGGCAGTGAGCATGTACGGGCGGTCGCGGCACGGGGTCTCACCGTGCTGCCGCCCGACGGGCGGCCGTGGACCGTCGCCCTCGACGTCAGCCCGCACGCCGAGGACCTGCCCCCCGGATCGCTGGACGTGGTCGTCATCCTGACGAAGGCGTACGACCTCTCGGCGGCGGCGCGTTCCGTAGCGCCCGCGCTCACGCCGGGCGGGGTCGCGGTCAGCCTGCAGAACGGGCTCGGGCTGGCGGCCCGGCTCGCCGCCGTCTTCGGCGGCGAGCGCTCGCTGGTCGGCACCACGACCGTCGGTGCCGCGCTGCAGGGCCCCGGCCGGATCTCCGTCTCCGGGGCCACCGCCGCGGGCGAGTCCTTCACCTACCTGGGCGAGATGGGGGAGGCTCGCGGCGGCGCGCGCGCCGCCGGCGTCGTCGCCGCGCTGAGCGCCGCCGGCATTCCCTCGGCGTACCTCCCGCAGGTGGGCGAGGAGATCTGGCGCAAGCTCGCCCTGGCCGTCATGAGCCCGGTCAGCTCGGTCCTGCGGCTGACCGTGGGCCAGGTGTGGGCCAGCGACGAGGGCAGGTCCCTGGTGCGGCGGATGTTCGACGAGGTGGTGGCGGTCGCGCTCACGCAGCAGGTGCGGCTGGACCCGGAGCGCGCCTGGGCCCACGCGAGCCAGGTGTTCGAGGGCACCGGCGAGCACTACACGTCCATGTGCGCCGACGTCATGAACGGCCGCAGGACCGAGCTGTCGAGCATGGCCGGCGCCGTCCATCGAATCGGCCGTGAGCAGGGCGTCCCGGTGCCGACGCACGGCGTCGTGCTGGAGATGCTCGGCGCGCTCGGGGTCAGGTGAGCGCCGTGCCGACCCTCCGGGCAGTTACGTGGTAATGCTTCTAGCGACTAGTGGTCGGCAGGCTGCGGGTCCGCGGCTCCCCGGCCGAAGGGTGGCACGACGGTGATCTCACTCGCGGCAGGAACCGTGCTTGACGCCGCTCCCGCGCGGATCCTTGAGGCGGCGAGCGCGGCCGGCTACGACGCGGCCGGCCTGCGCCTCGACCCGGGCTCCGTCGGCCTCGCCGAAGCGGAGCGGCTACGCCGCCAGGCGGACGATCTCGGACTCCGGCTGCTCGACCTCGAAGTGGTGCGGCTGGGCCCGGATCGCGACCCGGACCACCAGCGACGGCTGCTCGACCTGGCCGACGCGCTCGGGGCACGGTTCCTGCTGACCGTGAGCGAGCACCGGGACGACTCCGCCACGGCATCCGACCTGTCCCGGCTCTACGAGGCGTCGAGGAACCACACCGTCCGGATCGCCCTGGAGTTCATGCGGTTCACCGGCGTGCCGACGCTGGCCGCCGCGCTGGAGGTGCTGGAGCTGACCGGCGCGGTCGACGCCGTCGTGCTCGTGGACGCGCTGCACCTGCACCGTGCCGGAGAGCTCCCCGAGGATCTCGCCGGAGTCCCGGCGGGACGGATCGGCTACGTGCAACTCTGCGACGCGCCGGCGCGCGCGCCGCAGGGACTCCAGGCGCTGTCCTGGGAGGCGAGACACGATCGCCTGGCCCCGGGGGAGGGGGACCTGCCCCTGGCCGAGCTGCTGGCCAGGGTGCACCCCGAGGTCCCGCTCAGCGTCGAGGTCCAGTCCGACCGGCTCGCCGCCCGATGGGATCCCGCGTCCAGGGCCGGACATCTGCTCGCAAGCACCCGGCGGCTGCTGGCCGCCGGCGGCACGACGATCTGAGGAGTGACCCGATTGAGAATTCTGGTGACGGGTGGTGCGTCGGGGATCGGTGCGGCGGTCTGCCGGCATCTGGACGGCATCGGCTGGACGGCCGTCCCAGCCGACCTGCACGCTCCCGAGGGAGGTCTGGCCCTCGACACGAGGGACGAGGCCGCCTGGGAGTCGGCGCTCGACGCGGCCGGTCCGCTGGACGGCCTGGTGAACTGCGCCGGGATCCGCAGCCGGTCCGGCATCACCGAGCTGGACCTGGCCGACTTCCAGAAGATGCTCGACGTGCACGTCATCGGCACCTTCCTCGGCATCCGGGGGATGGCGCGGCGCTGGTCGGCGCAGGGGAGGACCGGCGCGGTGGTGAACATCGCCTCCGTCGTGGCCACGCACGCCGTCGCCGGTCAGATCCACTACGTGGCGGCCAAGGGGGCGATCGCCGCCATGACCCGGGCGGCCGCCGTGGAGCTGGCTCCGGTCGGCGCGCGGGTGAACGCCATCGCCCCCGGGATCATCCGGACGCCGATGACCGCCGACCGGCTGACCGACCCCGACCAGACCGCCTGGCTGATGTCACGCGTCCCGGCGGGCAGGCCGGGGGAGCCGGAGGAGATCGCCACCGCGGTCGCGTTCCTGCTCTCCGACGCCGCGTCGTACGTGAACGGCGCCCTGCTGCCGGTCGACGGCGGGTGGATGGCGAGCTGACCGGCTTCCGATGGGTCTCCGGCGGGTCTCCGGCGGGAGAGGCCCCCGGAGGGGGAGGTGTCCGTTTCGCTAGGCTCGGATGATGGGCTCTCCTAGAACACTTGTGCTGTGGGATATCGATCACACGCTGGTCAGCATCGACGGGGTCGGCAGGGACATCTACGCCGAGGCGTTCCAGGTGGTGACCGGGCAACCGATGCGGCGGGTCGCTGCCATGGCGGGGCGGACCGACTGGGCGATCACGGCGGAGACGCTCCGGATGCACGACGTCGAGGTGTCGGAGGAACTGCTGGGTTCCTTCGTCGCGGCCCTCGCCGAGGCGTTCGTCGTCTACGAGGCGGAGATCTCACAGCGGGGCAGGGTCCTGGCGGGGGTGCGCGAGGTGCTCGACGTGCTGGCGGGCCGGGCCGACGTGATCCAGTCGCTGCTCACCGGGAACATGGAGCCGCTGGCGGTCGGCAAGCTCAGGGCGTTCGAGCTGGAGGGTTTCGTGGACTTCGAGGTGGGTGCCTACGGGATGGACCACGAGGACCGCGCGGTGCTGGTGGGCCTGGCGCAGCGGCGTGCCGCGCGGAAGTACGAGGAGTCCTTCACCGTGCGGAACACGGTGCTGGTCGGGGACACGCCGAACGATGTCCTGGCCGGGCTTGAGGGCGGGGCGCGGGTGGTCGCCGTCGCCACCGGCTCCAGCGACGTCCAGGCTCTGAAGGAGGCCGGCGCGGAGCTGGTGCTGGAGGATCTCGCCGACACCGCCGCCGTGGTACGGGCCCTCCTGGGACCGTCGGATCTGTAGGCCGCCTCCGTGTGCCGCGGGGAAGCGGGTACGTCAGCAGGCCGGTACGTCGACGAGCCTGACCAGTTCCGGGAGGACCGTGCCCAGCGGGGCGTCGACGGCGAGCGTCGCGTAGCCGTCGCCGCGGGTCGGGCCCTGGTTGACGATCGCCACGGGGATGCCGAGCTTCGCGGCGCGCAGCACGAACCGGCGGCCGGACATCACCGTCAGCGACGATCCGAGCACCAGCAGCAGGCGTGCTCGCTCCACCAGGGCGTAGCACTCGCGGACCCGCTCCGGCGGGACGGTCTCCCCGAAGAAGACGACGTCGGGCTTGAGCACCCCCCGGTCACACGCCCGGCAGCCGACCAGCTGGAACCCGTCGACCTCCTCGTCCGCCAGCTCCACGTCGCCGTCCGGGTTGATCGCGCCCGCTCGGGCACCGAACCGGGGGTTCGCCAGCGTCAGGCGATGATCCAGTTCCTCACGCGAGCTCGAATCACCGCAGTCCAGGCAGATCACCTGATGCAGGCTGCCGTGCAGCTCGACGACCGCCTCGGCGCCGCCCGCCTGGTGCAGGCCGTCCACGTTCTGGGTCACGATGCCGGCCACCAGGCCGCGCCGCTGGAGCCGCGCGACCGCGTGGTGGCCGCTGTTCGGCCTCGCCCCGGTCATCGCCCGCCACCCGAGGTAGCTCCGCGCCCAGTAGCGCCGTCTGGCGGCCGGGTCGCCGGTGAACGTCTGGTAGGTCATCGGGGTGTGCCGGACCAGGGAGCCGCGCGGCCCCCGGTAGTCGGGAATCCCCGACTCCGTCGATATCCCGGCCCCGCTCAGCACCACGACACCGCCCGCGGCCACCAGCTTCGCCAGCGCCCTCGTATCCTCGCTCACCCTCCCATACTGACCCACCCCGCCTACCCGGCCGGACTCGGGCACGTCCTCTCCGGATGCCTTCCGAGGTCAGCGGAAGTCGTCGGCGTGGTCGGCCGCCCACCGGCGGAACGGGGTGGCCGGTGCTCCGGTGAGTTCCGCCACGACGGAGGTGGTCGTCTCCGGGGAGGCCACCATCCGCGCGTGCGCGTCGATGATCCCCTCCGCCGCGGCGGGCGGCCAGCCCTGGTCGAGCAGCTCGCGCAGCGCGATCTCCGGTGCGATCTCCTCCCAGCGCGTCGGCCGGCCGATCGCCTCGCCGATGGCGGTCACCTGCTCCACCTGGGTCAGCGCCTCCGGGCCGGTCAGCACGTATCTCGCTCCGGCGTGGCCGGTGCCGGTGAGCACGCTCACCCCCGCGGCGGCGATGTCGCGCTCGTGGATCAGTGTCCTGGTGGCCGCGCCGTGCACCCAGCGGACGACGCCGGTCCGGCGGATCTGGTCGGCCCACATCAGGGTGTTGGCGGCGAATCCGCCGGGCCGCAGGAACGTCCACTCCGCTCCGGACCGCTCGATCAGCCCCTCGACGAGGGCATGCGAGCCGAGGATCGAGTTCGGGTCCTGGTCGGGGGCGTCGGAGGTGCCGCGCGCGGAGAGGTAGACGACGCGGCGGGCGTACTTGGTGATCCTCTCGATGGTCGCGGGCGCCGCGTGGTCGGCCGCGAGGGTCGGCCAGACGAGGAACACCGAGTCGACCCCGTCCAGGGCGGCGTCCAGGCCGCCGGGGTCGGCCAGGTCGCCGCGTACCACCTCGGCGCCCTCCGGGAGCCTGGCGGAGGAGGGATCGCGGGCCAGCGCGCGCACGGTGGCGCCCGCGCCGAGGAGCCGGGCCACGACCTGACCGCCGACCTTGCCGGTCGCCCCGGTAACCAGAATCATGATGATCTCCTTTGTCAGTGGGAACGTCGCGATCAGTCTTCATCCTCAACCTTGGTTGAGGTCAACGGAGTCAGGGAGGATGAGGCCGTTGTCCACCGAGCGCCAGCCGTTCTCCGGAGGCGAGGGCGGGAAGGCCGGGACGCCGTGGACGCGCGGGCGGGTTCTCGCGTCGCTCGCCGTGCTGGTCGCCGGGCTGCTGGTGTTCCATGACGCCGTGCCGAACGC
Source organism: Streptosporangium sp. NPDC049248 (assembly GCF_040678965.1). Taxonomy (NCBI): domain Bacteria; kingdom Bacillati; phylum Actinomycetota; class Actinomycetes; order Streptosporangiales; family Streptosporangiaceae; genus Streptosporangium; species Streptosporangium sp. NPDC049248. The sequence continues at coordinate 320,331 of NZ_JBFAQY010000006.1, forward strand.
CGTGGGCAACCTCGGCAGCCTGCTGGAGACGTTCCTGCCCTGGGTCGGCCTGGCGGTCCCCCCGCTGGCGGTTCTGGCGCTGCTGCGGCGTTCGGCCCTCGCGGCGGTGGCCCTGCTGCTCCCGGTGACGGTCTGGGCCGCTCTCTTCGGCGACCGGCTGCCGTCCGCCGGGCGGGGGGCGGCAGACCCGGCGGTGCCCCAATTGACGGTGTCTCGATTGACGGTGTCTCAATTGACGGTGTCTCAATTGACGGTGCTCCAGCACAACGTCGCGGACGACAACCCCGATCCGGCCGGGACCGCGCGGGCCCTGGCGGCGGCCGGTGCGGATCTTGTCGCGCTGGAGGAGGTGACCCCCGAGGCGCTGCCCGCCTACGGGGCCGCCCTCGCGCCGGACCACCCCCACCGCGCCGTCGTGGGCACCGTCGGGCTCTGGTCCGCCTATCCCCTCACGGACTCCCGGCCGGTGGACATCAGGCCGAAGGGCATCGAGGGCGACTGGAGCCGGGGGCTGCGGACCACGGTGCGGACTCCGTACGGCGACGTGGCCGTCTACGTCGCCCACCTTCCCTCGCTCCGCGTCCGGCTGCCGGAGGGCTTCGGCTCCGGCCGGAGGGACGAGAGCGCCGTCGCGCTGGGCGCGGCCCTCGCCGCGGAGAGGTTGGAGCGGGTCATCCTGCTGGGCGATCTCAACGGCACCCTCGACGACCGGGGCCTGGCCCCCCTCACCACACGGCTGACCCCGGCGCGGGAGGGCTTCGACTTCAGCTGGCCCGTCGCCCTCCCCGTCGCCAGGATCGACCATGTCATGACCCGCGCGATGATCCCCGTCAGCACCTGGACCCTGCCCGCCACCGGCAGCGACCACCTGCCGGTCATGGCCCGCGTCAGGTTCTGATCCCCGCGAGAGCCGGTCGGCGCGTCGCGTTCTCCGCGGTGGCCGGAGGTGGTGACCCTGCGCAGGACGCCCCGCAGCGTGGCGACGGTGGCGGCGTCGATCCCCACGGCGGTGCCGATCCGCCACCGAGCCGGACGGATCACGGTGAGACCGGCGTGGGCACCCCCTCCGCGGTCGTCTCGTCGTCCTCGATCACCGCGCCGCTGAACTGCGCCGAGTACAGGCGGTGGTAGGCGCCGCGGGTGGCGAGCAGCTCGTCGTGGGTGCCGTGCTCGACGATGCTTCCCTCCTCCATCACCAGGATGAGGTCGGCGTCGCGGATGGTCGACAGCCGGTGGGCGATGACGAAGCTGGTGCGGTCCGAGCGCAGCGCGGCCATGGCGTGCTGCACCAGGACCTCGGTGCGGGTGTCGACCGAGCTGGTGGCCTCGTCGAGGATGAGCAGCGACGGGTCGGCGAGGAAGGCGCGGGCGATGGTCAGCAGCTGCTTCTCGCCGGCGCTGACATTGCTCCCCTCCTCGTCGATCACCGTGTCGTAGCCGTCCGGCAGGGTGCGCACGAAACGGTCGACGAAGGTGGCCCGCGCGGCGGCGAGGATCTGCTCCTCGGTGGCCCGGGGGTTGCCGTAGGCGATGTTCTCGCGGATGGTGCCGCCGAACAGCCAGGTGTCCTGGAGCACCATGCCGATGTGCGAGCGCAGGTCGTCGCGGCGCATCGCGGTGATGTCGATGCCGTCGAGGGTGATCCGGCCCGAGTTCAGCTCGTAGAAGCGCATGACGAGGTTGACCAGGGTGGTCTTGCCCGCGCCGGTCGGGCCGACGATCGCGACGGTGTGCCCGGGGTCGGCCACCAGGGACAGGTCCTCGATGAGGGGCTGCTCCGGGTCGTAGCTGAAGGACACGTGCTCGAACTCGACACGGCCCCGTCTGGCGGTGGGCACCACCGGATCGGCCGGGTCGGGCTCCTGCTCCGCGGCGTCGAGCAGCTCGAAGACCCGCTCGGCCGAGGCCACCCCCGACTGCAGCAGGTTGGCCATCGAGGCGACCTGGGTCAGCGGCTGGGTGAACTGCCGGGAGTACTGGATGAACGCCTGCACGTCACCCAGGCTCATCGCCCCGGTGGCGACCCGCAGGCCACCGACGACGGCGATGGCGACGTAGTTGAGGTTCCCGATGAACATCATCATCGGCATGATGATCCCGGAGATGAACTGGGCGCCGAAGCTGGCCTTGAACAGCTCCTCGTTCCGCTCCCTGAACACCTCCTCGACCTCGGGGCGGCGGCCGAACACCTTCACCAGCTCGTGGCCGGTGAACGCCTCCTCGATGTGGGCGTTCAGGGTGCCGGTGTGCTTCCACTGCGCGACGAAGTGCCGCTGTGAGCGCTTGGCGATCATCCCGGTGGCGACCATCGTCAGCGGGATGGTCACCAGGGCGATCAGCGCGAGCAGCGGTGAGATCACGAACATCATCGCGAGCACGCCGATCACCAGCAGCAGCGAGTTCAGCAGCTGGCTCATGGTCTGCTGCAGGGTCTGCGAGACGTTGTCGATGTCGTTGGTGACCCGGCTGAGCAGCTCGCCGCGCGGCTGGCCGTCGAAGAACCTGAGCGGAAGCCGGTTCAGCTTCTCCTCGACCTCCTCCCGCAGCCGGTAGACGGTGCGCTGCACCACGTCGTTGAGCAGGTAACCCTGGTACCAGGCGAAGACCGAAGAGGCGACGTAGAGCGCCAGCACCCAGAGCAGGACCGTGCCCAGCGCGCCGAAGTCGATGCCCTGACCGGGTACGACGTCCATCCCGGCGAGCAGGTCGGCGAAGTTGTCGTTGCCGGAGGCGCGGGCCGCCTCGATCGCCTGCTGCGTGCTCGTCCCGGCGGGCAACTGCTTGCCGATCACCCCGGTGAAGATCAGGTCCGTCGCGTACCCGAGGATCTTCGGCCCGACGACGGAGAACACCACGCTGATCACGGCGAGGCCGATCACGGCCAGCAGCTTCGGGCGATCGGGGTTCATCCGCCGGGCCAGCCGCCGCGCGGAGGGCCCGAAGTTCATCGACTTCTCCGCGGGCATCCCGGCCCCTCCCATGGGGCCCCGGCCGAAGCCGCCGCCTCCGACGGGTGGCCGCGGTCGCGCGGTCGTCGTGGAACTGTCACTCATGCTGCGGTCTCCGCGGCTAGTTGGGACTCGACGATCTCGATGTACGTCGGGCAGGAATCCAGCAGCTCGTCATGGGTTCCCAGGCCGACGATCACGCCGTCGTCCAGGACGATGATCTGATCGGCGTCGGCGATGGTGGAGACCCGCTGGCCGACGATGATGACGGCGGCCTCGGCGGTGTGCGGGCGCAGGGCGGCGCGCAGCCGCGCGTCGGTGGCCAGGTCCAGGGCCGAGAACGAGTCGTCGAACAGGTAGATCTCGGGCTTGCTGACCAGTGCCCTGGCGATGGACAGCCGCTGTCGCTGCCCGCCGGACACGTTCGTGCCGCCCTGGGTGATGGGCGCCTCCAGGCCCTCGGGCATCGCCTCGACGAAGTCGCGAGCCTGGGCCACCTCCAGCGCCTCCCACAGCTCCTCGTCGCCGGCGTCCGGGTTGCCGTAGCGCAGGTTGCTGGCGACGGTGCCGCTGAACAGGTACGGCTTCTGCGGCACCAGGCCGATGCGCGACCAGAGCACCTGGGGGTCGAGGTCGCGGACGTCGACGCCGTTGACCGAGACCGTGCCCGAGGTGGCGTCGAACAGCCTGGGCACCAGCGAGACCAGCGTCGTCTTGCCGGAGCCGGTGCTGCCGATCACGGCGGTGGTCTGTCCCGCCGCCACCCGGAAGGAGATGCCGGACAGCACGGGCGCCTCCGCGCCCGGGTAGCGGAACTCGACGTCGCGCATCTCCAGTTCGGCGCGGCCGCTCACCTGCCGTACCGGGTCGCTGGGCGGCGTCACCGACGACTCGGTGTCGAGCACCTCGGTGATGCGCTCGGCGCAGACCGCGGCGCGCGGGATCATCATCGAGATGAAGCTGGCCATCATCACCGACATGAGGATCTGCATCAGGTACATCAGGAACGCGGTCAGGGCGCCGATCTGCATCTCGCCGCTGTCCACCCGCCCGGCGCCGAACCAGAGCACGGCGATGCTGGAGACGTTGAGGATCAGCATCACGGTGGGGAAGATGAGCGCGGTCAGCCGTCCCACCCGCAGCGCGGTGTCGGTCAGCTCGTCGTTGGCCTCGGCGAACCGGCGGGTCTCCTCACGCTCGCGGACGAAGGCGCGCACCACGCGGATGCCGGTGAGCTGCTCGCGCAGCACCTGGTTCACCCGGTCGATGCGCTCCTGCATCGCGCGGAACTGGGGGACCATGCGGACGATGATCAGGCCGATCGAGACCAGCAGCGCGGGGACGCAGACCAGCATGAGCCAGGACAGGCCGAGGTCCTGGCGCAGCGCCATGATGATGCCGCCGGCGCCCATGATGGGGGCCGCGACCAGCATCGTGCAGGTCATCACGACGAGCATCTGGACCTGCTGCACGTCGTTGGTCCCGCGGGTGATCAGGGAGGGGGCGCCGAAGTGGGAGACCTCCCTGGCGGAGAAGCCGCCGACCTGGTGGAAGATCGCCGAGCGGACGTCGCGCCCGAAGCCCATGGCCGCGTGGGAGCCGTAGTAGACCGCCGCGATCGAGCAGGCGATCTGCACGAGGGAGACGGCCAGCATCCAGCCTCCCGCGGTGAGGATGTAGCCGGTGTCGCCGGTGGCCACGCCCTGGTCGATGATGTCGGCGTTCAGGCTGGGCAGATAGAGCGAGGCGATGGTGCCGACCAGCTGCAGTACCACCACGGCGGTCAGCGCCGCCGAGTAGGGGCGCAGGTAGGTGCGGAGCAGACGGGTCAGCATGGGGTCTCTTTAGGTGGGGTGGCCGGGAGAGGGGCGTCGTACCGGGGGGCCGGCCGTCGGCCGGTCTCGTCCGTCGTCCCGGTAGCCGGGATCATGAGGATTTCCTCCAGCGGGGGAGTGTCGGGCTCAGCCTGCGACCTGAACTTCGGTTGAGGTCAAGGGGGCGGGCCGAGATGGGGAGAGGTGCGGAGCCCGACCGGTGGCCTGGAAACGATCTCCGAGAGCGGCAGCGGGTCGCTTTCGACGAACTCCCGATGGTCGCGCGCGACAGGCGGCGGCCTTGGCGCAGCCGGTCGTGGGGGCTCGATCGGGCCGGTGAGCACCTGCCGGATGAGGGAGCCCTGGCACGTCGGTCATCCTACAAAGCAAGTGGACAGGTCGCTCACCCATTTATTGCGGTTCAGCCGCATGTGGTGTTCGAGGGACCGGAGGGGCCCCGGTGAAAGAAGTGATCGTTTCCGGCGGAGCGCGGAATCTTTTTCCGGCAAATGTAGGAAAACGGCGCGAAAAACCCCATCTTTCACCCGATGCGGCGGGCCTCATCTGCGATCTAACGTCGTGTGGCAGACAACCTGACATCACCACGACAGCCGTCTGCCTGTCGGCCAGGAGATCACCTGATGCCCCGTGCCCTCGCCCACCGTCCGTGGGTGCCCACCGTCACCGAGGATCGCGTCCAGTCCGTACTGAAGGCCGTGACGGACCAGACCGCCTCCTCGATCCAGAACGAGATCGAACGGCTGGTGGCCGGCAACCACCGCATCCACGACGTCGAGTCGGTCAACCTGAACCCGGCCACGAACATCATGAATCCCCGGGCCGAGGCGCTGCTCTCGGCCGGTCTCGGGTCGCGGCCGTCACTGGGGTACCCGGGTGAGAAGTACGAGATGGGTCTGGAGGCGATCGAGCAGATCGAGATCATCGCCGCCGAGCTGGCCGCCGAGGTCTTCGGCGCCGGCTACGCCGAGGTACGCGTCGGCTCGGGAGCGCTGGCGAACCTCTACACCTTCATGGCCACCTGCGAACCCGGTGACACGATCATCGCCCCGCCGGCGAGCATCGGCGGCCACGTCACGCACCACGAGCCCGGCGCGGCCGGCCTGTACGGGCTGAACATCGTTCCCGCCCCCGTCACGCCGGACGGCTACACGGTGGACGTCGACGCCCTGCGCGAGCTCGCCGAGCGGGTCCGGCCGAAGCTGATCACCATCGGCGGCAGTCTCAACCTGTTCCACCACCCGGTGGCGCGCATCCGCGAGATCGCCGACGCGGTCGGCGCCCGCGTGCTCTTCGACGCCGCCCACCTCTGCGGCATGATCGCCGGAAAGGCGTGGCCGCAGCCGCTGGCGGAGGGCGCCCACCTGATCACCATGAGCACGTACAAGAGCCTGGGCGGGCCGGCGGGCGGGCTCATCGTGACCGACGACGCCGAACTGGCCGAGCGGCTCGACGCGATCGCCTACCCGGGACTGACCGCCAACTTCGACGCGGGCAAGACCGCCGCGCTCGCCATGACCATGCTCGACTGGAAGGCGGCGGGGCCCGCCTACGCGCAGGAGATGATCGCGACCGCGCGGCGGCTGGCGGACGAACTGCTCGCCCTCGGCGTCCCGATCTTCGCAGCCGACCGGGGGTGCACCCGCTCCCACCAGTTCTCCGTGCCGGCCCACCGCTACGGCGGCGGGCAGCGGGCCGCCCGGCGGCTGCGCGAGGCGAACCTGCTCAGCAGCGGCATCGGCCTGCCGATGGAGGCGGTCGAAGGGGACGTGAACGGCCTGCGGATCGGTACGCCGGAGATCGTCAGGCTCGGGATGACCGAGGCGGACATGCCGGAGCTGGCCTCGTTCATCGCCCGCGGCCTGGACGAGAACGTCGACCCGGGCACCGTGGCGCCGGAGGTCACCGAGTGGCGGAGCCGCTTCTCCGGCGTGCGCTTCACGGTGGACAACCCCTCCTGAGGAGGGCATACGCCGCGCTGTGCTGAAATCCGCCCGTATCCCGGCTCCCGTGTTAGCGGCGTGGAAGCCGGGGTAGGGCGGCCGTGCGCCCGCCGTCGCGCACCCCGCCAGGGGAGATCCGATCACCCGGCGGCCGGTCCTTGTCCGGGGCGTGGCCGCAGGGGCCCGGCGTGAGAGGAGAGCACGGTGGCCGACCAATCGGATCTGATCCTCGACCTGGTGTGGCAGGAGTTCCACGAGGTGGTGAACATGACGTCTGAGGAGCTGCGCGCCTTCCTGCTGGCGTCGGCCTCGGCGGACGGGGGCGTCGCCAGGAGCCCCGAGTCGGCCATGCCGCCGCTCGGACGCCAGGTGCTCGGGGTCCTCGGCAAGCGGAAGGACGACCTGACCGCGGACGACATCGAGACGATGCGGCAGGCCGTCGACCGCGTCGAGGACACGCTGGCCGAGGGGAGGGTCGGCGATGACGACGACGACCGGCGGCGGGCGCTGCTGGAGGTCGGGCACAACCCGCTCCGGCCGTCCCGGCTCCGGGGCTGACCTCAGGCGCGCGCCGACCAGCGGGCCAGCAAGTCGGCCTCCCGGCCGGGGGTGATGGTGTCGGCCGTGTCGAAGGACGACTCCGCCTCGCGGATCTCGCGGATCGACCGCCCCAGGGGGCGCGGGCCGAGTCCCGCGGCGCGGGCGGCGGCGGGGTCGGCGGCGTTGATCGATTTTTGCGGGTCGCCTTCTGACCACAGGGGTAGCGACAGGCCGTTCTCCCCCTCGGCGAGCAGGAAGTCCTGCCCGACCCAGGTCAGGGTGGTCTCCGGCGGCCCGACCTCGGCCACGATCGCCTCCAGCAGGTCGCCGAAGGAGAACGGCGGGGGAGGGCTGACCGCGTGGAAGGTGCCCGGATGCCTCCCCTCGACCATGGAGACGACCCAGGAGGCCAGGTCGCGGGCGTCGATCACCTGGATGGGGTCGCCGGGGTCGCCGGGCGCGAGGACCTCTCCGCCGCGCGCGATCCGGTTGACCCAGTAGGTGAAGCGGCCGGTGTGGTCATGCGGGCCGATGACGTACGTGGGCCGTACGACCAGCGTCGCGGGCCCGAACGCGTCCACCGAGGCCCGCTCGCACAGCACCTTCATCGGCCCGTACACCTCGCCGGTCACCGTCTCGGGGATCGGCCCGTCGAGTTCCGCCAGCGGGGAGTCCTCGGTGAAGCCCGGCCGTTCGGGCGCCTGGTAGACCGCGGTGCTGGAGACGAAGACGTACTGGCCGGTGGAGAGCGCGCCGGCGAGCGAGGTGACCTGCGCCGGATGGTAGGCGCTGACGTCGACCGTCGCGTCCCAGTGCCGGTCGCGCAGCACGGACAGGTCGGCATTGCGGTCGGTGAGCAGGTGCTCGGCCTCGGGGAACAGTTCGGGGCCCGTCATGCCCCGGTGCAGCAGGGAGACCCGGTGCCCGGCCGCGATCGCGGCCGCGGTGATGTGCCGGCCGACGAACCGGGTGCCGCCGATGATCAGGATTCGCATACCTCACATTGTGGCGAATCGGCCGAGGTGACCCGCAGAGCGTTTCGCGGTCAGTAGCCGCCGAACCAGCCGGGGACGTCGAGCCGGAAGACGTCCCCCGAGGTCACGGCGCGCAGGTCGGACTCCAGGGCGCGCAGGCGGTCCTCGCCGAGGGTCCTCGCCCAGCCGGCGCGCAGGTCCTCGAAGATGCGCGCGGACCGGGCGAGGCTGTCGAAGCCCCGCTCGGTGAGCCGCACGATCTTGCGGCGGGCGTCGCCGGGGTCGGAGCGCCGCTCGACGTAGCCCAGGTGCTCCAGGGTGTCCACGGTCTTGCCCGCCGCCTGCTTGGAGACGCCCAGCCGCCGGCCGAGTTCCACGGCGGTGGTGCCCTCGGGGCCGATCGCCTGCAGGACGAACCCATGCATCGGACGCATGTCGGGGTGTCCCTGGCGGGCGAGCTCCACGTGGAGCTCGTCGATGAGCATCCGGAAGCCGAGGAAGAGCCTGAGCGGAAGTTCGAAGCCCGGAGGGTCGGCCGGCACGATCGTCTCCGCCTCACTATTTCGACAATGGTGTTGTCGAGCTTAGGGACTCCCGCCGTGGCTGTCATCCACGGGGTGGCACACACCCCGAGTGGGCGTTCGGACGGGCACCGGCCCCACGCGCGCCGACGGCATCGCCAGGCCGGGCGCACCGGCTCGGTGAAGGGTCGTCTTCACCGCGGGCGCCCGTCGGGGCGGCGCGGGTCCTGGAGCCACTTGTCGGTCTGGCGGGTCGCGTTGGGCGCGCCGGGGGTGCCGGGCGAGCGGCGGGTGGCGCGGGTCTCGGTCACGGTGAAGTCGGCCACCACGTGCCGGTTGTGCAGCAGGAAGCCGACGACGCCCGCGATCGCCTGCACGCTGCCCCCCGCGCGGGCGTGGCCGGTCAGGAGGTAGACCAGCGGCGTGGACGGCTGGTCGAGGGCGAAATGGCGGTCGTGGTGGTGCGCGTCCTGGAGCGTTCTTATCGGGATCGGCCGCGAGGTGGTGAACCACGCGGCGACCTCCCAGGAGGGCTGGGTCTGGTCGCCGTCGGTCGATTCCTCGTAGCAGGTCGCGCAACCCCGGCGAGCGTCCTGCCCGTGGGGGCACGCCCAGGCGGCGAGGTCGTGCGGCATGCTGCGCTCGGACATGAGCTGACCGTACCTTCCCGTACGGAGAGACCGGCGTTTCGCCGTCCCCCCGCGCCGGGGCATCGGGTTTTCCGTCGGATGACCCCGGCGTCGTGCTGTCTCGGTTGCTGTCGCCTGCCCGTTTCCGGCCCCGGCACTCGCCCGCTCCCGCGAGTGCGCCCGCGAAATATCCATATATTTCGTGGTTTCTGCAGGTCATCGAGAGGAAGGAGTGATCTTGGGGGCGTTTCGAGGGCTTCGGTGTGGGCATCGGACCGATCGGGGGCATCGAACGGGGGACGCATGGCGCGTGGGTTTGACGCGTCCGCTCACTACGGGCGGCGCATCGCCGACGTTCACGACGGCGGCATCACGGTGAACGACTCACCCGGGGGCGCGTGCAGGCCCCTGACGGCTTCCGGGTTCCCGGCGAACCCGGATCTCTCGGCGGCTCCAAAGACGCCGAGGTCTCCTGGGCAGCCGCGTCTCCCCGAACTGCTGGGCTCTCCCGGGTCTGGACCGTCACGCGCCGCGAAGCCCCCGGGACCCTCGGGGCCCCAGAGGTCCCCGAGATCCCTGAAGCCCGCGAAGCCTCCGGGGCGCTCGAAGCCCGCCGAGCGCACGGACCCGCCGGACCGGCCGGCGCTGCCCGCCGCGCGGGGCCCGATCAGCGCCCTGCTCTTCGAACGGCTGGTACACCCACCGCACCGCTTCGGCCTCCTGTCGCTCCCGCTGCTGTCGTTCCCCGCCCGTTTCGCGGGCCCGGTCCTCGCGGACGAGGACGTGCAGCTGGCACTCTTCGTCTGCTACGAGCTGCACCACCGGGGCTTCGAGGGCGTGGACGAGCGATGGGAGTGGAACCCCTCGCTGCTGGAGGTGCGGGAGATCCTGGAGGCACGGTTCGAGGAGGGGCTGGCGCGGGCCGTGTCGTGCCCGCCCGCCCAGCGGCCCGAGCACCTGAGCCAGGCCCTGACCGATCTGGTGGCCGCCGCCGTCGACGGCCCCGACCTGCCGGGGTTCCTCCAGCGGCAGGCCGACCTCGCACAGTTCCGCGAGTTCGTCGCGCACCGGTCGATCCACCACCTGAAGGGAGCCGACCCGCACACCTGGGCGATCCCCCGGCTGAGCGGACGCCCCAAGGCGGCGCTGGTGGAGATCCAGGCGGGCCGGTACGGCGGCGGGCACGTCGAGCGGACGCACTCCGAGCTCTTCCGGACCACCATGCGCCGGCTGGGCATGGACGACTCCTACGGTGCCTACCTCGACCAGGTCCCGGCGATCACGCTGGCCGTCTCCAACGCGATGTCGCTGTTCGGGCTCCACCGGCGCCACCTCGGAGCGCTGCTCGGCCACCTGGCGGCCACCGAGATGACCTCCTCGGTCCCCAACCGCCGCTACTCCAGGGGCCTGCGGAGGCTGGGGGCGGGCGAGGCGGCGAGCCGTTTCTACGACGAGCAGGTGCGGGCCGACGCCGTCCACGAGCGGACCGCCGCGCACGACATGTGCGGCGGGTTCGTACGGCAGCACCCCTCGCGGGTCGGTGACATCCTGTACGGGGCGGCCTGCGCGCTGACCCTGGATCGGCTTTTCGCCGAGCACGTCATGAGCCGGTGGCGGCGCGGCGTCTCGTCACTGCGGGAGGTGGGCGCGGCGAGGCCGTGACGACCGAACCAGGTGGTACCGGCGGGGGGAGGCCCGTACCTCGGTCTCAGTGCCCGCCCATGGCCTGGCGGATCACGTCGCGGGTCCGGTCCACGAGCGCCAGCGGCGTCCCGAGCAGCAGGTTCTTGACCGCCGATTCGGTGCCCGGATGCGGGTGGGTCGGCGCCAGCGCCTCGGCCGCCTTCACCCCGGCGGCCAGGGCCCGGCGCTCGGCCTCGCTCGTCTGGGCGCGGAACCGGGGAAACTCGTGGCTCTCCTCGGCATGGGCGTGGGCCAGCACCGCCGCCCGCAGGACCTGCAGGTGCCCGGGGAAATCGGGATGGTCGGCGCCCAGCCTCTCCAGGTCGGAGAGCATCTGCTTGGCCTCCCGCTCCTCGGTGAGGCGCTCGTCGACCACGCTGTCCCCGTCCTCGATCTTGAGGCGCGCGTAGGGGTGCACGACCTCCTCCTCGGCGGTCTCGTGCACGGCCAGCAACCGCACCAGGCGCTGGAACGCCTCGGCACGCCGGTTCCCCGCGGGAGCGTTCTCCACCTCGTCGAACAGATCCCTGATCATCACGTGCTGGCGTACCAGCAGGTCCACCACGTCGTTCTCGTCCATCAGCTCGGGCACGTTCCCGTGGTCACTCATAGGTCCCCCCTTGTCAACAAAACGCTTACCCCCATCCGGGCGTCGAAACCCGAGGCGCCCCGGCACGGGCCGCGCGCCGGTGACCGCGTACCCGGAGACGCCCGCGCGAAGCCGCGGTCAGACGGTGATCCACTCGGTGACGACGGTCGCGCCCGCGAGGTGGCAGCGGAGGCTGAAGGGCCCGGCCGGGACGTCGTGGACGAACCTGCCCAGCTCGTCGGTGGCCAGCGTGGCCGGACGGTGCCCGAGGACCTCGACCTCCGCGGGACCCGGCGGCATCAGCTGGCCCACCACGCGCCCGCCGTCGGCGGTCACGGTGACCTCCAGGTCGACGGTCAGCTCCGCACCCTGGAAGGTCAGCATCCGCGGCGCCCTGTCGCCCCGCACCCGTGCGGGCCCGCTCAGGGAGTCGAAGACCAGCTCGGCCAGCTCGGCGTCGAGCGCGCGGAGCGTGTAGGCCTCGACGGCGACCTGCAGGAGCTCGGAGGGAACGGGGTCGAACAGCTCGACGGCGCGGCGCAGCTCCGCCTCAAGCGCGTCGTCGCTCATCGGAAGCCCCGTTCCGCGAGGAGGACGCGCAGCCGCCGCAGGCAGCGCTGCCTGATCGGCCCGATGCTCCCGACGGCGATGCCGAGCGTCGCCGACACCTCCTGGTAGCTGACCGGCGGCGAGGCCATGAGCAGCCGCAGCAGCCGCCGGCAGTTCTCTCCCAGTTCCTGGAACGCCTGCCACATGGCCCGCATCCGCTCCCGCTCCATCGACGCCTCCTCGGCGTCGACCACCGCCTGCTCGGGCGTACGACCGTCGGCGGCGCGGTCGAACACCTCGGGGTCGTCGCTCGGCGAGACCCGCCGAGCGGTCCTGATCACCTTGACGCACTCGTTCCGCGCCGTGCTGGCCAGCCAGGCCCCGACCCTGTCCGGCTCGCGGATCCGCGCGAGGTTCTGCGCGAGCCGGAACCAGGTCGTCTGGTAGACCTCCTGTGCGTCCGCGTCTCTCAGTCCGTGGGCGCGCACGACGGACCACACGAGCGGGCTGAGGCCCTCCACCAGGGATTTCCACGCCGCGGTCTCCCCGTCCACCGCGGCGCGGAAGAGGATGCCGGTCGAGTCTCGATCCACGGTGACGTCCCCTTGCCTTCGGGACTGTCATCGTACGACGGAGGGCCGATTCGGCCGCACCGGTTTTCAGAGCACGACCGGGACACTTTGCACGCTCGACGGCGTCCAGGTGGAGGGGACGAGGGCGGGGGCGGGCAGGCCCTGCACCCCCCTGCCGGACAGGGGGGTGCTCAGGAGCTCGGCGGCGGCCTGCCGGGAGCCGGTCACGTTGTTCCGCACCATGTGATTGACGATCATGCCGACGACCAGGGGCGCGGAGAAGGAGGTGCCGCTCCACTGCGCCAGCCCGTCGAACCTGACGCGTTCGCGGATCGCGTTCGGCGACGCCGCCATCTTCTCGCTGAGCTCGCCCCGGTGCGGAGGGAACTGGCAGGTGCAGTCGTAGGCGGAGCCGTACCGGCAGTGGTCGTAGGTCGAATGCTGGTAGTCGTAGGGCACCGGGGTGTCGTCCACCGCGGTGAAGGCGCTCACCAGGTGCTCCCCGGGAGCGTACGCCGTCACCCACGGCCCGTGACCGCTGAAGCAGGCCCGGTCCTGGCCGTCCTTCCGCAGCGCGCCCACCGACACGACGGCACCGGCGTAGTCGGGGTCGTCGGCGTAGGCCGCGGGATGGAACCGCTCGTCGCTGCCGTTGTTCCCCGCCGCGGCCACCAGCAGTGTCTCCGGGTGGTCGGTCACCAGCTCCCGCATGAAGCCCTCAAGCCCCATGAGCGTCCTGTGGTCCGTGCTCAGGGTCCCCGCGGACAGGTTGATGATGTCCGGCCACCTGTTCAACGGCCGCATCTCCCCGAGCAGGAGGTCGCCCAGGTCCTTCTCGGAGATGGCGCCCGCGTTGACGAGCGCCCCCTTCACCGTGATGGCGGCGCTGGGCGCGACGGCGCTGATCAGCCCGGCGATGAAGGTGCCGTGACCGACGTACTGCTTGAGTATCCCCTCGGAGTCCAGCTCGATCTCCTTGCCCTCGCCCTCGACGAGGCTCATCCACGGGTGCGACCTGTAGTTCTCCACCAGTCCCGTGTCGATCACCAGGACGGACACCGGGCCGGCCGCCGCGCCCGCGACCCGCTTGACCACCGCCGGGTTGGGCGGCCCGCATCGGGCCACGGGTACCGGCTCGTCGCCGGGGCAGCAGTTCACCGCGATGGACACGATGTGGTTCCTGGACACCATCCGGCGGCCGTTGGCACGCTCCAGCTCGTCGACGGCCCGCAACGCGTCCGACACGTCCCGGTCGCTCCAGCGCTCCGCACGGTCCAGCGGCCCGACCCGGATCCTGAACACGCCGCTCGGGCTCTCCTCCTCCTGCAGCTCCACGCCACGGTCACTGCCACGATCCCGGCGGAACGCGCTCCGGATGGCCTGGGTGACCTCGGCGGCCTCCTCCCGCCTGGCGAGAACACAGCCCTTCTCATAGAGGAACCTGGGCGAGTCGTCCGGGCCCGCCGCGAGCACGACCTCCTCTCCCATGGCGGCCTGGATCTGGTCGAACTGTTCCTGGAACCTGTCTGGTGCCATGTTCACTGTTCCTGTCTCGGTCGGAGATTCCTCACGTCGCCATGGGTTATGAGCCGCGGGGCGCCCGGTTGATACAGCCCTGCGTACGAGCACAGCGGCATGGACGCTCCGAACACATCACGTCTAACATCGATCCGTGACCGGGGGAAGCCCGCGGATCCCGCCTTCCGCGGGAGACGCTCTCGACCTGTTGCCCCTGGTGTTCGCCCGTCCCGCCGACGCGCTGGCCGGAGCGCGGGCCGTGCTGGCGGGCGCCCCCTCCTCTCATGACGCCTCCGTCGCCCACCAGGTGATCGGCATCTGGCAGCGCGACTTCGGTGACCTCACGACGGCGATCGGCCATCTCCGGCGGGCCCGCGCCCTGGCGGCCAGGTCCGGTTCCGCGGACCGCGAGACGGACGTGCTGTCGACCCTGGGGGCCGCCCTCGTCCACGCGGGCCGTACCCGGCAGGGGATGGCGGCGCTGGAGACGGCGGTCGAGCGGGGCAGCGGGCTCACCGGCGCCCGCGCGCTGTTCCGGCGCGGCTACACCTGGTGGGTCCTCGGCGGGCACCGGGAGGCGCTCGACGACCTGCGCCGGGCCATCCCCGCCCTGCGCCGGGCACAGGACACGATCTGGACCGCCCGCGCGCTCACCCTCAGGGCCACGGTCCACCTGGCCATGGGGGCCGTGGAACGGGCCGAGGCCGACTTCGTCGCCGCCGAGCGGCTGTGGGACACCACCGACCAGGAGCACGACAAGGCCGACGCGGTGGAGAGCAGGGGGCTGGCGGCGTTCAGGTCCGGCGACCTCCCCGCGGCGCTGCACCACTTCGACGAGGCGGCGAGCCGTTACCGGGCACTCGGCACGCCCATGTTCGTGCTGCACATCCGGCGGTGCGGGGTGCTCCTGGCGGCCGGGCTGGCGCGCGAGGCGCTGGAGGAGGCCGACGCCGCCACGGAGCTGCTGAACCGTACGGGAGGGCAGACGACCCGCGGCGCCGAACTCCTCCTGATCGCCGCGCGGGCCGCGATCGCGGTGGGCGAGCCGCACGCGGCGATCGTCCGCGCGGGCACGGCCGTCCGGCTCTTCTCCAGTCAGCGCCGCGACTGGTGGCAGGCCCACGCTCGGCTGGTGCTGGTCCAGGCCAGGTTCGCGGCGGGCGAGATCTCCGGCCGTTCGGTACGCGACGCCGCCGCGGTCGCGCTGCGGCTGGCGGAGCTGCGCGCCCCCGAGGCGGTCCAGGCGTCGTTGCTGGCCGGTCGCACCGCCCTCGCCCTCGGCGCCGACGCCGAGGCCGAACGGCACCTGGCCGCCGCGGCCAGGGGCAGGGCACGCGGTCCCGCCTTCGCCCGGGTGGACGGCTGGGTGGCGCAGGCACTGCGGGCGGCGGCGGCGGGGCGGACCCGCGGCGTGCTGGACGCCTGCCGACGGGGGCTCGACCTGCTGGACGAGTACCGGATGACGCTGGGCGCCTCGGAGCTGCGGGCGCGGGCCACCGCGCAGGGGGCGGAGCTGGCCCTGCTCGCGCAGCGGGCGACCCTCGCCGGAGGGAGCCCCCGCCGGTTCCTCGGCTGGAGCGAGCGCTGGCGCGCCACGGCGCTGGCGATCCCGCCCACCCGGCCGCCGGACGATCCCGAGCTGCTGCGCGACGTGACGGCCTTCCGGGAGATCAGCAGCCGGATCGAGGCGGCGAGGCAGAAAGGCAGCCCCGCCCCCGCGTTGGAGCGCGAGCAGCGGCGGCTGGAGAAGGGGATCCGCGACCGGACGCTCCGGATGCGCGGTGCGGGCGGCACCGACGGGCACCGCTTCGACGTGGACCTGCTGCTCGACGAGCTCGGTGACGGGTGGCTGATCGAGATCGTCGCCGTCGACGGCGACCTGCACGTCCTGCTCTGCGGCCGGGGCCGGGTGCGCAGGTTCGCCGCGGGACGGCTGGCCGACGCGGCGATCGACGCCGACCACGCCCGCGCGGGCCTCAGCAGGATCGCGTACGGGGGCTCCGCGGCCAGGCTGCCCATCCTCGAAGCCGGCGGGCACCGCCTCCAGGAGTCGCTGCTCGGCCCCGCGGTGCGCCACCTCGGGGAAGGGCCGGTGGTCGTCGTACCGCCGGGCAGGCTGCACGGCGTGCCCTGGGCGCTGCTGCCCGCGCTGGGGACGCGGGTGCTGAGCGTGTCGCCGTCGGCGAGCGCCTGGCTCCGCGCCCGGCGGATCGAGCCGCCGCCGTCACGGGATCGGGTCGTGCTGGTCAGAGGCCCGGGGCTGGCGACGGGCGGTGCCGAGATCCCGCCCCTGGCCGCCGGGTACGGCGAGGCGACGGTGCTGGAGAACGGCACCGCGGTCACCTCGGCCGTGCTCGCGGCGCTGGACGGCAGCAGGCTCGCGCACATCGCCGCGCACGGCACCTTCCGCTCCGACAGCCCGATGTTCTCCTCCCTGGGGATGGACGACGGCCCGCTCACCGTGCACGACCTCGAACGGCTCCGCAGCGCCCCGTACCGGATCCTGCTGTCCAGCTGCGACTCCGGCAGGCTGCAGCCGGTCGGCGCGAACGAGTTGCTCGGCCTCGCCACGGCGCTGCTGCCGCTGGGCACGGCCGGGATCGTGGCGAGCTCGGTGCCGGTCGACGACGAGGCCGTGGTGCCGCTGATGCTCGCCCTGCACGAGGGGCTGCGGCGCGGTCTGAGCATGGCCGAGGCCCTGCGCGACGCCAGGTCGTCGATGCCCGGCGACGCGCTCCACCGTGCGACGGGCTGGTCCTTCTCCGCCATCGGAGCGGCCTGACCCGCTCGGCCGGATCGTCTCACCGGTGCCCGCCCGCCCGGTCGCCGCGCCGGCCGACGGTGAAGAGCCCTTCCAGGCCAGCGCGGTCGCTGCTGCCGAGCCGCGCGTAGGCGTCGCACAGGTGGTTGGCGACCGTGCGGATCGACACCGTGAGCTGCTCGGCGATCTGCCGGTTGGTCAGGCCCGCCGCGGCGAGGCTGACGATCTGCCGCTGGCGGGCGGTCAGCCTCGGCAGCGCGAGGTTGACCAGCGCGGAGCTGCGCGCCCCCTGGCAGGCGCCCGCCAGTGCCGAGGCCCGGTCCCTGGACGCCTGCGAGGCGCGCCGGTCGGGGTGGACGAGGGCGGCGTGCGCGGACGCCTCCGCGGCGTGGAGCATCAGGCCGAGGTCGGCGAGCCCCCGTGCCACCTTGTCCAGGGCGTCCCCGTCGCGCCGGGCCAGCGCGCGGGCGTGCCTCGCCAGCAGGGGAGCGAGGTCCCCCTCCGCGCGGTCGGCCAGTTCCCCGAGCCGGTCGGCGACCAGCTCTGGGGAGCCGAGTCGCACCACGTCGTGCAGGGCGAACAGGTCGTCTCCGAACAGGCCGTCTCCGGCGAGGCCGAGCGCGGACCGCAGGGCGCCGTCGAGGTCCCCCTCGGCGGCGAGTGCCCAGGTCCGTGCCGGTACGGCGGCGGATGCCCACGGCCGGTGGTCCTGGGCGGGCGCCTGCGACCGGGTGTTCTCCGCGGGCGCCGGAGGCCGTGCGCCGGTCACCGGCCACGGGCGCGTCCGGGCCTCCCCGGCGGGGGCGGGACCGCGCGAGAGGGCCTGCCAGGCCGTCGTCAGGTCGCCGACGTAGGCGGCGGCGTGGGCGAGTTCGGCCAGGCAGGCGTGGTGGTGGGGAGAGCGGCGCAGTCCCTCGCGGCTCCAGGCCATGGCCTCGCGGGTCTCCCCGCGGAGCCGGGCGACGCGGGCGCGCCGCGCGCAGAACTCCGGCATCGCGGGCTCGTCCCAGCCGGTGTCGTCCTCGGCCATCCGCTCGCCGATGCCCCGGGGTATCTCCGCGAGCCGTCCCGCGTACGCGCGTGCGGCCAGTTCCTCGCACTCGGCCGCCAGCGCGGAGGCCCGCGGGGCCCTTCGCCCGCCGGAAGGCCCGCCCGAGTGGCAGGGCTCCGCCGCCGCGGCCCGCAGCACCGGGCCGTGCAGCGGGTGGACGAGCCGGTCGTCCACGGTGACGAGCCCCCTCGCCCGCAGGCGTTCGAGGACGGCGGGGGCCAGGAGGGCACCCGGCACATCCGCACCCGCGCTCGGCGCACCCGTGCCCGACGGCTCGCCGGACGCGATGAGCTCCAGCGCCTCCCGCTCCTCGGTGTCGAGGTCGCGGATCGTCTCCTCCACCAGTTCCCGGACGCGCGCGGTGATCGGCGGCGTGCCCCGCCAGGTCCAGGTGCCCGACACGTGGCTCAGGTCTCCGCCGGCGTGCACGGCGACGACCAGCTCGCGCAGCAGCCGCAGGTCGCCGCGGCTCGCCCGGTACAGGCGCCGGACGGTGAGGGCGTCCACGTAGCCGCCCACCGCCCGCGCCAGCAGTTCGGCGCAGGCGCGCTCCGTCAAGGGGGTCAGTGCCAGGCGCGGCAGCAGGTTCTCCGTCCAGAGCCTGGAGACGCCCTCCGGCGCGGGCTCGCCCTCCCTGACCGTGACGAGCAGGCGGGTGCGCCCGCCGAGTGCCAGCTCGTGGACGAGCGCGGCCGAGGCGTCGTCGAGCAGATGGGCGTCGTCCACGACGAGCACCGAGTCACGCATCGCCTCGGGTACGGCCTCGGCGGTCAGGCGGCTCCGGCCGCTGCCCGCCGCACCGGTCACGACGATCCCCCGGCGGCCGGCGGAGAGGTTTCGCCGTACGAGATCAAGCTCCTCAGCTCTGGCCGTGAACGGCCAGGGGGACCGTGGGTTTCTCACAGCGATATGAGGCGCGCCGCCCGCCGGTGATACACGCGGAGCCGAGTGAACCGAGGATGCCGGCCCTTTCGCCGGTACGCGGGCCCAAGGGCGCGCGGTCACCTGGTCGCGGTGGTCTCCTCAGGCAGGGTGGGAGGCTCGAAATCGAACCAGATCGGCTGCCAGTCGCTCAGCTCGTGGAAGCGGCACAGCTCGGCGACGCCGCTGAGCCAGCCCATCCACCCGGCGTACGGGGGGTTGCCCTCGTCGAAGCCGCTCTGCATGAAGGTGAGCCGCGTCGCGCCGTCCGAGCCCTCCAGCTCCCAGGTGGTGACGCCGAGACCCGGCCACTCCAGGGAGAACCTGCGCCCCGGCTCCGCCTCGACGACCTTCGCAGGTGAGCTGTCCGCCTCGAAGCCACCCATGGCGAAGCGCCCGCCGACATACGGCTCGATGTCGATCCGGTAGCCGAACCACCGGCTGAACTTCTCCGAGTCGACGAGCGAGTCGTACACCTCCTGGGGCGAGGCGCCGATGAGGAGCCGCTCCCGCATGCGCGGGGAGGTGAAGTCGCACTTCGGGGTGAGCTCGCGGCCCTCCAGGTGGTCGACCAGGTTCGCGATCGACAGGCACCAGAACGTCTGCAGCATGCCCAGGACGCCGCCGTTGCCGGAGATCGCCTCCCGGTAGTCGAAATGGGTCTGGGAGAGCGACAGGGCGGTCGACTCCGCGCTCTCCTCCTCCAGCCGGATCTCGACCGTCGTCTCCTCGCCGTCGAGCAGCCACGACAGGCGCAGCGTGTGGTCGTCGACGTGCAACGGGCGCTGGTGGGGCGCGTGGCCCTCGGGGGTGTGGCGTCCCCAGAACTCGTACCGTTGCGGCAGTTCGACCTCGGCGTGCTCGGCCAGCCAGACGCGTAGCTCGGCCGGGTCGGTCAGGGCGTGGTGGACGGCCTTGAGCGGTGCGGCCACGCGTGCGTTCAGCCTCATCGGCTCACTCACGGGGTTCTCCCTTGGGGTAGCAGGCCACGGCGAGCTTGAAAGCGTCACCTTCGGTGCCGCCGTAGCGGGTGAAAAGGTCCTGGAGGGTGGACCGGAGGTCGCTCAGGAACTCCTGGCGCCGTTCCGGCGGCACCCGGATCTCGCCGGACACGCCGACGGACGGCAGCTCGGGCGCGGTCCTGTCCAGCGCGCCGATATCGGCCTGGACCTCCTCCATGAGGTCGAGCAGGTAGCCCAGGCCCAGCTCGTCCCGGGTTCCGCGCAGGCCGATCCGGCCGACGAGACGGGGCGAGAGCCAGTAGGAGCGGGCGCTCGCCTGGTAGACGCCCTCGTGGATGCCGCGCACCCTGCGCTCGGACACCTGGGTCACCAGGCCCGCCTCCACCAGGCGTTTCACGTGGTAGTAGACCCGCTGCGGGGTCTGGTCGAGCAGGGCCGCCACCTCGGTGCACGAGCGCGGCTCGGCGAGCCGCCGCAGCACCTCGATACGCTGCGGCTTGAGCAGCGCCTCGGCCTGATCGATCTGCTCCAGATACAGGACATCCCTCATCGCAAAATCGATCCTGTACGTAAAATTTTGTTTTGTCAATGAATCGGGCGCATCGCCCTCGGCGGGGCGGAGTCGCGAGCCCGCATCGCGCGGACGGGCGGGTGTCGAGAGGGCCACCCGTGCGGGCCGGCCGCCTCGCCTTCCGGTCATCGGCCCGGTCGTGGGCCGGGGCGCCGGTCGCTCCGGATGGTGAAAGCCGCCACCGGCGGTCACGGCGGCGGATGGGCGGGAATCCGGCGCCGAGGGTCGTCCTCATCGGGGCTCGGCACCGGAATGGATCGCGGACTCTGCGCCATTTCAGCGGCATTGGGAGCCCATTCCCGTATATATCGCGATAGATGCTTAATTAGTCGGTCATCATCGCGTCTGTCCGAACCTGTGTGAGGCCTGGGGGTGGCGGTCCGGCTTCACGGATTCATCCCCCGGCCGGACTGGTAAGGGCAGATCCAGGCAAAGACCACGCTGCTGAAATTCACCAGCATGGTGTGCGGGACCCGGCCCGCCGTCTCGGTGACCTGGAGCCTGATCACGGAGCCGGCCCGCATCCAGCCCGCCACGTCGTCCTCGGTGGGCTCGTGGCCGTGCAGGCGCAGCATCAGGTCGTGAGGCTGGCCGAATATCCGCAGGTGTAGTTCGCACGTGGGTTCGATATCCGCCATGGTTCGCCGTCCGATGTGGAATAGACCCGGCGGGGTTGTCGGTGTCCCTTCGAGCGTACTCCCGCCGTGCGCGCGCCCCCGAACCCGTGTCCGGCGGATGGCGGGTCATCCTGATCGGCGGTGATGAGATGCCCCTCTCGTGTGCTTTCAAGTGCATTGTCGTAATCCTTTACTTCAAAACTGAAAATACAGGAAAAATGGCTGATTCTTCCTTGTCATTGAGCGGCCAATGAGCATTCAAGTGCTGATTCTCGTGGATATTTTCAGCAATCCGCGATCTCATATTCCCGCCAGTCCTTCGGGATCTTTTCTGGGATGAGGAGAGTCATATGGCCAATTCGCGAAGAATCGCGGCGATCACGGCCGCGATCGCGACGGCGGTCAGCCTCGGGGCCGTCGGCGCGCAGGCGTCGACGGCGGACGCCCGACGGTCGACGGCGGACGCCCGGTCGGAGGCCGCGGCGCCCACGAGGGGGGTCCGGATCACCCGTTTCCTCGGTGAGCAGCGCCTGCCGAACAAGATGCGGTTCCGGGGGACCACGGTCGGCGGCATCTCCGGCATCGACCGTGACCCGCGTACCGGCACCTGGTACCTCATCTCCGACGACCGGTGGCGCTACAACCCGGCCCGCTTCTACACCGGCCGCTTTGACATCAACCCGGTCACCGGAGCCTTCACCGGGGTGAACCTCACCGGGGTCACCACCCTGCGGCGGCCCGACGGGACCCCCTATCCCGCCTACGGCCGGGCCGGGTCCGCCGATCCCGAGACGATCCGCTACGACAGGTGGAGCAACCGGCTGCTCTGGGGTCACGAGGGCGACCGGCCGGACGCGACGCATCCCGAGATCCCGGTCTCCGACCTGTTCGTCCGCTGGACCAACACCCGGGGCCGCCACCTCGGAGAGCTGACGACCCCCCGCAACATGAAGATGACCGCCACCGACAGCGGCCCCCGGCGCAACTTCGGCTTCGAGGGCCTGACCTCCACGGCGCGCACCATCACGGCGGTCACCGAGGGGCCCAGGTACGAGGACGGCGAGCCGCCGACCGCCACCAAGGGCGCCCCGGCCCGCATCACCGTGTGGAGCCGCGACGGCAGGCCGCGCGGGCAGTACGTCTACCCGATCGACCCGCTGCCGGCGGCGCCGATCCCGCCGACCGGCCAGTCCGACAGCGGCGTCTCGGAGATCCTGGCGATCGACGACTACCGCTACCTCGCCCTCGAACGCTCCTGGATCGAGGGCGTCAACTACAAGGTCAAGCTGTACGAGATCGACCTGCGCGGTGCCACGAACGTGCTGAGCAGGGACAGCCTGTCGACCGGCCGCCCGTACCGCCCGGTCTCCAAGCGCCTGGTCTCCGACCTCAGCACGGTGCGGACACCGGTGCAGAACCTGGAGAGCCTCGCCTGGGGACCGCGCCTGCGCAACGGCGAGTGCACGCTGGTGATCGGTTCCGACGACAACTTCAGCGAGCAGGAGGTCACCCAGTTCCTGGCCTTCGCGGCCAGGGGTTGCTGACCGCCGCGAGGTGAGGCCGCCCGGACCCGGGCTCTGAAAGACCCCGGCGCGGCCGGGACCCGTGACACGGGTCCCGGCCGCGCCGCTCCATGAGCGGCCGCGTGAGGCCACTGCGCGCCCGGATGCGATCTCCGGCTCGCCCGCTTCTCGCCCGGTTGGACTCTCCCACTGTGGGAGCCTCCATGCTGGTGACTCCTCCGCTCCCGAGAGGAACGGCTTCTCGCTTCCCTCGGCTGAGGTAGGCGACGGACAAGCCCTGCCCGTTTCGAACCCGGAAACCGTGTCAAGGAGGCGATTCCCCTGCCAGGCGAATCCGGCAGTCCCCTCGCTGGAGCTGATGGCGTGAACGAGGCATACCTGCCGATCGGGCGGTTCGCGAGGCTCTGCCGGCTCAGCGTCAAGCAGTTGCGTCACTACGACGAGCTGGGCCTGCTGACCCCGGACCACGTCGATCCGGACACCGGCTACCGCTACTACCGGCCGGACCAGGCGCGCGCCGCGATGCTGATCGGCCTGCTCCGCTCCATCGACGTACCCCTTACCTCGATCGGGCGGGTGCTGGCCGGCGACACGGGTGCGCTCGGTGGCGTACGCGACCGGATGGAGGCCGATCTGGCGCGCCGCGAGCGCAACTTCGCCGCGCTCGAACGCATCCTCGCAGACGGTCTGCCCCGGCCGGAGGTGACGGTGGTCCGTGAGCCCGCCCGGCGGGTGGCCGTCGTCAGGGACATCGCGACGCCGGACCGGATCGGCGTCGCCACCTCGGCGTGCGTGGCCCGGCTGCTCGCCGCCGTGGGCACCCCGAAGGGGCTGCTGATCGGGCTGTTCCCGCTGGATCTCACGCGGGAACTCGCCGTGGCCGTCACCGTGGAGACGTCCGAGGACGTGCCGGGGACGTCCCCGGACGTGCTGCCCGGCGGCCTGTACGCCTCGGTGACGCACGTCGGTCCTTACGACCAGATCCCGCTCACCGCGCACGCGCTGCTCGCCTGGGTGGGCGAGCGCGGGCACACGCCCGAAGGCCCGCTGCGCGAGGTGTACGTCTCCAATCCCGTCACCACGCCGCAGAACCGGCTGGTGACCCATCTGATGATCAAACTGGAGGACCCGGAATGAACTGGTATTCGGCCGCGGACGATCCCGAAGTGGTGGAGTTCGGTCCCGTGCGCGGCCTCTCGGTCCGAAGACCCTCGCCAGGATGGACGTGCTGATGCGGAGCGAGGGGCTGGTCCGGAACGGCCTGTACCACGAGACCTACCTGTCCGACACGGGGGAGACCGACCCGGAGAAGATGCTGACCGTACTCCGGCAGCCCGTTCGCGCCGCCTGAAGCCGTGGCCGTGATTCGACACCGGGTGTGCGGAAGCCGTTACCGCGCCATTCCGGTCCCTGGCCGGTGTAACTTTCCGCATTAAAGACCGACACTAATTGCCCGGGTCCCGCTGATTCCCGCTCCGCGCGGCTCGCTCGGCTGGATTTTCCCGGCGGGGAAAAACCTTCGAAGACCCGCTTCGCGCTGCCGGCGTGAGGCGGGTTTTCTTCTTTGCGTACCAGGTCATCCAGGTGATCACTGGTCTCCGGTAGGGGGCGTCCGCACCCTCCCGGGAGCTTTCCGGCCCGGGGTTCCGGCCATTGCCGCCTCGGTCGTGGGTGGGCGACTTCCTTTTCTCCGATTCCCGCTCGGAGCCATCCGCTACGCGGCAGAACTTTATTCGCGTAATGGCAGATTTAACAATTTACCTATACGATCGCCGTTCGTGGCTGAAGTTGATCTTTCAGGATCCCGACTGGCTGACGACCTGTTCTTTGTCATGCATGACAATGCGACCGGCCGGATGAGGCTTCATGCCCGCCTGACCGGTCTGGGGCTGGCCGCCGCCATCCTGGGAGAACTGATGCTCGCCGGGCGGATAACCGTGGGATTGGCGGCGGGGCAGATCGGGCTCGTCGTTCTCGACGCGGCGCCGCCCGAGGACGCGCTCACCAGGACCGCCCTGGGCCACGTCGTCGCCGAACCCGCACACCGTTTCCGTACCTGGTTGCAGTTCCTCGCCCGCACGGCACGCGCCGACGTGGCGGCCCGGATGACCGCCGGCGGGCTGCTGCGCCCGCCCGGCAGACGCCCGTCGCGGAGGCAGGTGCCGGTCGACGTGAACATCGCGGCGTGGCCCGGCGGACGCGTCAACCTGGCGATCCAACGCCGTGAGCCACTCAGCGTCCAGGACGGCGTCCTGCTGGGGCTGCTCGTCGCGACCGGCGGCAACCAGCTCGTCCTGTGGGAGCAGAACCCGAGATACCTCTCCGATTCGATCGCCGCCCTCCCGGCGCCGCTCCAGGAACTGATCGCCCAGACCGAGGCTGCCGTAGGTGACTCCGTCATCAGCCGCCGGTGAACCCACCCCCCTCATTTCAAGGATCCCAATGTCCGTGACAGAACGAAGGGCCAGCGCCGTTTCCGCCGCGCTCGCCCAGGACCGCCTCGGTGTGCCGTCGGTGGTGTTCTTCGTCATCTCGGCGGCGGCGCCGCTGACCGTCATCGGTGGCTCGGTGACCGCCGCCTACGCCGCGACCGGCGTGATCGGCGTGCCGCTCGCCTTCATCCTGCTCGGAGCCATCCTGGGCCTGTTCGCCGTCGGCTACGTGACGATGGCCCGTTACGTCGTCAACGCCGGGGCGTTCTACGCGTACACCGCGAAAGGGCTCGGCAGGCCGGTGGGTGTGGCGACCGCGTGGGTCGCGTTGCTGGCCTACAACGCGCTCCAGGTTGGTCTCTACGGCATGATCGGTGCGGCCGCCCAGCCGCTGATCGCCGACTGGTTCGGAAGCTCTCCGCCCTGGTGGGTCATCGGGCTGGTCGCCTGGGTGCTGACCGGGGTGCTCGGCCTCATGCGGGTCGACGTGAACGGGAAGGTCCTTTCGGTCCTGCTGCTGACGGAGATAGCCGTCGTCGTCGTGTTCGACATCGCGGACCTGATCAACCCGGCGGCCTCGGGTTACAGCCTCGACGTCTTCGACCCGTCGAACCTCTTCGTCCCCGGGATCGGAGCGGTGGTCGCGATCTGCATCGCGTCCTTCGCGGGCTTCGAGTCGTCGGTGGTGTTCTCCGAGGAGACCAAGGACCCGAGGCGCACGGTGCCGATCGCGACCTACATCGCACTCGCCGTCATCTCCGGCCTCTATGCGCTGTCGTCCTGGGCGATGACCGTGCCGATCGGCTCGGACAAGATCGTCGAGGCCACGCGCGAGCAGAGTTCGGCCCTCCTGTTCAACCTGGCCGGGCAGCACCTGGGGGCGACCGTCGCCACCATCGGTTCCCTCCTCTTCGTGACGAGCCTCTTCGCCGCGCTGATCGCCTTCCACAACACGATCTCCCGCTACGTCTTCGCCCTCGGCAGGGAGAGGGTGCTGCCCGAGACCTTCGGCCGTACCTCCCCCCGGACCGGTGCCCCGGTCAACGGCTCGGTGGCGCAGAGTGTCATCGGGCTGGTCACGATCGTCATATACGCGCTCTTCGGCCTGGATCCGGTCGTCCAGCTGTTCTTCACCGTCGGATCGTTCGGTGGCCTGGGACTGCTCATGATGCTGGCGGCCACCTCGATCTCCGTGCTGGTCTTCTTCAGCAAGAATCCCAAGGAGGAGAACGCCTGGCGGACCAGGATCGCCCCGGGTGTCTCCTCGGTCCTGCTGATCGTGGTCATCGTGCTCGTCATGGTCAACTTCGACACCGTGCTCGGCGTGGCCCCCGACTCTCCGCTGCGCTGGATCATGCCCGCCGTCTACTTCGTCGCCGTGGGGCTCGGCGTCATGTGGGGACTCGCCCTGCGGGCCAACCGGCCGAAGGTGTACGCGAACATCGGGCGGGGCGCCCAGGCGGCCGTGGGAGGGACCGAATGACAGAGATCATTCGCGTTCGGAACACTCCCGGAGCCGCCGAGACCATTGGTGCGATCATCGCCACCTCCTTCCACGAGCAGGAGATCTCGGCCTGGATGATCCCGCCGGACGACGACCGCCGCCGGGTGATGCCCCCCTTCTTCTCCATGGTCACCGAGAGCGCCCTCGTCCACGGCGAGGTCTACGCGACGGCCGACATGTCCGCCGTGGCCGTCTGGTTTCACAAAGGCGCCGAGCCGCTTCCCGAAATTCCCGACCGGGACGCCCGGGTGGAGGCGTTCGCCGGTCCCCACGCGGAGCGCATCGGGCAGATGGGGGAGGTGATGGACAAGCGCCACCCCCACGACCCGCACCACTACCTGGCGTTCCTCGCCGTACTCCCCGGGCACCAGGGACGGAGGACGGGGACCCGGCTGCTCGGGGAGTACCACCGCGGGCTCGACGAGGCGGGCATACCCGCGTACCTGGAGGCCAGCAGCACCCGCAGCCGCAGGCTCTACCTGCGCCACGGCTATCAGGACCTCGGCGACCCGATGTTCATGCCCGACGGCCCGCCGATGTTCCCGATGTGGCGCCCGCCGAACCTCTGACCGGGCCTCCCGGCGGTCACGGTGTCGCGACCGGACCCGAGGCGCGGGCGGGCCGAACCGTGCGGGCCGTCGCGTCCGGGCCGGTCCGGCCGGTGTCGTACGAGTGTGATGTGCTCCCCTTGGGCGGATACGGCACTGATCGGGCTGCTAGCATTCGTTCCATGATCTTCTTCTTCCACCTGCGTTAAGGGACCGTCGGCGAGGCGAGGAACCCCCGTCGTCGACGAGGCGGGGCGGCGTGGCGCCGTCCCGAACCTTGACGTGGGAGAAGAACGATCATCATGCGCACTCGCGCGCGTTTTCTCACCGCCCCGCGTCCCAGCGCCCTCGCCGTCTCGTGACGGCGGCGCGCCTGGTGGCGCGGTGCGTCCGAGGACTGGAGCCCGTCGTGGCCTCCGAGATCCTCCAGCTCGGACTCGGCCCGATCACCCGTCTGGGCCACCGTGAGGTGCACTTCCGCGCGCCTCGGCCGGAGCCCGGGGTGGTCCGGCTGCGCACCGCGGACGACGTGTTCCTGCTCGCCGCCCAAGTGCCGGACATCGGAGCGGCCAGAACGGGTGTCGACGCGCTCGCCGAGCTCGCGGCCGTCACCGATGTGGACACGCTGCTCCGGCACCGGCTGGCCTGTGGAGGCTCCGGTGACCTCACCGGTGTCGAGGTGTCGGCGTCCTTCCTGGGAAGGCGGAACTTCAACCGGTACGACGTCGAGGACGCCGTCGGCCGGGCCCTGGCGTGGCGGCTGGGAGCCGGCTACCACTCGCGGCGCGGGGGCGCCGCGCCCCCGCCGGCCCACAGCGCGTGGCGGCTGATCCTGGACGGCACCCGGGCGACGCTCCTGCTGAGGATCACCGACCGGCCGCTGCACCGCCGCACCTACAAGCGGTGCACGATCCCGGGCACCCTGCATCCTCCGCTGGCCGCGGCGATGGCCCGGATGGCCGACATCCGGTCCGACCACCGGGTGCTCGACCCCTGCTGCGGTGCCGGAACCCTGCTCATCGAGGCCGGGCGGCTGCGGCCGGACGCCCGCTTCTGCGGCTTCGACCTGGACCCGGACGCGCTGCGGGCGGCGCGTACGAACGCGGCGGATCTGCGGGCCGTCACCGTCCGCCAGGCCGACGCCGGTGACCTGCCGCTGGCCGATGGCAGCGTCGACCGCGTCGTGTGCAACCCGCCCTGGGGTACGCAGGTCGCCGCGCACGGCCTGCTCGACGGGGCTTTCTCCCGGTGGTGGACGGAGCTGCGGCGGGTCCTCGCTCCCGACGGAATGGCGGTGGTGCTGATCCCCGACACCGACGACCTCGGCACCGCCATCCGGCACCGGCTGGTCCCCGTCCACGTCCAGCAGGTCCGGCTCTCCGGCGCCAGTTCGTACATCGTCCGGCTCACGGCGGGGGAGCGGCGTCCACGACAGCCGTCCCGGCGTCGAACACAGGGAGGATGAGCGCGGCGGGGGCGACCCCGCCGGCTTCCGAGTGGCGGAGGGCGAGCGGTGCCGGATCGCTGAGACTCAGCGTGCCTGGATCCACCAGATGACGCCGGTGACCACGGCCGAGCCGGCAGCGGTCGCGATGCCGCAGACGAACGCGAGCCCGACGGCTCGGATCAGGCGGTGAACGGTCCGATTCTGGAGGTTCATAACGGGTCTCCCTGTGCGGTCCGACCCTGTCTGGCCGGGTGTTGGGAGAAGAGTGCGCCGGTAGTGGCTGGTAAGTCGTGGATCGCGGGCGCCGCGGGCGATTCGGTTCTAGGCTCCTGATCACGGATCTGCCCGCCGCCGCCCGCAGCGGGCACCGCCTGTCCGGGCGGCAGCGAGGAGTGGACGGTGTCTGAGGCGGCTCGCAGGCTGTACGACGAGTTACGAGCCCTGGAACGTCGTGCCAGAGCCGCCCGCCGGGCGGCGGGTGCCGTGAGTTCGCGGCGAGAGGCGGCGAAAGCCCTGGCCAGAGCCCCCTACATGGTGACCGTGCACGCCCAGCGGTTCAGTGACTGGCTGCCGGACGACCCGGCCAGGGCTCACGTGCCCATGGCGGCCGACAGCGACAAGGTGCTGGCGATCGTGCGGCTGTGGAGCGTGTGGGCAGGTGAACCGCCCCCAGACCGGCGCTACTGGAACAACCTGATCGACGCCGCCCAGCCGGCGCGCCTGCCCGGTGAGACGACGGGGAAAGGGCCGGCCCGGGGCAGGCCGATAAGCCGGTGGGATCCGTTCGATCTGGGCGTGCACCGTGCGATCGAGCACGGTGAGAATCCGCAGCCGCCACCTCTCGCCGCGTTGCCGAGGTATGTCCGTCGTGGTCACGACGCCGAGCTGCGCGATCTGCTGGACCCCTGCCGCGGCAGTGTGATGGCGGTGCTGGTCGGCGGATCCTCGACCGGCAAGACCCGCGCCTGCTACGAAGCCGTCAAGGACATTCGGTATCTTTCCGGCTGGCAGATCGTTCATCCGGCCGACGGCGGGGAACTCGACGAGTTGCTCGCGGGGAACGTGGCGTCCCGGTCGCTGCTCTGGCTGAACGAGACGCGGCTGTATCTCGAAGGCGAGCACGGCCCGTCGATCGCCTCGCGCCTGCGGCGGCTGCTCACCGACGACCGCAGGCTTGTCGTGGTGCTCGGCAGCATGTGGCCGAAGTACTGGCAGACCTTCACCGCGCAGCCGGAGGAGGGAGCGCCGGACCGGCACGCCCAGATACGGGAACTGCTCAAGATCAGCCGGGTCCACAAGGTCGACGTCCCGGACGACTTCTCCCTGGCGACCGATGCCGAGCGAGCCGAGCTGGACTCCCTGTCCGTTGTGGATCCACGGCTGGCCACCGCGTTGCGGACCGCGGGGCCGAGCATGAGGATCATCCAGGTTCTGGCCGGTGGCGAGATGCTGGTCGATCGGTACGAGCACATCTTCGGGCCCCACGGCCGAGCCCTGATCACAGCGGCGATGGACGCCCGCCGCCTCGGTCACCGTGAACCGCTTCCCGCGACACTGCTGGAACAGGCCGTCTCCGGCTACCTGACACCCGCGCAGCGGGCCGTGGGCGGCGGCTGGTTCGCCTCCGCGCTGGCGGACGCGACCGAGACCGTCCGGGGGATTCACGCTTTGGAGCCGAATCGCATCGCGCCGGGAATGGGGCCGCCGGACTCCTACGGCCTGCACGACTACCTTGATCAATATGCCCGGGGCGCACGCGGGAACGCACGCCTGCCCGCCGAGGCATGGGATGCCCTGGCCGACCACGCCGTCGGCGCCGATGATCGGGACCTGCTGGCGGCGGCGGCCGAGCTCCGCTACCTCTTCCAGTACGCTGTGCGCCTGGCCCAGCCGGCGGCCGAGGCGGGAAACATCTCGGCCATGTGCCGGCTGGGGGCCCTGCTGTACGAAGCCGGGCACCGGGAAGCGGGCGAGCGCCGGCTCCGGCAGGCCGTCGAAGCCGGCAATGGTTGGGCGGTGGGCAGGCTCGTCACCTGGCTGAAGCAGGCCGGGCGCGAGGACGAGATGGAGCCGGTGGTGCGTGGTGCCGCGGAAAGGGGCCACGCGCAGTCGATCGCCGCACTCGCCTCCCGGCTGAGGGACACCGGTCGTTCCCACGAAGCGGACGACTGGCTGAAGAGACTGCGTCAGGCAGCCGAGGCCGGCGACCGTGAGGCGATGCTGTGGTGGACGGCGACGCTTCGGTGGTCGGATCACCCCGAGTACGAGAACTGGCTCCTGCGTGGCGCCGAAGCCGGTATCCGCGAGGCGATCGTCTCCATGTCCGACAGAAAGATGTGGACCCGCGACGATCCCGCGGTCGAGTCGGTCCTCCGCCAGGCGGCCGATCGTGGCGACGGAACAGCGCTGAGAATGCTCCACCGCCTGCTCGTCGGTAAGGGACGTGAGCCGGAGGTGAACCAGATGTGGACCGGCGCGGCGCGCGGGGGCAGCGCCTACGCGATGCGCGTCCTCGGGGCAAGGCTGCTGCACGCCGGCGAGAACGACGGCGCCGAACGGTGGCTGTGTCGCGCCGCCCGCGCCGGTGACGGTGACGCGATGTGCGTCTGGGCGGGTCTGCTGGCGCGCGCCGGGGACGACGAGAACGTCGAACACTGGCTTCGCCGCGCGGCCGAGGCGGACAACGACACCGCGGTGACCCTGGGTCCCATGTGGATCGCCGGCGGGGAGCACCGTCAGGACGCCAGGGAGGCGTTGCGGACCGTCGTCGAAACCGGTGACAGCAGAATTTCCCTGCTCAGCAGGGTCGCGTTCGGGCCTGTGACCGAGCGGTGGTTGCGCGAGGTCGCCGAAGCCGGCGGCACATCCGCCATGAAGGACCTGACCCTCCAACTGGAGCGGGCCGGGCGCCACACGGAGTCCGAACGGTGGCTACGTCACAGCATCGAGGCGGGAGTCCCCAAATCCGACCGCCGACTGTGGTTCCTGCTCCAGCACCTCGGACGCGCTCAGGAGGCACAACGGCTCCAACGTTTCGGCATCGAGGTCGGCGGCCGTACGTCAGACCCCTGGTGACCGAACCGGGCCGGTAGAGCCGGAGACACAGGCCGACGAATGTCAGCTCCGCTCCACCGGGAGCTTGGTCGAACAGTCTACGGTCGCTCAGCACGTGCCTCACGTCCTCGAAACGAGTGACGAACCGGGCCCGAGTGCCGTTGGTACGGATGACCTCGGTGGTGAGTGGCTTCGCCGGTGGCCCGTCACCGGATCCACTTCACCGACCACACCGGCAAGACGGTCCCGCACTGCCACATCCTCAGTCACGAGGACGCGGGTATGAGGGCGGCCGGGGGGTCAGAGCAGGGCGCGGACCTCGCGTTCGAAGCCCGCGACGTGTTCGGCGGCGAGCCGGGCGGCCCGCTCCTCCTCGCCGTCGACGACGGCGCGCAGCAGCGGGCCGTGCTCTCCGACGTGGCCCGCCATGCCGGGGAGCCGGTCGACGAACAGGCACCAGATCCGGGTGGCCAGGTTGTCGTAGCGGACCAGGGTGTCCTCAAGGTAGGGGTTTCGGGTGGCGGCGTACAGGGCGCGGTGCACGCGCAGGTCGAGACGCATCAACTGCTCCGGCGACAGGGTGGAGATGCGCTCGGGGGCCAGTTCCGCGCCGAGCTCGCCGAGTGCGATCCGGTCCGCCGGCGTGGCGCGCAGGGCCGCCTTGGCCGCGGCCACCGGCTCCAGTTGCTGCCGGACCTCGGAGATGTGGGCGAGGTCGGTGATGTTGACCTCGGTGGCGAAGGTGCCGCGGCGCGGGTAGGCGACCACGAGCCGCTCGCCCTCCAGCCGCTTCAGTGCCTCGCGGACGGGTGTCCTGCCCATGTCGAGCGAGGCGGCGAGCTGGTCCTCCTTGATCGGCATCCCGGGGCGGATGTCGAGCATGACGAGCCTGTCGCGGATGGCTCGGTACGCCTGCTCGGAGAGCGAGAGCGGTGCCCCGTCGCCCCCTGCGTTGACCGTCGCTCGCACCTGACGTAGATTACCCCATCAACTGATATATCAATAGTTTACTAGGTGGCCTCGACCCGAACGGAGCCTCGGCGTGACCACGAACCCGCTCCCCGAACACCCCGACCTGCTCTGGCGCAACCCGGAGCCGAAGCCGTCGTACGACGCGATCGTCGTGGGCGGCGGCGGGCACGGGCTCGCCACCGCCTACTACCTGGCCAGGAACCACGGCATCGGCAACGTGGCGGTGCTGGAGAAGGGCTGGCTGGCCGGTGGCAACATGGCCCGCAACACCACGATCATCCGCTCCAACTACCTGTGGGACGAGAGCGCCGGGATCTACGAGTTCGCGCTGAAGCAGTGGGAGCGGCTGCCCGAGGAACTGGACTACGACTTCCTGTTCAGCCAGCGGGGCGTGCTCAACCTCGCCCACACCCTCCAGGACGTCCGCGAGGCCCGCCGCCGGGTCGACGCCAACCGGCTCAACGGCGTCGACGCGGAGTGGCTGGAGGCCGAGGAGGTGGCCGAGGTGTGCCCGATCGTCGACATCTCCCCGGACGTCCGCTACCCGGTGCTGGGCGCGACGTTCCAGCCCCGGGCCGGCATCGCCAAGCACGACCACGTGGCCTGGGCCTTCGCCCGCGCCGCGGACGCGCTGGGCGTGGACCTCATCCAGAACTGCGCGGTCACCGGCTTCGTCAAGGACGGCGACCGGGTCGTCGGCGTGCGCACCACCCGGGGCACCGTGAACGCCGGGGTGGTCGGCCTGGCCGCCGCCGGTCACAGCGGCGTCCTGGCGGAGCAGGCCGGCTTCCGGCTGCCGGTCCGGTCGCAACCTCTGCAGGCACTGGTCTCCGAGCTGTACGAGCCGGTCCACCCCACCGTGGTCATGTCGAACCACGTGCACGTCTACGTCTCGCAGGCGCACAAGGGCGAGCTGGTCATGGGCGCCGGGGTGGACTCCTACAACGGCTACGGCCGGCGCGGCTCCTTCCACGTCATCGAGAAGCAGATGGCGGCGGCGATCGAACTGTTCCCGATCTTCGCCCGCGCGCACGTGCTCCGTACCTGGGGCGGCATCGTCGACGTCTCCCCCGACGCCTCGCCCATCATCGGCAGGACGCCCGTGGAGAACCTCTACGTCAACTGCGGCTGGGGGACCGGCGGTTTCAAGGCCACCCCGTCGGCCGGATGGACCATGGCCCACACCATGGCGACCGGGGAGCCGCACCCGCTGAACGCGCCGTTCTCCCTGGAGCGGTTCACCACCGGCGCCCTCATCGACGAGCACGGCGCCGCGGCCGTGGCCCACTGACCCAGAAGGAGCCGCATGCTGCTGCTGAACTGTCCCTGGTGCGGGCCGCGGGACGAGACCGAGTACCACTACGGCGGGCAGGCCCACGTCCGCTACCCGCAGGCCCCGGCCGACCTGACCGACCGGGAATGGGCCGAGTACCTCTTCTTCCGCGACAACCCCGAGGGCCCCTTCGCCGAACGCTGGGTGCACAGCGCCGGCTGCCGCCGCTGGTTCAACGTCGTGCGGGACACCACCAGCTACCGGGTGCTCGCCGTCTACCGGCCCACCGACCCCCGCCCGGAAGGATCGCGATGAGCGCCCAGCCCCACCGGCTCCCGTCCGGCGGCCGGATCGACCGCGACACGGTGCTCCGCCTCACCGTCGACGGCCAGGAGCTGACCGGCCACCCGGGTGACACCGTCGCCTCGGCGATGCTGGCCGCGGGCAGGCTCGACGTCGCCCCCTCGATCTACCGGGGGCGCCCGCGCGGCATCGTGGCGGCCGGTGTCGAGGAGCCGAACGCGCTGCTTGAGGTCCTCGGGCGGTGCTCGGAGTCGATGCTCCCGGCCACCACGGTCTCCCTCGTCGACGGGCTGGCCGTGCGGACGCTGTCCGGCCTGGGCCGGCTCGACCCCACCGGTGACGAGGCCGTCTACGACAAGAGGTTCGCGCACACCGACGTCCTGGTCATCGGTGCCGGCCCGGCGGGGCTCGCCGCGGCCTCCGCCGCCGCCAGGTCGGGCGCCCGGGTGATCCTGCTCGACGAGCAGTCCGAGCCGGGGGGATCGCTGCTCTCCTGCCGCCAGGAGACGGTGAACGGCTCGCCCGCGCTGGACTGGGTGCGCGAGGTGGTGGCCGAACTCGAATCCGCCCCCGAGGCGAGGGTGCTCAGCCGTACCACCGCCTTCGGCAGCTACGACGACAACTACGTGGTCGCGGTCCAGCACCGCACCGACCATCTCGGTCACCCGGCTCCCGAGGGCGTGTCCCGCCAGCGGGTCTGGCACATCCGGGCGGCGCGGGTCGTGATCGCCACCGGTGCGCACGAGCGCCCGCTGGTCTTCGCGGGCAACGACCGCCCCGGGGTCCTCCTGGCCTCGGCCGTGCGCGGCTACCTCAACCGGTACGCGGTGGCGCCCTGCTCCCGCGCCGTGGTGAGCACCACCAACGACAGCGCGTACGACACGGTGACCGACCTGGTCGCGGCCGGTGTCGAGGTGGCGGCCGTGATCGACGCCCGTCCCGCCCTGTCGCCGCGCGCGGCCGAGGTCGCCGGGACCGGAGTGCGTGTCGTGCCGGGCAGCGCGGTCGTCGAGACGACCGGCGCCCCGCGGGTCGGCGGCGTCTTGGTCGGCGCGCTGGACGAGGACGGACTGCTCGGCGGCGACGTCGAGGCCGATGTCGAGGCCATCGCGTGTGACCTGCTCGCCGTCTCCGGCGGCTGGAGCCCGGTCGTACACCTGCACAGTCAGCGGCAGGGCGGGCTGCGCTGGGACGACGTGCTCGCGGCCTTCGTACCCGAGGGGACCGTCCGCGACCAGCAGGTGGCCGGTTCGGCCCGGGGCACCTTCGACCTCGGCGGCTGCCTTGAGGAGGGCACCGAGGCCGGGGTCGCGGCCGCCGTGGCCGCCGGGTTCCCGATCGAGGCCGAGGCCCCGGTGGGGCGGGCGGCCACCGGCGAGTACGGGCCGGTCCGGCAGCTCTGGCTGGTGCCGGGGCGGACCGGCGGGCCGGCCGACTGGCACGAGCACTTCGTCGACCTGCAGCGCGACCAGACCGTCGCCGACGTCTGGCGGGCGACCGGCGCGGGCCTGCGCGGCATCGAGCACGTGAAGCGCTACACCTCGATCGGCACCGCGCACGACCAGGGCAGGACCTCCGCCGTCAACGCGATCGGCGTGATCGCCACCGCCCTCGGCGCGACACCCGGAGAGATCGGCACGACGTCCTACCGGGCGCCGTACACCCCGGTCTCCTTCGCGGCCCTCGCCGGGCGCGAGCGGGGCGACCTCCTCGACCCCGAACGGACCACCCCGATCCACCCCTGGCACGTCGCGCACGGCGCCAGGTTCGAGATCGTCGGGCAGTGGCTGCGCCCCCGGTACTTCCCGAGGGACGGTGAGGACATCGACGCGGCGGTCGCCCGCGAGAGCCGGGCCGCCCGGCGGGGCGTCGCCATGATGGACGCCTCCACGCTGGGCAAGATCGAGGTCTGCGGCGCCGACGCGGGCGAGTTCCTGGACCGCGTCTACACCAACGCCCACCGGAGACTGCCGGTCGGCTCCGCCAGGTACGGGGTCATGTGCAGGCCCGACGGCATGATCCTGGACGACGGTGTGAACCTGCGCCTCGACGAGAACCGCTTCCTGCTCACCACCACCACCGGCGGTGCGGCCGGTGTCCTCGACTGGCTTGAGGAGTGGTTGCAGACCGAGTGGCCCGAACTGGACGTGTACTGCACCTCGGTGACCGAGCAGTGGACGACGATCGCGGTGGTGGGCCCGAGATCGCGGCAGGTGGTCGCGCGGGTGGCCCCGGACCTGGACGTCTCGGCCGAGGCGTTCCCGTTCATGACCTTCCGCGAGACCACGCTGGCCTCCGGCGTGCCCGCCAGGATCTGCCGGATCTCCTTCTCCGGCGAGCTCGCCTACGAGATCAACGTGTCGGGCTGGTACGGCCTCGCCGTCTGGGAGCAGGTGTACGCCGCCGGAGCGGACCTCGACATCACGCCCTACGGCACCGAGACGATGCACGTGCTCCGCGCGGAGAAGGGTTACCCCATCGTCGGGCAGGACACCGACGGGACCGTCACGCCGCAGGACGCCGGCCTGGACTGGGTGGTCTCGAAACGCAAGGACTTCATCGGCAACCGCTCCTACACCAGGGCGGACACCGCGCGGGCCGACCGCAGGCACCTGGTCGGCCTGCTGCCGGCCGACCGGGTGACCCGGCTGCCCGAGGGCACGCAGATCATCGCGCCGGACACGCCGGTCACCCCGGAGCGGGGACCCGTCCCGATGCTCGGGCACGTCACCTCCAGCTACCACAGCGAGGCGCTCGGCCGGCCGTTCGCCCTCGCTCTCGTCGCCGGCGGCCGGGATCGGATCGGGGAGACCCTCATCGCCTGCGTGGGCGACTCCCCGGTCGAGGTCGAGGTCACCGGACCCGTGCTGTACGACCCGGAGGGGAGCAGGCGTGACGGCTGAACTGCGGCGGAGCCCGCTGGCGCATCTGGAGGACCGGATGCGCGCCGCCCGGGGCGGGTCACTGCGGGAGCTGCCGTTCCTGACCATGATCTCCGTCCGGGTGGTACCCGGATCCGCGGCCTTCGACCGGATCGGGGCGGCCCTGGGGGGCGGCCTGCCGGAGCGGGTCGCGGACACCACTCGGGCGGGAGCGCACACCGCCCTGTGGCTGGGCCCGGACGAATGGCTCGTGGTCTCGTCGGCCGACCCCGGCCCGCTGGTGGCGGACCTTGTCGAGGCACTGGCGGGTGATTCCGGCACGGTGGTCGACGTGTCGGCGAACCGGACGATCCTTGAGCTCAGCGGGGCCGCGGCGCGTCAGGTGCTGGAGAAGGGCTGCCCCGCCGACCTGCATCCCCGGTCGTTCGGCCCCGGCGACGCGGTGACGACCACGCTCGGACCGGTGCCCGTGCTGCTCTGGCAGTCCGGTCCCTCGACGTACCTGATCCTGCCCCGCTCCTCCTTCGCCGACTACGTCGCCCGGTGGCTGCTCGACGCGATGACCGAGTTCGCCTCCCCCGAGGTGCGCTGAGACGGCAAAGGCATCGGCTCCGCTCCGCAGTGGTCTTGATTATGGTCATGAATGGATTTCGGCGGCGATCCTCTCTGCCTCCGTAAAGAGAGGATCGCCGTAATTTTCGGCGGAGTGAAACTCTCCCTGAAAAGCTACCCGAGTTGCATATCCGCCACATACCGCGCAAGGTTTATTCGCTGCTACACCTGCCGCGTTATGCCTTGTACACCTCCTGCGGTATATGACAGGAGGAGGGATGTCAGCCCGGGAGAATATGACTAGCATGCGCTGATGTACAGCTATGCGAGGACATCTTGGTTGAGACTTCTCACAGCGCATCCACTGCTCGTCGACACTGTGATCGCGGTGGTGTTGTCCGCCGTCATGTGGATGTGGGAACTCAGCGACACCAGGTATGGGACGCGCCCGCCGGACGGCCTGTCGCTCGCACTGACCCTCGCGGTGAACCTGCCGTTGGCCCTGCGACGGCGGATGCCGTGCACGGTGCTGGTGTTCTCGTGTGCGATGTCCCTGATTCATCTGGTACTCGGCTACCACTCCCAGGTGAACAAGATGGGAACGCTGCTGGTGCTGTACACCGTGGCCGTCCAGCGGCCGGCGGCGGTGTCATTGGCGGGGGCGGTGCTCACCTTCGGCCTGTGGTGGTGCTCCTCGATGGCGTTCCCGGGCACCAAGTTCTGGATGGCCGTCGTGTGGCCGCTGATGGCCGTCGGCTTCACCTGGGCTTTCGGCAGCGCCACCCGAATGGTCATCGAGAGCAACCGGCGGCTCACCGAACTGACCAGGCAGTTGCGTGACGAGCAGGAGAACAAGGCCCGGCTGGCGGTGGCTCAGGAGCGAACGCGGATCGCCCGCGAACTGCACGACGTGGTCGCCCATCATCTGTCGGTGGTCGCGGTCCAGGCCGAGCTGGGCCAGTACGTGCTGTCGACCGATCGGGCCACCGCCGGCACGGCACTGGCCACCATCGCGGACACCACCCGTGAGGCCCTGGACGAGATGCGACTGCTGCTGTTGATCCTGCGAATCGGGGCCGACGACGAACGGGAGGCGCACTATGGCGTGACGCCCGGACTGGGGGACCTGGGAACGCTGATCGAGCGGGTGCGCACGGCCGGCGTGACGGTGGAGGTGGTCGTGATCGGCGAGGAGAAGCCCCTGCTGCAGAGGCTGGATCTGTGCGTCTATCGGATCATCCAGGAATGCCTGACAAACGTCGTCAAGCACGCCGCCCCCACCCGGGTGCGGGTGACCTTCACCTATGGTGCGGGCGTCCTGACGCTACAGGTGTGCGACGACGGCCGTCTCGGTATCGACCAACCGGTCGAAGTGATCCATAACACACCAGGCCAGGGATTGATCGGCATGACCGAGCGAGTCAAGCTGTACCAGGGCACGATCACCACCGGTCCTCGCCCCACGGGCGGATTCCAGGTCGTGGTGACCCTTCCCCTGCTCACCCGTCCCGGTCGGGAGCCCGCCACTCCAACCAGCGAGAGGTGACGATGATCAAGGTGCTGGTAGCCGACGATCAGGAACTCATCCGGGCCGGACTGACCGCCCTCCTGCGCGCCGCCCCGGACCTTGAAGTAGTCGGTGAGGCCTCGGACGGTCACGAGGCCGTCCAGTGCGCCGCCGCCACCCACCCGGATGTGATCCTGATGGACATCCGCATGCCCGGCATGGACGGCATCGCCGCGACCAAGCGCATCCTGGCCGACGGCAGCGCGTC
The DNA here is from genome assembly GCF_040678965.1 of Streptosporangium sp. NPDC049248. Taxonomy (NCBI): domain Bacteria; kingdom Bacillati; phylum Actinomycetota; class Actinomycetes; order Streptosporangiales; family Streptosporangiaceae; genus Streptosporangium; species Streptosporangium sp. NPDC049248. The sequence continues at coordinate 359,777 of NZ_JBFAQY010000006.1, forward strand.
CCGTACCCCGCAGATACTCATTCTGACCACTTTCGACATCGATGAGTACGTCTACCAGGCGCTGCGCGCCGGAGCCTCCGGTTTCCTGCTCAAGCAGACCCCGGCCAAGCGCCTCCTGTCCGCCATTCACACCGTCGCGGCCGGGGACGTCCTGCTGTCGCCCACCAGTACCCAGCGATTGATCGAGGCGTTCACACCCGCCCCGCCCGCGGTGCCCGATCGTGACGTGTCCCAGCTTTTCGCGCTGACCGCCCGCGAGCTTGAGATCTTCACCCTGGTCGGCCAGACGCTGTCCAACCATGACATCGCCCAGAAGCTGTGCCTGAGCCAGGCCACCGTGAAAACCCACCTCAACCGCGCGATGAGCAAGCTCGGCCTGTCCAGCCGCGCCCATGTCGTCGCCACCGCCTACGACTGCGGCCTGGTCACCTCGCGCCGGCCCGCGGGCTGAATCGCGGCGGTGCCGTTCCGGCGCCGTACCTCGGCCTGGAACCGGTACGACCGGCCATGCGGGTGTCCAGCATGGCCGGTCGTTCTCAGGCGCGGGAGGCCTAGGGGTTGATCACGAAGCTCGACCCCGGTTCCTTCACGATGTCGCCCTTGGCCGAGTTGGTGATGGTGACGTTCGTCAGCGTCGCGCTGCCGCGGGCGCCGCTCATCGCCAGGATGCCGGCGCCGTTGTTGGACCTGTCGATCCGCACGTTGGTGACCGCGACGCCCGGCATGTTGCCGCCCCCCGTCTTGAACTGGATGCCGTCGTAGGTCGAGTCGTGGATGTCGGTGTCCCGGATGGTGACACCGGTGATGTCCCGGTTCGCCGCGAAGAGCGTGATGGCCCCGAACTCCTGGTCCTCGTTCCAGAAGACGCCGCCGCACCGGTAGAGCGCGTTGTTGGCCACCAGGGTCTGCCCGGAGAAGGGCAGCGGGTCGTGGTCGGTCGCCAGCATGATGCCCGGGTAGTTCATGGTGTCGTAGACCAGGTTGTTCTCGACCTTGTTGCCGTAGCCGCCGTAGATCGCGATGCCGGTCGCCCGCCAGGGCAGCTGGATGGTGTTGTTGACGAACCGGTTGTCGTGTGCGATGTCCACCGCCGGGTCCTTGACGTACCGGTTGGCCCAGACCGCCAGGGAGTCGTCGCCGGTGGTGCGGAACGACGAGTTGAACACCCGCGAGTTCCGCGTGCCGTTGCTGAAGTTGATGCCGTCGGCGTAGGTGTTGCGGATGCGCATGCCGCTGAAGTCCAGCCCGTCGGCGGGCCCCCACAGATCCGGGATGTTGTCGTAGTCACGGCCGACCCAGACGCCCACGTTGGCGTGCTCGATCCACACGTTGGAGATCTTGGTGTTCTTGCCGAACCGCCCGTTCAGCCCCACCCCGCCCTCGGCGTTGCCGTCGCCGCCGCGAATGCGGCCCGAGCCGAAGATGGCGATGTCGGAGATCTGGACGTTGTCGTCGATGTCGAAGCCGAAGTTGCCCTCGTGCGGGTGGTTGATGCCGCCGGTCGCCAGGTGCGGCTCGGTCAGGGTGTACAGCTGGGAGTGCCACATCCCCGCTCCGCGGATCGTGACGTCGCTGATGCCCACCTGGTTGAACTGACCCCGGTTCAGCGGGTCGTCGGTGAGGATCTTCTTCTCCTGCCGCCACTGTCCCTCCGGGATCCACACGCAGTCGATGACCCCGTTCTGGTCGTCCGTCACCGCCCGCTGGATGGCGGCCGTGTCGTCGAGCCCGTCGTTGGGCACCGCGCCGTACGCCGTGATCGAGGTGCAACCGGCCGGTCGGCTCGCCGCCGGTGCCACCTGCTCCAGGTCGATCAGGTCGATGATGTAGAACGAGGCCGTGTCGGTCGCGTCGCGCTGCAACCGGAACCTGGTGCCTGCCGGGTAGGTCGACGACAGCAGCGCGTGCGACTCGTCGAACAACCGCCGGGCGTCGGCCTGCGGGGTGTTCGTCAGGGATTCCGGGCCGTCGCTGTTCCCGTACAGCCAGCTGTGCCGCGACGAGAGGGTCAGCTTCCGGGCGAAGGTGTCGTTGACGTACAGGCTGATGGTGGCCTCGATGCCACCGCCGTTCGGCGCGTCGGGGATGGAGTTGCGTACCACGATCGAGTTGGCGGAGTTGGTCGAGGTGAACTCGACGAACTGTCCCGTGCTGTTCAGCCGTACCGACTGCCGCCCCGAGGACTCGGTGGCGAAGTTGGTGTGCCCGAAGGTGCGCAGCGGGTCGGCCGTCAGCAGGGTGCCCTGGTACCTGGCGGCCTCGGCCTCGTACTCGACCCACGGAACCGCCGCCCCGCGCCCGACCACGATCGCCTGGGAGAACGCGTTGTTGGTCTCGTTGGTCTCGGCGACGACGTTGGTCGCGTCGGCGGTGGCGGTGATGGTGGCACCGCCGGCGGTGGCGGTCCAGCCGCCGCCGACGGCCACGTTGACCGTCGCGCCCGCGGCGATCGACGGGGTGTTGGTGTTGAGCGTGGTGCCGCCCACCGTCAGCCGGGTGACCGTGGTCGCACCCGTCGCGGTGTTCCCGCGGTTCTTCACCGACACGGTGAAGGTGACCGCCGCGCCGACCGCCGGGTTCGGCGGGTTGGAGCTGATGCCGAGGACCTGCAGGTCGGGCCCGGGAGCCTCGGTGACCACCAGCGGTGACGCCGCGGTGAAGGCGTTGTTGCCCTCGTTCTGCTCGAAGACCGTGTTCGGCTCGTCCACCCTGGCACTGACCTGATAGGTCGCCGCGCCGCGGGTGCCGATGTTCGCGGTCACCGTGGCCTGGGCGCCGGCCGCGAGAGCGGCGACCGGAGCGGTGCCGGCCAGGGTGCCGCCGAGGTAGAAGTTGACATTGGTCGCGCCGGAGGCGGCGGTGCCGATGTTGCGCACCGTGCCGGTCAGCGTGATCGCGTTGGTCTCGATCGGCGCGTTCGGGGACCAGCCGAGAGCCGAGACCGTCAGGTCGGGGTTCGGCGCGGGGACGCCGATGACCTGGAACTCGGCGATCTGTCCGGCCGGTGCGCCGGTGTTGCCGTTGAACCTCAACTGGACGTCGGCGACGGTGGCGTTGACGCCGATCGTCACCGTGTTGCCACCGGAGGCCGGGTTGAACGTGTAGTTCTGCGCCGACACCAGGTTGGTGTAGCCCGTGGCGTTCTGCTCCCGGCCCAGGACCTGGATGTTCTGGGTACGGGTGCCCCACGCGGCGTCCGGGTTCAGCTTCAGCACGACCGAGCCGACGCTCGCGTTGGCGCCGAGCTTGACCGCCAGCGTGTTCGGGTAACCGGCGTTGCCCTCCCAGTAGGTGGCCGTGCTGTTGTCGTTGGCGTTGGCCGCGACGAACGTGTGCACATGGCCGGACTCGACCATCTCCTTGCCGACGGCCAGGTTCGAACCGGGATCGCCGGTGCCGTTGCGGGTCACCGTGTTGCTGTTCGCCGAGACGTTGCCCGCCGCGTCCCTGGCTCGCACGAAGTACGTCACGGTCGCCGATGCCGGTTGGTCGTCGGTGTAGGTCAGCACGTTGCCGACGCTGCCCCGGAGCTGGCCGCCCGCGTAGATGTCGTACCCGGTGACGCCCACGTTGTCGGTCGAGGCGTTCCAGGTCAGCTTGATCTGGCCGGGGGCCGGCTGGGTGAAGGCGAGGTTTCCGGGGGCCGACGGCTTCTCGGTGTCGCCGCCGCCGGCGGCGGCGTAGATCTCGAACTCGGAGATCTGCGCGGCGGGCCAGCCGGTGTTGGCGGTGACGTTGACGCGCCAGTACCGGTAGGTCGCGGCGTTGAAGTCGATCGTGACCTTGTTACCGGTCGCCGGGTCGAACGTGTGGTTCGCCGAGGCCACCACCGTGCTGTAGCCGATGCCGTCGGTGCTGCCCTGGATCGAGAGGGTCTGGGTGCGGGTCTGCCAGGCGGCCGGGGCGGGCACCTTCAGCACGATCTGGTCGACGCTCGTGGCGGTGCCGAGGTCGATCCGCGCCCACTGCGGGAAGCTGTTGTTCGCGCTCTCCCAGTAGGTGTTCTGATCGCCGTCGTTGATGGCGGACACCGGGTACTCGGCGATGGAAGTGCCTGCCTGGGTCGCCTTGCCCGGCGACAGGTTGGGTCCGCCCGCGGCGGAGGCCGGCACGACCGACCCCGCGACGAGCAGGCCGGCGGTGACCGTGGTCGCCAGCATGGCCGCCACCAGCCGTAACGGTCCGTACGGTTTTCTCATGCGCGTTCTTCCATCTCTCGTCGAGCACGACAGGGCCGAGGCGTGAAGGCATGCGCCTTCACCGCACACGGATGGGGGGCAGGTGCATGGGCGCAGCGCATTCCTGAAGTTGCGAAGAGCCGCGAGAAAAAGAACTTTTCTTTGCAAGATTCTTGCGTAGTGTTGGCCAAAGGTTACATACGCGCTACGACCACGTCAACGGGCGAAAAACGGCTCTCCGTACTGGCCCGACGGCGGGTGTGAAGAAGGTCGGGACGGCCGGTTGACGCCCGGCCGGGGGATCGCCGGGATCTCGCCCGCGTCGCGGCCGTGCGGCGGCCGGCTGTGGAGAGGGCGGCGGCACTATACACCTAACCAAGCGCTTGCTACTCTCCGCGCATGCTCTCCACGATTGTCTGGGGCACCGGCAACGTCGGCCGCGCGGCCATTCGAGCCGTCGAGGCCCATCCGGCGCTGAAACTCGCGGCAGTGCTCGTCCACAACCCCGACAAGGTCGGCCGCGACGCGGGCGACCTCGGCGACCTCGGCCACAAGCTGGGAATCGCCGCCACCGACGACATCGACGCGGTGCTGGCCGGCGGCCCGCACGCCGTGGTGTACGCGGCGTCCGGCGACATCCGCCCCGACGAGGCCCTCGCCGACATCATCAGGGCGATCCGGGCCGGAGCGGTGGTCGTCACCCCCTCGCTGTACGCGCTCTACGACCAGCGGGGCGCCCCGCCGGAGCTGCGCGAGCCGGTGCTGGCCGCCATCGCGGACGGCGGCGGCTCGCTCTTCGTCTCCGGCGTCGACCCCGGCTGGGGCAACGACGTACTGCCCCTGCTGATCAGCGGACTCGGCACCGTCGTGGACGTGATCCGCTGCCAGGAGATCTTCGACTACTCCACCTACGACCAGCCCGACTCGGTCCGCTACCTGGTCGGCATGGGCCAGCCGATGGACTACGAACCGCCGATGACCGCGCCGACGGTCCCGACCATGGTCTGGGGCGGGCAGATACGGCTGATGGCCAGGGCGCTGGGCGTCGAGCTCGACGAGATCCGTGAGACCCTGGACCGGCGCGCGCTCGACGCCACGGTGAGCACCGCGATGATGGGCGAGTTCGAGGCCGGCACCCAGGGCGCGGTCCGGTTCGAGGTGCAGGGCATCGTCGAGGGCGAACCCCGCATCGTCATCGAGCACGTCACCCGCATCCACGCCTCCTGCGCCCCGGACTGGCCGATGCCGCCCGACGGCGTCGGAGCCCACCGGGTCGTCATCGAGGGCCGGCCGCGCATCGAGGTCACGGTCGAGGCCACCGACGAGGGCGGCAACCGGTCGGCGGGCGGGAACGCCACCGCGGTCGGCCGTCTGGTGAGCGCCATCGACTGGCTGGTGGACGCGGAACCCGGACTCTACGACGCGCTCGACGTCCCGCTGCGCCCGGCGGTCGGCAAACTCGTCGGCAAGCTCGGAAGGAGAGAACCGTGAACATCGACATCCCCGAGGGCAAGGACGCGATCGGCTACGTGTGGGGGGAGATGGTCCCCGGCATCGGGGTCGCCGCCTCGAAGTTCTCGATGGCGGTGTACGCCCACACGACCCTCGGACTCCGTGAGTTCGAGGCCGCCCGGCTGCGGATCGCGCAGATCAACGGGTGCGTCTTCTGCCTCGACTGGCGGACCGAACGGGACGGGCAGAAGGTCGAGGAGGAGTTCGCCGACGCGGTGACCGAGTGGCGTACCACCGACGCCTTCGACGACCGCACCCGGCTGGCCGCCGAGTACGCCGAGCGGTACGCCCTGGACCACCACGGCCTAGACGACGAGTTCTGGACCCGGATGACCGCGCACTACAGCCAACTGGAGATCGTGGAGCTGAGCATGAGCATCGGTTCCTGGCTGGCGTTCGGCCGGCTCAACCACGTGCTCGGCCTCGACACCGTGTGCGTGCTGCCCAGCGGCAGGTCGCCCTCGACCTGACACAAGTTACTTGCTGGTACGCGGTGGATTAACATCCGGGAAACATGTAGAACTTGTTCTAATACGTCAAGAGTGAGGAAAATCACATGAGTGACAAAGCCTCGCGTAGAACAGGTTCCGAAGGCATCTCGCGCCGTGGATTCATCGCTGGAACCGGTTCTATCTTGGGAGTCGCGGCCCTCGCGACTCCCGCCGCAGCAGCCCAGCTAAAAGCCGCACGCGCAGCCGCTCCGATCGCCGACGGGGCCCGTGTCCCGGCCCTGGTGGTCGGCACCGGCTACGGCGGCTCCGTCGCCGCCCTGCGCCTCGCCCAGGCGGGCGTCGACGTGCACATGATCGAGATGGGCATGGCCTGGGACACCCCCGGCTCCGACGGAAAGATCTTCTGCAACACGACCTCGCCCGACCAGCGCTCCTACTGGCTCCGCACCAGGACCAAGGCACCCCTCAACTTCTTCCTCGGCTTCCCGATCGACCGGGACATCTCCCGCTACACCGGCATCCTGGACGCCGAGGAGTTCGGCGGCATCACCGTCTACCAGGGTCGCGGCGTCGGCGGCGGCTCGCTGGTCAACGGCGGCATGGCGGTCACCCCCAAGCGGGAGAACTTCGCCGCGATCCTGCCGTCGGTGAACGCCGACGAGATGTACAACACCTACTACCCGCGCGCCAACGCCGGGCTCGGCGTCGGCACCATCGACCCGGCCTGGTTCGACTCCACCGCCTGCTACCAGTACTCCCGAGTCGGCCGCAAGCAGGCCCAGCGTTCCGGCTTCCCGTTCGTCTTCGTGCCCGACGTGTACGACTGGGACTACATGAAGCAGGAGGCGGCCGGAACCGTCACCAAGTCGGCACTGGCCGGCGAGATCCTCTACGGCAACAACCACGGCAAGAAGTCACTGCAGAAGACCTACATCGCCCAGGCCAAGGCCACCGGCAGGGTCACCGTCTCGGCGCTGCACCAGGTCACCTCGGTCTCCCCGGCGGCCGGTGGCGGCTACACGGTGGTCATCGACCAGCTCAACACCACCGGTGGCGTCGCGACCACCAAGACCGTGACCGCGGACCGGGTGTTCTTCGCCGCGGGCAGCGTGGGCACCAGCAAGCTGCTGGTCAGGCTGAAGGCCACCGGCGCGCTGCCCAACCTGAACAACGAGATCGGCAAGGGCTGGGGCGACAACGGCAACGTCATGTGCGGCCGGGCCAACCACCTGTGGGACCCGACCGGCAGCCTCCAGTCGACCATCCCCTGCTCCGGCATCGACAACTGGGACGCCGGCGGCGCGTTCGCCGAGGTCGCCCCGATACCCACCGGGATCGAGACCTACGCCTCGCTGTACCTGTCGATCACCAAGAACCCGAACCGGGCCCAGTTCACCTGGAACGCCGCCACCGGCAAGGTCGACCTGAACTGGCAGCTCGCCTGGAAGCAGCCGTCGATCGACATGGCCAAGACCATCTTCGACAAGATCAACTCCAAGGAGGGGACGATCTATCGGACCGACCTCTTCGGCGTCTACAAGGTCTGGAACGACACTTTGACGTATCACCCCCTCGGTGGCGCGGTGTTGAACAAGGCCACGGACAACTACGGTCGTCTCACCGCCTACCCGGGCCTGTACGTCATCGACGGCTCACTGATCCCGGGCAACACCAGCGTCAACCCGTTCGTCACCATCACGGCCCTCGCCGAACGGAACATCGAGAAGATCATCGCTACCGACCTGTAGGGATGATTTGATGATGCGGTTGGCCACGGGCGCGTGTGGCCGACCCTTCCCCTGCGGGACGCGCACAGTCGCCCCCCGCCTCCGAGGAATCCGCCCCGCTGCCGACCTGTTTCGGGACCGTCAAGCTTGAGGGCAAGGACAGCCTGCCGTAGTGGTCATCGGGCCCGGTGGCGGCGCGATGAGATGGGGACCTCCCGGTGCGGTGACTCCCGCATCAAGGGTTTCCCGTGGAGCACCTTTAAGCAGAGGGCGGCGTTGGGGCTGGTTCGGATGTGTTCGAAGCTGCCGGGGCGGGGCGGTGGAGGAGAAAGCGTGAGCTCCCAGAATCCCGACATGGGTCTCTTCGGAGCTGCGAAGCATGACAAAAAGATGATGGCTGGTAACGCTACGCATTGGTGAGGCTTGACTTACACTTGGCGCGGACGTGTTGCGGTCACGTGCTGAAGCGGCTTATGCTCATTCCGTTGCTGCCCGCCGTTCTCCGGAACTGGCGGGCCTTTTTTGTGTGAGGTGCTCGATGGCGAGCGAAGCGACCCTCCCGGCGTGCATGGTGATCGATTATCAGAACATCCATCTCACGGCCGGGGGCCTGTTCGCCCCGCATGGGACACCTGCCAGAGACACCCTCGTGAGCCCTCTGGCCTTCGCCGAGCGGGTTCTTGAGGTGCGAGCCGGACTCCAAGACCCATCCCGCCCCAGAGTCTGTGTCGCTGGCTAAGGTTCATGTCTTCAGAGGTTCTCCCAGCAACGCCAAGGAGCCGGTTCTCTACAGTGTGACCCAGAGGCAGAGAGCTGAGTGGACCCGGGACGCGCGCGTGCACGTGACCTATCGCCCGCTGCGGTATCCGTCCAACTGGGGACACCCCACCTGTATCGAACGGGCGCGGGAGAAGGGCATCGATGTCATGGTTGCCCTGGAGTTGGTCCAGCTTGCTCAATTCGGTCAGTACGACATAGTCATCTTGGCTTCTCATGACACCGACATGGAGCCTGCCCTGGAGATGGCGGCCGGTGTCGGGCGTGTCAAGATCGAGACTGCGGGCTGGCAAGGGTCGAGGCGCTTGCGGCCGGCAGGGCGTTCTCTGTGGCACACCGCTCTGAACGGTACAGACTTCGTCAAGGTACGCGACCGGCGATCGTATGACCGGTAGAGGTTGGGCGGCAGACCCACATCAGGGCACAGCCATTGGCTACGTGTTTTCCCGGCAAGGTCCCGGACGGCGGCAGGGCAGGGGAGCGTCGTTATCTGGGCTCGGTCGGCCGTCGCCGAACCTGCCAACACGCGGTCACCGCAGACAGAGCACGGACACGCTTGAACTCGTGCGCCGGTCAGGGACCGGTGAGGCGGCGGTCGCCGTTGGTGGTCACCACGTAGACCTGCCAGTTGTAGTACGCGTAGTAGTTCCTGATGTCGCGCTTGATCTGGCGGGCGTGCAGTTGCACCGCGTCGACGTACGCCCAGGAGTGGTTGTAGGCGTACAGCGCGCGCCGGTAGTCGCGCGGTGCCCCCGAGGCATGCAGGTAGTTGGCCGCGGCGAGCAGGGCGTCCCGGGTGTCCTGGATGTCGCCGCCCATTCCGTAGGCGGCCCAGGTGCCCGGCATGAACTGCATGGGCCCCTTGGCCCCGGTGTGGCTCGGTGACCGTACCCGGCCGAACTTGGTCTCGACGAACATCACCGCCGCCAGGATCTCCCAGTCGACGCCGAACCGGCGCTCGGCGTGCTTGAAGTGACCGAGCAGGACATCGGCGGGCTTGGCCGGCTGGACGCGGAACTTCGCCGACCCGCTGATGGGGTGGACCAGGGAGAGCAGGTTCCGGATGGCCGTCACGTTGTCCTTCGCCTGCGCGGCCAGGGACTTCGACAGCTTGGCGTAGGTGCGGGACGCGACCTCCGGGTTGCGGGCGAGATGGCGGTAGACGCGCTGCTGCTGCAGGGCCAGCAGCACCACCGGCTCGGGGGGCCGCCCCTTGCCGGGGTCCCCGTCGCGGATCCAGTCGTCGGTGGCGCGTCGAAGCTCCGCGACGGTGCCGGTCAGGGAACGGGCCAGCTTCGCGGGGTCCTTGGGAATCGCCGCCTTCGGATCGGGCAGGGCGGGCCGTGGCGTCGCCGACGGCTCCGGAGCGGCCTCGCTCGGAACCGTCTCGCTCGGAACCGTCTCGCTCGGGGCTGTCCGCCGGGGAGCGGCCGATGAGGCGGCACCCGACGAGCCGGCGCAGCCGGAGAGCGCGACGGCCAGCCCCACGAGCGCCGCGGCCACCGGCCTCCCGCGCCACCGGCCTGTCCACAGGCTCGTCGCGGGCACCGTCTCCTCGTTCGGCCGGGACCGTGCGACCACCGCGCGCTGATCTCTCATCGGCCTCAACGTACCCGAGCGGCGATCCGTCCGGGAGGACATGTTCGCCGTTGGGGGTACGAGCGCTTGAGATCGGGATCCGGGACGCGCCCGGTCGGTCGGCGTTGGGGCCGGTGTCGCAGGTGAGGACCGGTGATCACACCGGCCGGCGGAGGAAACCCTTTGCACGCCGGACCGCCGCCTGCCTAGGATCGCCGGGGTGCGACGTACCGTCATCGTCGGCGACATCCACGGCTGCTTCGACGAACTGCTCGAACTGCTGGAGAAAGTCGACCTCCGCCCGGACGACCTGCTGGTCAGCGTCGGCGATCTGGTCGACCGCGGCCCGGCGCCCGGTGAGGTGGTCAGGTTCTTCCGCGAGCGCCCGAACTCGGTCGTGGTCATGGGCAACCACGAGAGGAAGCACGTGCGCGGCATCTTCTCCTACGCGCAGGAGATCACGCGCTTGCAGCTGGGCGACGGCTACGCCGAAACGGTGCACTGGATGCGGACGCTGCCCTACTACTTCGAGAACGAGCATGTCCGGGTCGTGCACGCCGCGATGCTGCCCGGGGTTCCGCCGGCCGACCAGAAGGAGGAGATCCTCTGCGGCTCGACCGGCGGCCAGCGAGAGCTCACCGCGCTGTTCCCGGACGGCCACTGGCACGACCACTACACCGACGCCAAGCCGGTCGTGTTCGGCCATCACGTGACCGGGCGTGAGCCGATGATCCGCGACGGCAGGATCTTCGGCCTGGACACCGGTGCCTGCCACGGCTGGAACCTGACCGCGCTGTGCGTGCCGGGATTCACGGTCCACTCGGTGCGGGCGCACGCGGATCACTGGTCGATCGCCAAGCGCCAGTGGCAGTTGCCCGTCCTGAAGACCAAGCCCTGGCGTGACCTCACCTGGCAGGAGCTGGCCGAGGCGATCGTGCGATTCTCCCCGGTGGCCGACTCGGTGGCCGACCCGGTGGCCGGCTCGGTGCCCGACGCCGCCGTACGCGGCTGGCTGGAGACGGTCGAGAAGTGGGCCGCGGATCTGCGGTCGTCGCTTCCCGCCCTGGTGGCCGCGGCGCATCATGTCGCCGGCGAGCTCACCATGGACGAACTGCGCCGGCATCCCGCCGCGAAGTACCTGTTCCAAGCCCGTGACGGCCGGCTCGACCAGGCAGGCCTGGCCAGGCGGTGCTCGACACCCGGCAGAACGATCGACCTGGCAGCCGCGTTGGGGCTGGTCCTGCCCGAACCGCCCACCTGAGGTCGCGTAGTCCCCGAGCGGAGGGACGGCCGTCCGCCGGGTCGCGACGCGGGTCTCCGCGAGCGCCGCGACCCGGCCCGCCTCATTCGGACGGTGCCTAGGCCCGCGATGTGCGGACCTGCGAGTACACCGCCGTCGCGCCCAGGGCCATCAGGCCGAGCATCCAGTACTGCCATGACTGCGAGAGGCCGAGGAACACCGTGGCGTTCTGGATGACCTGCAGCAGGACGACGCCGAACAGGACGCCGACGAAGCTGCCCCGGCCCCCGAAGATCGAGGCGCCGCCGAGCACGACCGCGGTGATGCTGGCCATCGTGTAGCTGACGCCCGCGGTCGGGTCGCCCACGCCGATCTGTGCCATCAGCAGCAGGGCGCCGACCACGGTGAACAGCGCGCTGGCCAGGTAGACCACGAGGTGCACGCGGGCCACCGGGATTCCGCGCTTGCGCGCCGCCTGCTCGGACGAGCCGGCCCCGCGCAGCCGGAGCCCCGTCATGGAGCGCCTGGACATCACCTCCAGCGCGACCAGGACACCGGCGCCGACGATCACCGCGTACGGGATGGGGCCGATGCGCGCGCCGAGCGCCTCGGTGACGGCGGTGGAGATCGAGCCTCCGGGCGAGTCCCGCATGACCAGGGAGAGTCCCTGCAGCGCGGTGTAGGTCACCAGCGTCGCGACCACCGGTGTCACCCGGGCGAATCTCACCAGCATGCCGTTGGTCAGTCCCACGCCGGTCGCCGCGAGGATCATCAGCAGGAAGCCCAGGATCCACCATCCGGTGCCGTACCCGTCGAGGACGTAGAACGACGCGATGACCACGAGGGTCCCGCTCAGCGGGCCGACCGACAGGTCGATGCCTCCGGTGAGCATGACGATGAGCTGGCCCGCGGCGAGGAAGAGCACGGGGGCCAGCAGCCCCAGCATGCTGGCGATGTTGAACTCGGACAGGAAGCGGTCGCTCCGGGTCGCGCTCACCGCGGCCAGCAGCACGATCGCGACGGCGAGGAACGCGCTGGGCGCCTGCTCGCTGGAGAGCAGCCTGCGGAACCCGCCGAGCAGGCCGGTGCCCCGTGCCCGTCCGGTGGCCTCGGCGCTCCGTGCCGAGGTCGCGGCGGTGAGGGACGCCTCGGTGATGGCGTGCTCGGAGATCCGGTCCCCGGTCAGCTCGCGGACGACCTCCCCCCGGGAGAAGACCAGCACCCGGTCGCAGAGTCCGGCGAGCTCGACGTTGTCGGAGCTGAGCACCACCACCGGTGTCCCGGAGTCGGCGGTGGAGCGGAGCCGGTGGTAGATGTCGGAGCGGACGCCGACGTCGATGCCCTGGGTGGGCTCGTCGCAGAGCAGCACCTTGGGCGCGGAGAGCAGCGACCGGCCGAGCACCACCTTCTGCTGGTTGCCGCCGGACAGGTGATCGACGGCGGAGTCGGGTGAGGCCACCTTGATGCCGAGGTCTCTGATCTCCTCGGCCACGATCGCGTTCTCCGCCGAGCCTCGCACCACTCCGGCGACCGCGGTCCTGCCGGTGGCGGCGACGCCCAGGTTCTCCCTGACCGACAGTACGGTGGCGACGCCCTCGACATGCCGTTCCTGGGGCATGAGCACCACCCCGGCCCGCCGGGTGCGGCGGGGGCTGCCGAGTTCGACGGCCCGGCCGTCGACGGTGACGGTGCCGCCGGTGACCGGGTCGGCTCCGCCCAGCGCGCGGATGAACTCGCGCTGCCCGTTGCCCTCCACCCCGGCGAGGCCGAGGACCTCGTTGCGGGCCAGCGTGGTGGTGATCCCGTGGAGCCGGTCCGAGCGCAGGTCACGGACCTCCATCACGACGTCGCCGACCGAGGAGGGGCGCGGCGGGAACAGCGCTTCGATCTCCCGTCCCGCGATGCGGGTGACGATCTCCTCCTCGGTCACCTCCGAGGCCAGGAAGGTGCCGCGGATCTGCCCGTCGCGCAGCACGGTGAGACGGTCGGACAGGGCCATCACGTCGGGCAGCCGGTGGCTGATGTAGACCACCGCCATCCCGTCGGCGGCGAGTTTTCTGATCTGCTCGAACAGCCTCTCGATCTCGGCCACCATGAACGGCTCGGTGGGCTCGTCGAGGATCAGGACGCTGGGCTCACAGGCGAGGGCTCCGCAGATCTCGACGGCCTGCTTCTCCGCGAGGGTCAACCGGCCGGCCGCGGCGGCCGGGTCGATGTCCATCCCCATGGGCAGTAGTTTCTCCCTGGCCCAGTCCTGGGCGTCGCCGAAGGACGGGCGGAGCCGTTTCGGCACGCTCAGCAGGAGGTTCTCGGTGACCGTGAGATCGGGCAGAAGCGCCGGATGCTGGAAGGCGATGGCCAGGCCCTGCTCCCGGGCGGCGATCGGGGACGACTGCCGCATCGGCGAGCCCGAGATCTCGACGGTGCCCGCGTCGGGTGCCAGCGCACCGGAGGCCACCGCCATGAGCGTGGACTTTCCGGCGCCGTTCCCGCCGACCAGGGCGTGCACCTCGCCCGGGTGCGCCTGAAAGTCGACCCCGTCGAGCGCGACGACGCCGGGGAAGCGTTTGGTCACTCCACGGAGAACCAGTCCAGCGGTCGATTCGACCATGCGAAGGATCACTCCTTACTCCGGCTCAGTGCGTTCCGCCGGGCGCGTGCCCGGCGGAAGACAACGAGTGATCAGCTGTAGGCCCGCTTGAGCTGCTCCGGCGTGAGCTCGGAGGACAGGATCGCGCTGGCGGGAAGGGAGGGGTCACACTTGGGGGCCTTCGACGTGTCGAGCGTGTTCTCGAAGATCGGGATGTTGATGATCTCCGGCTCGTCGTTCTTGATCCCCTGGTGCGCGGCGACGGCCTTGCGCAGCGCGAGACGGATGATCCAGGTACGCGAGGACACGGTCACGGTCTGGAAGTTCGGCTGCTTGTCCGAGTTGTCCTTCCAGGCGCAGGCGAAGCCGTTGAGGTCGTTGGCGGTCCACAGCGGCAGCGGCCGGCCTGCCTGCAGGAAGGCGCGAATGCCGCCGAGGGAGGCGTCACCGGAGTCGGTGATCACGCCGTCGATGGTGGGGTACTTGGTGAGCAACCCGGAGACGACCTTCTGCATCTGGGCGGGGTTCCAGTTGGTGTCGATCGGCTTGCCCGGGTCGTTCAGCAGCTTGACGGCCGAGCAGCCGGCGTTCTCCTTGAGCTCCTTCTCGATGCCGACCATCTCGGTGAGGCTCTGGGTGTTGCCCGGCGTACCGCCGAGGAAGACCACGTTGCCGCCCTTGGCGCCGAGCGCCTCGCACATCCAGCGGGTCCAGGTCACGCCGTCGTTGACCGTGTTGTGGCCGACGAACGTGGTGTAGTCCGTACCCGGCTTGCCGCCGGGGTTGGCCGTCCACGGCACCACCTGCACGCCCGCCTTGTACGCCTCACGCAGGGTGGGCAGCAGCGCCTCACCGGCGTCGGGGAAGACCACCAGGGCCTCCACGCCCTGGGCGACCAGGGCCTTGACGTCGCTGATCGCCTTCTGCGGGTTGTTCTGGCCGTCGGCGTACGGCAGCAGTGTGATGTTGGGACACTTGCTCGCCTCGTCCTCGAACTCGGCACGGGCCGTCTTGCGGAAGGCGTTGTCGCCGGTGCCGTCGGCCAGGGCGACCTTCACCGGCTTGGTGCCGCAGAAGTCCGTCATGGGACGGAGGGCGGAGACGTCTCCGGTCCGGGCCGCGTCGTTGTAGACGGCCTCGACACCGCCGTTGGCGGCGGCCGGTTCACCGGGGCCGCCGGCGCAGCCCGCCGCGCCGAGGGCGGCGAGGGCCAGGACGGCGACCGACTGACGGGCCCGCAGGCGGGTTTTGGTGAGGGACATTGCGATCTCCTGTTGGGGGAGGCCTCTAGGGCGAGGACAGGGTGGAAGCGGGTTTGAGGGAGCGGCCTCGCAGCCGCGCGCGGACGGAGTTCCAGGGCACCCCGCGGGCCACCACGCTGAGCGCCAGCACGCCGGCCTGGACCAGGAGCTGGGTGGCGGTGGAGGCGCCGGCGGCGAGGACCACCTGGTTCAGCTGGGTGAGGAACAGCGCGGCGACGGCGGTGGCGGCCAGGTTGGTGATGCCGCCGGACAGCAGGCTGCCGCCGAGGACGACGGCCGCGATGGTGGGGAGCAGGTAGGTGTCGCCGAGCAGGATGTCCGGGGTGCGCAGGTAACCGGCCAGCAGGATTCCGGCCAGCGAGTAGCAGATTCCGGCCACCACGTAGGCGCCCACCTCGTAGGAGCCGGTGGGCAGGCCGAGCAGCCGCGCCGCGGGCCGTCCGGCGCCGACCGCGATGAAGCGCCGGCCGAGCACCGTGTGCCGGATGCCCCAGTGCGCGAGGCCGATCACCACGACCGCGACCAGCAGCAGGTTGGGGACGCCGGCCACCGAGCCGACCGCGAACGCGCTCAGCGCGGGGCCGGCCGACGCGGGGAAACCCTTGGAGACCTGCAGGACCACACCGATGAGGATCGAGTTCACCGCGAGCGAGGCCACGAACGCCGCGATGGAGAGCCGGACCACGGCGATGCCGATGACCAGTCCGCCCAGCGCGCCCGCGACCAGCCCGAGCGCGACGGCCGCCCAGATCGGGACGCCCGACACCGCGGGCAGCTTGGTGGCCAGCACGGCGGCCAGCGCCATTCCGCCGGGCACCGACAGATCGATGCCGCCGTGCGAGACGACGAGGGTCTGCCCGAGCGCGGCGATCGCCATCACCGCCGCGAACGGCAGCATCGACAGTACGGCGGATCCGGAGAGGCTGCCGGGTGAGATCAGCGGGCTGACGGCGAAGAGCAGCAGCGTGATCAGCCAGATCGAGGAGAACCGGCCGCCCCGGAGGCGGCGCAGGTCGAGCAGCCCACCAGGACCGGCGCGCTTGGCCGGAGGCAAGGTCGTATGCCGAGACATTTCCGAGTCCCTTCCTGGGAATCCGTGCTCAGATGGCGGTGTAGCCGCCGTCGACGGCCACGTCCGCGCCGGTCATGAAGCCGGCGGCGGAGCTCAGCAGGAAGGTGACCACCTTGGCCACCTCGTGCGGATCCGCCAGGCGCGCGATCGGATGGCCGGCGATGAGGCTCTGCCGGGCGGCTTCGGGGTCGGGCTGGGACCGCAGGTAGGTGGCCAGCTGCTCGGTGGCCACCGAGCCGGGGCTGACCACGTTGCACCTGATCCCCGAGGCGGCGTAGTCGACGGCGATCTGGCGGGAAAGCTGCAGCACCGCTCCCTTGGAGGCGCAGTACGCGGGCTGGTTGGGCAGGCCGACCGTCCCGGAGATCGAGGAGAGGTTGACGATCGACCCGGGGGTCCGCTGGGCGAGCATCGCGGTCACCACGTGCTTGCACAGCAGGAAGGTCCCGGTCGCGTTGATGGTCATGACCCGGTTCCAGTCGTCGAGAGTGGTGTCGACCAGCGGTTTCGCCACGATCGTGGCGGCGCAGTTCACCAGCCCGTCGACCCGGCCCCACCGGTCGACGGCGGCCCGTACCGCATCGGCGACCGCCTCCTCGTCGGTGACGTCCAGCCCGTGTGCCACGGCGTCGGCCCCGTCGGCGCGGAGTTCGGCCGCGAGCCGCTCGACCAGATCGACCCGCTGATCCGTGAGCAGGACGGACGCGCCGGCTGCCGCGCATTCGCGCGCCGTCGCGGCGCCGATCCCGCCTCCGGCACCACTGAGGATCACTACTTCCGGCACGACTCAATCCCTCTCAAGCACAATGTCCGATTTGGTCGGCCAGACTGGCATGCAGCACGCTGCATGTCAATGACGAGTACTGCGTTGACGTGCAACATGTTGCATGCCACTCTGGGGCGTATTCAACTCACGGCGGACCCAAGGGGTGGCACTTTGCCCGGCGCAGATACCGAAACCGGCATCCGGATCGGCGTGGCTCAGGTCGGCGTCGACCGAACCGATGTGGCGGCGAACGTCGATCGGGTCGTCGACACCCTGCGAGAGGGCGCCGCGGCCGGGCAGCGACTGGTGGTCTTCCCGGAATGCGTGCTCACCGGGTACCTGCTCGGCTCCCGGGCCGAGACGCACGCCGCCGCGATCAGCGCGGGGGACCCGAGGATCGGCCGCATCGTGGACGCCTGCCGCGAGCACTCCATCCACGCGGTGGTGGGCCTGCTGGAGGAGGCGGACGGACGCGTCCACAACACCGCCCTGGTGCTCGGACCCACCGGGATCATCGGCAGGTACCGCAAGCAGCACCTGCCCTACCTGGGCGCGGACCGCTTCGTCGACCCGGGCGCCGACGCGGCGCCACGGGTGGTCGACACCCCCTTCGGCCGGGTCGGCGTGATGATCTGCTTCGACCTGCGCTTCCCCGAATCCGCCCGCGAGCTCGGGCTGCAGGGCGCCGACGTCATCGCGATGCCCACCAACTGGCCGGAGGGGGCGGACATCCTCGCCGACCACATGGTCCGGGTACGCGCCCTGGAGAACCTGGTCCATCTCGCGGTCGCGGACCGCGCCGACTCCGAGTCCGGAACCCGCTTCATCGGCAGGAGCCAGATCATCGCCCCCTCCGGGGCGGTGCTGGTGGACGCGGGGGAGCAGGAAGGGCTGTTCGGGGCGGCGATCGACCTCCGGGATTCCCGGACGAAGAGGCTGGTCATCAGGCCGGGCGAGTTCGAGCTCCCGGTGTTCTCCGGGCGGCGCCCCGAGATGTACGGCGAGATCACCCGTCCGGTGACCCCGGACCGGTAACAGGAAGGCGGACACCACATGTGCGGGCCGGCACTCATCAGTGAGGCGACCAGGAACAGGATCGCGGCGTACTGCGCGAAGTTCCGCGAGGTCACCCGTAGCCCATTCGGTCCCGACGACGAGATCGGCATGCTGAACCTGCTCACCCCCGAGGCGTCACGCGAGGTGCTGCGGCGGGCGGACGGCGGCAGCGTCATCGACCTGTCGGTCGACTACTTCGTCGGGATGCCCTCGTGGACCAAGGCCGGCGACCCGGGCTTCCAGCAGTGGATGACGCACACGCCCGCCGGCACCGTCCTGGACGACATCACCGGAATGGGCCGCGCGCAGAACGAACTGGTCTCCTACTCGGGCGACGCGATCTCGATGTACACCCACTGCGGGACGCACATCGACACCCTCAACCACTTCGGGTACAACGGCCAGATCTGGAACGGGTTCTCCGCGGAGGAGCACATCACCTCCCGGCACTGGACCAAGTGCGGCGCCGACAAGATCCCGCCCATCATCGCCCGCGGGGTCCTGTTCGACATCGCCGCGCTGCACGGCGTCGATGTGCTCCCGGACAACCACGGGATCGGCGAGGACGATCTGCGCGAGGCCATGCGACGCCAGAACGTCGAGTTCCGGCCGGGTGACGTGGCGCTGGTGCGCACCGGCCGGATGCGCGCGTGGCCGAAGATCGACGCCTACATCGACAACAGCCCCGGCCTGAACCTGGAAGGGGCGCGGTTCCTCGCCCACCTGGGCGCGTCGGTCATCGGCGGCGACACCCTCGCCCTGGAGCAGATGCCCGCCGCGGACGAGGAGAACTGGCAGGTCGTCCACACCTATCTGCTGGGGGAGGCGGGCATCCCCATCATGGAGGTGGTCGACTGCGAGCAGATCTCGGCCGAGCGGCTCCACGAGTTCGCCTTCGTGGCCGCCGCCATGAAACTGCGCGGCGCGACCGGCGCCCCGATGCGCCCGCTGGCCATGCCGTTCCGCCCCTGACGCGGCCCCATTCTTCCCTGATCGGATTGACCCCCGGAGGCATTACCACCATGCACGCCAAACCCACTGAATCGGTCATCGACCGGAGTCGTACGTCCTACGGTGACGACGGTTTCAGTAAATATCTCCGGCGTGCTTTCCTGGCCTCCAGCGGGTACGACGACGAGGCGCTGGACCGGCCGATCATCGGCATCGCGGTGACCAACTCCGACTACAACACCTGCCACCGCGACATGCCCGCGCTGCTGGCGGCGGTCAGGCGCGGGGTGCTGGAGGCCGGCGGCCTTCCCATGGAGTTCCCCACCATCTCGCTCGGGGAGATCCTGACCTCCCCGACGACGATGCTGTTCCGCAACCTGCTCGCGATGGACACCGAGGAGATGATCCGCGCCCTCCCGATGGACGCCGCGGTGCTGCTCGGCGGGTGTGACAAGACCGTGCCGGCCCAGCTCATGGCCGCGGCCTCCTCGGACAAGCCGGTACTGCTGGAGGTCGTCGGGCCGATGATGACCGGCAGCTGGCGGGGCGAGCGGCTCGGCGCCTGCACCGACTGCCGTCGTTTCTGGGGCAGGCACCGGGGTGGGGAACTCGACCAGGAAGAGATCACCAGCGTGCGCAACGAGCTCGTGACGACCGCGGGCACCTGCGCGGTGATGGGCACCGCCTCCACCATGGCCTGCGTCACCGAGACCCTCGGCATGATGCTGCCGGGCGGCGCGACGCCCCCGGCGGCCACCGGCGCCCGGCTCAGGCACGGCGCCGAGACCGGCCGCCGCGCCGTCGAGCTCGCCCGCTCCGGTGGCCCGGTGCCCAAGGAGGTCATGACCCCCGCGGCGTTCCGCAACGCCATCCGGGTGCTCTCGGCGATGAGCGGCTCGACGAACGCGCTGATCCACCTGCTCGCCGTGGCCCGGCGGGCCGGCGTGGAGCTCGAACTCAGGGACTTCGACGTGATCGGTGCCGAGGTGCCGTTCCTGGTCGACTGCAAGCCCGCCGGCTCGGGGTACCTGGAGGACTTCCACCGTTCCGGAGGGCTTCCCGCGCTGCTGAAGGTCCTCGAACCGCTGCTCGAACCGGAGACCGTCGGGGTCTCCGGGGACAGCCTGAAATCGCTGCTCGCCGAGACCCCCGCTCGGGAGGACTGGCAGACGACGATCCGCCCCCTGGAGGACCCGCTCGGACCCGCGGGAAGCCTGGCCGTGCTCCGGGGCACGCTGGCCCCGGGCGGAGCGGTCATCAAGACCGCCGCCGCGAGTGCCCACCTGATGAACCACACCGGCCCCGCGCTGGTCGTCGACTCGGCGCAGGAGGCGCAGCGGATCCTGGACGACCCGGATCTGGACGTCACCCCGGACCACGTACTGGTGCTGCGCAACGCGGGCCCGATCGCCGCGGGCATGCCCGAGGCCGGTGCCCTGCCCATCCCGGCCAAGCTGGCCCGCGCCGGGATCCGGGACATGGTGCGGGTCTCCGACGCGCGGATGAGCGGCACCTCCTACGGCACCGTGGTGCTGCACTGCGACCCTGAGGCCGCCGCCGGGGGGCCGATCGCGCTGGTCCGCAACGGCGATCTCATCAGGCTGGACGTCGAGGCGCGACGGCTCGATCTGCTGGTGGACGAGGACGAGCTTGAGCGCCGCCGGGCGGACTTCACCCCGCCCGAGCTGCCCGAGCGAGGCTGGCGGCGACTGTACGCGCAGACGGTCCTCCCCGCGGGTGAGGGTGCCGACCTGTCGTTCCTCTGACCCCGCGGAGCGGTAATGCTGCATGTTGCATGCTGCACTACCGCACGCGTGGTACCGTTTTTCCCCAAACAGGGGCGCCTGATCATTCGGTCGGGCGCCGGACCGATCCCCCCGGGAGTCTTGTCGGATGGAACAGATTGCGGTGGACCAGGCATCGCTGACGGCCCGGACCTTCGAGGTGGTCCGCCGCGCCATCATCACCGGCGAACTGGCTCCCGGGACGCTGCACTCCGTGGTGGGGATAGCGGCCCAGCTCGGTGTGTCCAGGACCCCCGTCAGGGAGGCCCTGCTCCAGCTGGCCACGCACGGAGTCGTCAGATTCGAGCGCAGCCGCGGTGTCCGGATCCTCCAGATGACCACGCGCGACATCGAGGAGATCTACTCGCTCCGCTTCCTGCTGGAGGTCCCCTCGGTGTACCGCGCGGCGACCATGATGGGCGACGCCCAGATGGCACTGGTCTCCGAGGCCCTGGAGAAGATGCGCCAGGCGGGCGAGGCCGGGGACGAACGCCTCTTCCAGGAGGAGGACGTGAAGTTCCACCAGCTCATCCTGGAATCGGCGGGCAACGAACGGGTGACCCAGTCGGTCGCGACGACCCGCGCCCAGATGTCCGCGCGGGGCCTGTCCACCACCCAGACGCGGACCCTCTCCGACATCTGGCGGGTCCACGAGCGCATCCTCGACAACATCCGGGCCCGCGACAACCAGGGCGCCGCGCAGGCCATGCACGACCACCTGCTGGAGACCACCCGCCTGTTGCTGACCCAGTCGACCGGCGACCCGCGGACCGGCGCCGACTTCGAACCCCCGACCCTCCCCACCTTCCCGCACCGAGAGGACCGCCCGTAGCCGGGTTCTGACCGGGGAACGCGAGACGCCGGCCTGCCGAAGGTGATGCCGGCCAGCAGCGACCAGCGGACGAACTGCCGCTGGTCGGGACCGCACTGCTCCCGCTGCACGCCCCCGTGACCGCGGGCGACTGACCGGCGAGCCGTACGACGCGATCACCACCGCCGCAGGCGGGCGGAACCGGCGTCCGGACGCCTCGGTGAGCGGTCGCGCGGCTCGCACCGGTCCTCAGCCGTCTCTCAACCGGTGTGCCCCTGGAGCTGCTGGGTCAGGTTGACCATGTTTCCGTCAGGATCGTGGATGTGGGCCACGCGCTCTCCCCAGGGCATGTCGTTCGACGGGCCGAGCACCCGGCCGCCGGCCGCCCCGACCTGCTCCAGCAGACCGTCGACGTCGTCGACCCGCACACTCAGCAGGATCCGCTGCGGGGCGGACAGGTCGGTCGCCGCCTCGTTGACCAGTCCTACTTCCGAGTCACCCAGCTTCAGGTTCACGAAGAAGGTGGGACCGTCATCGGGGAAGCGGCTCGTCTCCACCGCTCCGAGCAGGCGTTCGTAGAAGGTTCGCATCCGAGCCAGGTCGGATGTGGTGATGATGGGCTGGACGGTCGTCATGTCCGCTCCTCAGGTCTGCTGTGCGTGGCCGTCCACGGTGATACGCCGGGGCGTCACGAAACTCATCGGTGTGCGGGAATCATTCGCGACGGCCGGGAGGAGTCGGCCGGAGCGCCG
Organism: Streptosporangium sp. NPDC049248; assembly: GCF_040678965.1. Lineage (NCBI taxonomy): Bacteria > Bacillati > Actinomycetota > Actinomycetes > Streptosporangiales > Streptosporangiaceae > Streptosporangium > Streptosporangium sp. NPDC049248. The sequence continues at coordinate 382,285 of NZ_JBFAQY010000006.1, forward strand.
AAAAGCGGGATCAGCCGGTCGGCGTCCAGGTACGTGGTGATGTCGCTGATCAGACCCTCGGACACGTCCAGGAGAACCAGCCCGAAGGGCACGTGAACGCCGTCGGGACCGGGTCTGGTCTGCCAGAACGCCGGCGAGCCGTTCGCCGCGACCGGGACGAGGCGCGCGCCCGCGCAGGACGCGTTCGGGTCCAGCAGCGCCTGCTCGATCCGGTCACGACCGCGAAGCCACCAGGCGAAGGGAGGCATCGACATCGTCGCGTCCTCGTGCAGCAGGGCGACGAGCGCGGTGATGTCGTGACGCTCGAACGCGGCGCAATAGCGGGCGAGCAGTTCGCGCTGGCCCGGGTCGGACGGCCGGAACGGCTCACCGGACATGACGTCGACCGCTTGGAGGGTCGACCTGGCCCGCTGCAACGCGCTGGTCACCGACGCGACGGTGGTCTCCAGGAGGGCCGCGACCTCCCCGGCCCTCCACCGCAACACGTCGCGCAGGATCAGCACCACCCTCTGCCGGGGCGGCAGGTGCTGCAGCGCGGCGACGAACGCCAGCCGGATCGTCTCCCGCAGCACGGCCAGCTCTTCCGGATCGCCATCCGCCGGCAGCACGAGACTGTCTGGCACCGGCTGGACCCAGATCCGCTCCGACAGCGGCTCACCGATGCTCGGCCCGCCGTCCGCGGCCCCGCTGAGATCCATGGCCAAGGCCCGGCGCTGCGTGCTGCGCAGCATGTCGAGGCAGACGTTGGTGGCGATGCTGTAGAGCCAGGTACGCAGCGACGCCCGTTGCTCGTCGTAGCGGTCGAACGCCCGCCAGGCACGTAGCAGCGTCTCCTGCACCGCGTCCTCGGCCTCGAAGCCGGAGCCGAGCAACCGGTAGCAGTAACCGGTCAGTTCGCCCCGGAACGGCTCCAGCCGGGAACCCTCACCGGTCAGCGTCTCTGCCATCCCCTGACCATATGTGCCGTCACCGACACCTCACGCGGGGGAGACCGATGACTTCCCGGCGGGTCTTGCGAGAGCGGAGAGGAGCGGCAGCGGCGCCAGGGCCGGCCCGGCCGCGGTGACCAGCAGCCGAGCGGCCCTGCTCCACCGCGCGGATCACATCGGGAACGCTATCTTTCCGACTTAATGTTGGTATCTTACCAACGGCGCGTCGGTAAGTCGGGGCGCTCGTCCCCGTGAAATCCGTTCCTGTGAAGGAGTGCCATGTTCCTGGCCTGGCGCGAGCTGGTCTTCGCCCGCGCACGTTTCGGCCTGATGGGCGGAGTCGTCGCCCTCATCGCGATCCTCGTCGTGTTGCTGTCCGGCCTCTCCTCCGGGCTCGTCAACGACGGCGTCTCCGGGCTCCAGCGGCTGCCCGTCACCGCGTTCGCCTTCGCCGAGGGCACCAAGACCGACTCCGCCTTCTCCCGCAGCACCGTCAACCTGAACCAGGCCGAGGCGTGGAAGGGCCGAGACGACGTCGGCGACGCCGCGCCGTTCGGCAACATGCTGGTCAACGCCAAGGCCACGACCGCCGCCGGCGCCCAGGTGCCGATCGACCTGGCCCTGTTCGGCGTCGAGCCCGGCTCGTTCCTCGCGCCCGCCGTCTCCGACGGCGCGGGACTCGGCGACCCCGACGGGATCGTGGTCAGCCAGACCGTCCTGGACGAGGGCCTGGCCATCGGCGACACCGTCGTCATCGACCGCCTGGGCACCCGGCTCAAGGTCGTCGGCACCACGGGCGACCAGCGCACCTTCGGGCACGTCGACGTGGCGTACCTGCCGCTGCGCGCCTGGCAGCAGGTGCACGCGGGCGCCGGGCCGGGCGACGAGGCGCGTGACGGGGCGTACGAGGAGGCCACGGCCATCGCCCTGCGCGCCCGGGACGGAAACCGGATCGACCTGTCCGGCGGCGACGCCGCGGCGGGCACCACGAGCATGACGCTCAAGGAGTCCTTCAGCGCCTCCCCCGGCTACTCCGCCGAGACCTCCACGCTCACGCTCATCCAGGTCTTCCTGTACGCCATCTCCGCGCTCGTCGTCGGAACGTTCTTCACCGTGTGGACGATCCAGCGTAAGCACGAACTCGCCGTCGTACGGGCCATGGGCGCCTCGACCGGCTACCTCATGCGGGACACGATGATCCAGGCGACCGTCATCCTGACCGCGTCCACCGCCGTGGGCCTCCTGATCGGGGTGGGCGGCGGCACGCTGCTCACTACAACGCCCATGCCGTTCGCGCTGGAGGTGGGCTCGCTCGTCTTCGCCGCGCTGCTCCTCATCGGCCTCGGCCTCGCCGGTGCCGCGGCGGCCGTGGGCCGCATCGTCCGCGTCGACCCGCTCGCAGCCCTGGGAGGGCAAAGATGACCACCAGCTCCACGTCCCCGCGCCCGGACTCCCGCCGGGCCGGCGCCCAGGAACGCCGCGGCCTGCTGGTGGAGGGCGTCACCCTGTCCCTCGGCGACGGCGACGCCACGGTCACCGCGCTCGACGACGTCGACCTCGACGTGGCGTCCGGCGAGTTCGTCGCCGTCGTCGGGCCGTCCGGTTCCGGCAAGTCGAGCCTGCTCGCCGTCGCCGGCGCGCTCACCACGCCCGACACCGGCCGGGTCCTGCTCGACGGCGTCGACATCTCCCGGGCGAGCGCTCGTGAGAAGGCGCGCCACCGCCGCGAACGGATCGGGTTCGTCTTCCAGTCCGGCAACCTCATCCCGGCCCTCACCGCGCTCGACCAACTCCGCTTCGCGCTCGACGTGGCGGGCAAACGCGCGGGTGACGGTCACGACCCGCGAGAGCTGCTCGATCGGGTCGGCATGGGGCACCGCGCCGGGCACCGCCCCCACCAGCTGTCCGGCGGTGAGCGACAGCGCGTGGGCATCGCCCGCGCACTCGTCACCCGCCCGGCCGTACTGCTGGTGGACGAGCCGACCGCCGCGCTCGACCGCGCCCGCAGCGACGACATCGTCACGTTGCTCGCGCACGAGACGCACGAGTCCGCAGTCGCGACGATCATGGTCACCCACGATCACGATGTACTCGGCCACTGTGACCGCGTTCTGTCGATGGTGGATGGGAGACTGTCGAAGTAGGCCGACCATGGTGGAGGAGGGCAGGTGCCACGCATTCAGGCGGCGACCGTCGCCGAGCATCGGGCCGCCCAGCACCGGATGCTGCTCGACGCGGCCAGGGAGATCCTCGCGGAGACCGGCCGCCCACCGACGCTGACCCGGGTCGCGGCGCGCGCCGGGCTGGCCCGGGTCAGCCTTTACCAGTACTTCCGGTCATCGGAGGACCTGCTCAACGCGGTGGTGGAGGACGTCTTCCCCCGCTGGTCGGCCCGGGTCGCCGCCGCGATGGACGCTGCCGCGACCCCCGCCGACCGGGTACTCGCCTACGTGCTGACCAACTTCGAGCTCATCACCGAGGGCGAGCACGCGCTGGCCACCGTCCTCGCGGAGGTCGCGCCGGGCGACACGGTCGCCGAGCAGAGCCGTGCCATGCACCAGCAGCTCCTGGAGCCGCTCGTGGAGGCGCTGCGCCACCTCGGCGTCCCCGCGGTGCCCGAGACGGCGGAGATGATCAATGCCATCGTGTTCGCCGGGTCCCGGCTGATCGAGTCCGGCACCGACCTGCAGACCACCTGGGAGTCCGCGCGGGCCCTGCTGGAGCCGTTCGTGCGCACCTCGGGCAAGACGACGTCCTGAACTGACGAACCGAAGGACATGTAACCCCAGGAAGTGACCGGTGGTGTCACGGAAGGGCTCGCGGTCGCTCCGGTCCTTACCGGCGCGTAGGCATCGAGCTCATGAAAGTACGGGCGAGGCGATCGATTTCGTCGTCCCTGGAAGCCTCGTCCACGCGCTGATCTCGGTCGATCCGGCCGCGTTCGGCTTTCAGCCGGCGCTCTTCCTCGCGCAGTCGGATCTCGTACTCGCCGGTCCTCTGCCGGGTGGTGAAGTTCAGTTCGGCCTCGTGGCAGGCCGAGCCCGCGCGCAGTTCCTGGGTGAGAAGGCGGTCGTACTCGGTCTTGCCGTTCAGCATCTTCGAGATGATCGGCATGCAGTCGAGCAGCACGAAGATGACGCGCAACAACCAGTGAGCGAAGTTGACCATGCCGCTCTGCCCTGCGACCGTACCCAATGCCTCCCATCGGTCAAGCAGGCCGATGTGGGTGTAGGCCCGTTTCTTCTCCTCGACGCGCTCGGTGATCTTCTTGCTGAGTACCGCCGCGCGTTCCGTTTCCGCACTGGCGCGATCGGCCGCGAGAGAACCGAGCTCCGCCTTGAGTTTCGCCACCTCCGTCTGCTGCCGGGGGATGTCGTGGTTGGCGACGAAGGTGTTGAACTCGTTCTTTCTGACCTTGCACTCGGGTCCGTTGCCGAACACGCCCGTGGTCTGGCCCAGGACCTTGATGCCGTAGCACTCCCGGTTGCGGTCTCCCTTCAGCTTCTCCTTCTCCTTGATGTCCGCTGCCAGCCGATCCTCCGCGGCCTTGAGGACGCTCTGCCTCGCCGTCATGTTGCCTTCGACGGCGAGTGCCCGGCCGCCGCCGTCGAGGACGAAATCGGCGCAGTCGACACCTCCGGGATCCGGTCCCTTGAGGGGGTTGCACTGCTTGTACCGGCTCTCCGTCAGGCTGATCACCTGGTCGCGTTCCGCCATGATCTGCCGGTCGAGCCGTTCCTGGAAGAGCTTGAGGGTCAAGGGCTCGGCGATGAAGACGCCGATGACGACGGCGAGGGCGAGCCGGATGAGCAGGTTGCCCCAACGGGACCAGCCGTCGTTGTCACCGGTGAGGCTGGTGATCAGAAACCGGTCGATGTTGGCGACGATCAGGCCCCACAGCGCTGCCACCGGCAACAGATACAGCGGAGACGCCTGCGAAATCAGGGTCAGCGCGCCCAGCAGGGAGGTGCCCGCTATGAGTGCGGTGCTGGCCACGATCCCGCCGAGACTGGTGTAGCGGGAGCGTTCCTGAGGAACACTCGCGAGGATCTTCTCGTCGACTCCGGTGAACCGTCGGAAGAACCTCCCAAGATCGGGCTTCTCCCGCCGCCGGGGGTGCCGTCTGTGCTGCTGGGCCGCCTTGGGGCCGTGGAGGATGTCAACCACGGACGTCCTCCTCCATGAAGAAGTCGTCGTCGCTGTCGCCTGCCGTCACCTCGGCGTGGGCCTGGTAAGCGGGTCTTTCGAGGTGCTTCGCCTCCGCTTCCGGCTCGACGTCGTCGAAGGTGGCGAGCAGTTCCTTGCCGGTCGTCTCGTTGAACAGGCCCTGGGCGATCGCCGCCCGGACGACATCGGCCCGGGCACGGGCCTGAACGACCTGCAGGTCGTGCTCCAGTTGGATTCCGCGCTGGATGGCGCTGTACTCCCGGTCGCCCAGGGCGGCGTAACGTTCGGCGATCTGCTGTTCGCTGAGACCGCGAACGGTGACGTACAGGCCGTCGGCGGCGCCGGGACCACTGTTGAGGAGGTCCCTGATCTTCTTGGCCTCGGTGATCTGCTGATCCCGGTCGAGGGCCGCCTCCTGCCGGGTGAAGTCGTTCGCGCTGTGGCCCTTGGCGTGCAGATAATCCTGCTCGTCGAGTTCGTAGTCACGATCGAGCCTGCGTTTGACGTCGCGGAGGCCGTGTTCGCCCTTGATGTTGTGCAGGCTGGTCTCGTAGTGTCGCCGCTTCTGGGCGATCTCGTCGGGGGCGTGCACGTTGAGCCCGGAGAACTCGGCCGTCATGCCGGGCAGCACACAGGGCACCACGGTCGTGTAAGCCTTCACCTGGGCGTGCACGAGCGTCCACAACTCGTGGACCTCGTGCAACCCGTGGCCACGGCCGAGTTCGAAGAGCTTGTGGTAGGCCTGGATGTAGGTGACCAGGTGCTCGTTGACGTCGGTCAGACCGGCGCGCACCACCTCGATCGGTTCGTCGACCGTGCAGCGGAAGTGGATCGAGACGGTGAAGTCGTGGGCGCCGGAGGAGTTGATCGGCACCTGGATCGTGGTGGGGTGATCCTTGGTCACGTCCACGACGCTGACGCTGGCGGCGTGCAGCACGTGCGGTTCGTCGCCGCGCAGCAGCCGGTCGCCCAGCACGAACGTGCCGTCGTACTCGAAGACGAGTCGCTGGTGCGGAAGCTGGCGGGGGAGGCTGGAGATCGGGCGCCGGGGTTTGCTCAGGAACCCTTGCCTGGCGACAGGATCAAGGGAGGTCTGGCTGATCACGGGGTAGCTCATGGACGCTTTCCGATGGTGTCGAGGGACAGAACGGCCGGGCTCAGGAAGACCCGGAGCAGCGACAGGAGAATCTCCAGCCGGTTCTCGTCGGTGTCGCGGGAGATGGCATAACGCCGCAGGTCGTGGGCGAGTAGCGGCCGTTCCTTGGCCGGGAGCGTCTCCACGAGCGCCGCGAACAGGGCATGGACATGGTCGCGGTCATCGCCGTCGCGCCCATCGAAGGCGCAGACGGCGTCGTACAGGGCGGCCAGCGCATCCTTGCGGTGAGGGCGCTTGACGAGAACCGCGGACCAGAGTTCGGCGAGGGGGACGGCGGAACCGGGGCAACTGCGCAGATGAGCGGTGACCGTGGGAGGCCCGACGCCATCCGCGCGAGCCGACAGGACACTCAAGATCGCCCGAATCAGCGGATCGACCGCGCGGCCGATCCGCCTGTCGTTGCCGATCTGACGTGCCAGCCAGTCGAGCATCGGCAGGGCGTTACCGGTGGCCTCGGTCAGCGCCGCGAACAGACGGGCGAGCGCGATCTCCGCATGCCGGACAGGCTTCTCACTGCCTCTGATCTGTATCCAGAGCATCCGGACCGCCTCCAGCGGGAACCGGATGCCCAGCTCACCGGACCAGGCGAGGGTGGCGGTGAATTTGGGTCTGGCGGCGGACGCCCGCGTCCACAAGCTGACGGTACGCAGCACCTCCGGACGGGTCGTCTCGTCCAGGCACAACCATGAGATGGCCATCGCGGCGGTGGCCTGGCTGCGCATGACGCCTCTTCCACGGGCCCAGGGGGTGAGAAAAGTGCTCTCGACGTACGAGTAGTCCGAGACAGAGGCGAGAACCGCCACGCCCCTGGCGATCTCCGCCTGCGCGCTCGGGTCGCGGAGAGCCGCGCACTCATGGAGCCATTCGGTGACCGGCTCCCACAACCGCATGCCGTGTCGCCGGTACAGCTCCCGCATCACATGCGTTCGATGACTCGGGACCCTGAACTCCAGCCTGCGCCCCGGCGACAGGCTGAAAAGCGAGCCCTCCGCCACCCGAAGCAGGCGGCGGCTCGGCATCGGATCATCCGCGGAAACGGCGACCGCACCCTCGGCGCCGATACCGGCGATCGACTCCAGCCGGGCGAGCAGCGACTCGAAGCCGGCTTCCGGAAGGCCGGCGATGAAGGCCATCGCGGCCATCTCGAAGAGCTCCCCCCGAGTACGCGGGCCGTCGAACCAGGCGACCACATCGCGCCGCCCGGCGGACTCCAGCCTGCCGAGCGCATTGCCCAGCGGAATCCCCGAGGCCAGGTCGCGCGCCAGTGTCACCACGTCGGCCATGGCATGGTCGACGGTGATCCGCGCGGCCGCCTCGTCGGCGACCTCGGGCGCCACCTGGTGAGCCAGCAGGACGTCGCGGGCCGGCGGAGGTAGCCAGAGAATCCGGTCTCTTTCCGGCAGCGAGGTCGCCGTCGTCGTGATCACCAGGTAGGCCCCGGCATCGCGCACGCGGCGCCTGATCTCCCGTACGTGGAAGTCGGCGATGCTTCCGTCGATGTCGTCCTTGGGCCAGTCGCACAGCAAATAGCCGTGAGCCTTCCGGTATTCGCGGGCGGCCAGCTTCTCCAGCGTGTAGGCCGGGCTGAGTTCCACCACCTCGCGTCGTCCCCCGACGACGTCATGAAGCAGATTGAGCGCCGCCGTCCGGCGGCCGGTGCCGGCATTGCCGATCAAGGCCACCATGTTGCATCTGCCCAGCTGTTCGGCGGCGGCCTCGTAGGTGGCATGGCGCACGTGGCGGGTGCGGGCCTCCGCCATCTCGTCAGCGGATACGGGTCCTGCGGTGCGGCGGGACCTGGGGCGGGAACCCGAGATGCCGAAAGAGGCGTCCCCCACGTTGCCGTGAATGTGGTTGATGACGGTCTGGACCTGGGAGACCTGCGCGAAACCTTCGTCCGTCGCCTCGGCCTGATCGGTCAGATCCACCGGCATGGCCGCCTCGCCGATCAGGACGCCATCGGGCGGCGAATCAGTTTCGGATGCCAAAGTTGATCTCCTCCCCGGAAACGGGAGCGGTGATCATGTTTACGGTCATCTGCTCGGCATTGAACTGCTGCGCGAACCGCTTCGCGGTGGGGTCGACGCGCACCAGCTTCTCCAGAGACTCCAGCAGGTCGTCACGCGACTCCGGGGCGGTCGGTTGGCCCTGCTCCGACCGGAATTTCGTGATCTTCGCGAGCAGTCTGCGGGCTCCACCGAGGCCGGTCTCGGTGCCGTAGGCGCCGAGACGTTCGATGGCGCCTCCGGCGATCAGGGCCCACAGGGTGTCCGCGACCTCGGGCAGGTTGTCCATGTCGACAGTTCCTCTCTGATCCAGGTCCTCGGAAGGAATCCACATCCAGGCGATTTCGGTGCGCTCCTTGGTCGGTACCTCCAGCCGGGTGAACGACTCTGGCCGGTAGGAGGTGTGGAGCTGTCGGACGACGTCCTCATAGAGCCGATCGGTGAGGATCAGCACCAGGTCGGCGCGCGGGTTCACCTTCAGGGCGGTACGGGCGGCCTGCGCGTCGAGCAGCCGGCTGGTGGTCACCACGACCTGGCCGACGAAGCCCATCGCGCCGCGTTTCACGACGCCGTGGCCGATCGCGATGCGTATTCGCAGGCGGGCGTCGTCTCGGCGTTCGCGGTTGTGGTCGTGGAGCGCCTTGCGCACGCGGTGGACCAGGTCGTCGACGACCCGAAGCTCGCCCTCCCTTTCGGGAAGGACGATGACCTCACCGTCGCCGGCTTCCTGGCGGGCCCAGGTCTCGCGGCGCAGGCCGGCCTCTCGTGCGCCACGGTCCATGACCTGGGCCAGGCCCGACTGGATCGAGTCGTGCCGTAGGTCGTCGCCGCGGCCGTATCCCTCCGCGTCGACCGCCATGACCAAGCGGCGGCTGAAATCAGAATCGAGCATCACGTCACCTTGTGGTTGCGAGAAAGATCCACCAGAGCGGTGGGGGAGATCGCCGGGGACGAGTCTGGCGAAGATCGCATCGCCTCAAGACGTACCAGTACGTTTTACCGGTAATTGGACAGACCGATTGGGTCGATGACGAGCTTCCTGCGATGACCGGGGTCGATCAGGTCAAGCTCCTTGAAACGTCGGATGGCCTTGAAGACGGCGTCTTTTCTGGCCCCGACAAGATTGGCGATCTCCTCATGGGTGAGATCGACTCCCAGGTCCCGTTTGCCGTCCGCCCTGTCGACCCCATGCCGGCCGGAGAGTTCCACGAGCACGTTCGCGACCCGTACGGGCACGCTGAACTGGGCGAAGTCGGCTCTTCTGCGGTTGGCCCAGTCGAGCCGGTCGGCGATCATCCTGGCCAGTGCGTTCCATGCCGCCGGATGACGGTCGAGGAAGTCGGTGAACGCCTCCGCGCGGATGACGTGCACCAACATCGGACTGCACGCGGTCACCATGGCCGATCTCGGCTCTCTGCGCAGAGCCGCCAGCTCGCCGACCACATCGCCGCTGACCCGGATGCCCAATATGGCCGCTCCGCCCGATTCCAGGTAGGCCGTCACCTTCACGCACGCCGTGAGCAGCTGGCCGGGGACGGACCTCAGCAGATAGACCTCGGACCTCTCTCGGTCTCCCTGATAGATGAGTGTTTCGCCGGCCTGCCGCGGGGACGGCGGCACGAGACCCAGAAGTTCCTTCCGCTCCTCCGGGCTGAGTCTGTCCATGAGGGTGCCGATGGGCCACCTGGCGGGAATTTGATCATTTATCACGGACTAAGCGCCTTGAGTCATCGATGTGAAGCTGTTGGAAGCCACACCCTGGAATATGTGGTGGCCAGGTTAGATGGTTATCGGCGTAGATATGTGGCGTTTGTTCGGCTTGCCGAAAAGGGTGGGTCGAAATTTTCGGGAGAGCGGAACAATATTCCTGTGATTGGCATGATCTGGCGGAACATCAGGCATCTCCTCTGGGATTGCGCTGTTGCTCGGGAGGCTCCGTCTTTGCGTACGGGAAGTCGTCGGTGAGTCGGGGTCCTCATAAAGGGTCGGCTGGTGGTCGCGATGGGGGGCCACGCGAGACGCGCCCGTGGGGCGAGGCTGTCGCGGGGCCCCCTTTCGAAGGTGAGCGTGCATCACGAGTAAAGCATATTGTGAACTCAGTGCACAATAAATATTCTTGTGTCGACTGACCCTTGGTGTGTCCGTTGGGGTGCGAAGCACGATCTTTCGGACACCGGCCGCACAAGACCGGCTGGACCCGGCTCCGTGGACTCGTCTTCGACTCAGACCTGCCACTCGTCGCCGCGGAGCAACTCGATCGCGCCGCCGTCGTGCCCGATCCCCGTGACGGTGACGTCGGGACCGCCCACCATGAAGTCGACGTGCACACCGGAGATGTTGACCCCGGCCGCCTCAAGCCCGGCGGCGTCCCGTTCGCGCAGGTGCTCGGGCACGCCCGGAGGCAGGCCGGCGCCCCAGGCCAGATGGCAGGTGGCGTTCTCGTCCAGCAGGGTCTCGAGAAAGGTGAGGCCCGATCGCCCGACCGGCGACGAGCCGTCGACCAGGGCCAGCTCGCCCAGACGGGCCGCGCCCGCGTCGGTCGCCTGGTGGGTGCGGACCACGTCGGCGCCGGCGCTCGCCCTCACCTCCGTCACCACCCCGGCGGTGAAGGTCAGCTCCAGGTCGCGAATGACGTTCCCGTTGAGCGCGAGTGGCCGCGTCGAACGGACGGTGCCCTCCACCCGGCGGTGGTCAGGCGTGGTGAACACCTCCTCGGTGGGGAGGTTGGCCTGGAAGCGGTGCCCCCGCACGGATTCGAGGCGCGCCGCGGTCCAGTGCGCGTCCGGGAGCAGGCCGACGGTCAGGTCGGTGCCCGGCCCTTCGAACCGGACGGCGTCGAGCCGCATCCCGTTCAGCACCCCCGCGCGGCCCAGCAACTCGGCGATCCGCTGCTCCCAGGCGGCACGGGGATCGGGCCGGTCCAGGCGCAGTATCGGGCGCAGGTGCTGCCAGAGGCGGATTTCGTCCGGCTCCCCGAAGACCGCGCGCGCCCATTCCGCGGTCGGGCAGGGGACCATCGCCCAGCGGACGAGGTTGCCGAGCTGCAGCCGCTGCCTCGACGTGAGGTACGGCATGCGGTCCAGGCCCGCCCGTACCGGGTCCTGCCCGGCGAGGAGATCCGGTGCCGCGGCGCCGCGGATGTTGAGCAGGATGCCGCAGTGGCGGGCCAGCTCCTCGTTGCGCGCGTCCAGCCAGGCCGGGACCTCGCTCAGCGTGGCCGCGTCCGCGTGCTGGACCCGGGATCGCTTCGCGTAGGGGTCGAAGTACCAGATGTCGGCATAGCGGGCACCTCGGGCGTATGCCGCCTCGGCCAGGGCGCGGGCGAGCGGGGCGTGCTCGATCTCGGCGTTGATCAGCACCCGGTCGCCGGCGACGACCGGTACGGCGACGTCGAAGACGACGTCGGCGTAGCCGGCCAGCTCAGCGGTGGGAATGGTCACGGCTGTCTCCTTGGGGTGATGTCCTGCGGGTCTTGCGAGAGCGGGAGAGGAACAGCAGCGGCGCCAGGGCCGGCACGCAGCCCGCGACGGCGAAGCCGTAGGTCAGGCCGGACGACTGCACGATGGCGCCCAGCGCGAGCGCGGCCGTCATGAACCCGAGATCGAAGAACGCCGTCGTGGTGGCCACCGCCGAGCCGCGCTGCGCGGCGGGCAGACCGGCCACCGCCATCGTGAGGAACGCGGGAAGCCCCAGCGCCTGCCCGGCGCCGATCACCGCCGCGGCGGCCAGCGCCCCGGTCACGGACGGCCAGGCGACGAGCAGGGCCAGCCCGGCCGCGGTGACCAGCAGCGCCGCGGTCGCCGTCCCACGCGGGTCCATCCGGTTCGTCCATCGTTGGCCGCCGAGCCGCACGGCGAGCAGCACGCCGCCGTAGACGAGGAAGTGCGGGCCGCTGCCGCTCCCGCCCAGCGCGGCGACGTGCAGCGGGAGGAAGGCGCTGAAGGCGGTGTATCCCCACACCGACGCCCAGTACGCCAGCCCGGGACGCAGTCCCGCGCGATGCACGAGCGGCCCGGCCTTCCTCGTACCGGCCGGATCGCCGGCGACGACCGGGCCCGCGGGCAGGAACAGGCAGGCCACGAAGGCCGCGAGGGCCACGGCTCCGGACAGTGCCCATACGGCCCGCAGGCCGGCGACGGAGTGGCCGGCCTCGGCGAGCGCCGGTCCGGCGAGCAGGCCGGCGTTGACCGCGATGGAGAAACGGTTGATCGCGGCGCCCGGACGGTCGTGGTCGCTGGCCGCGGCGGCCAGGCCGACGTAGGTCAGGGCCTCCCCTGCTCCCGCGACCGCCCGGCACGCCAGGAACAGCGGCAGCGACTCGACCATGAGCACGGCGAAGGAGGTGATCGCCAGCAGCGCGGCGCCGGTGCAGGCCGCCGCCCTGCGGCCACGCCGGTCGGCCAGCCGACCGGCCGGCGGGCGGAAGAGCACGGCGCACACGGCGGTGATCGCCAAGCAACCGCCGACCAGGCCCGGCCCCTGGTTCAGCGGGCCGGTGACGTACTTGGGGATCGTGGGGATGAGCAGCCCGAGCGACAGGAAGCACGCTCCCGCGCACACCATCAGCGGGCGGGTCATCGCACGTCGTCGAGTTCCAGCAGGATCGCGGTCATGCTCACCTTGACCCGGTCGCCGGAGCGGGGCGGTCCGGCCTTGTCGTGGGCCAGCGCGACCGCCTGCTCGATCAGTCCGACGATCTCCTCCCACACGGTGCGATCCAGCCATACCTCGGCGTCCATGGACATGCGCTGCAGCTTTGTCTGGACGAGGCGTCGTGCCAGGTCGGTGCTGAGCGCCTCGTGCACGAGCTGCCGGCCGTTCGCGCGGTCCAGCCGCGCGCCGCTGGAGGGGTCGTAACGGTAGAGCCGGCGGGGTCTGCCCTTGCCGCCCGGTGACGGCCGCTCGTCCACCTGTTGCAGGAAGCCGGCCTCGGCCAGCTGGCGCAGGTGGTAGCTGGCGGAGGCGTGGGCGATGCCCAGTTCCTCCGCGACCTCGGTGGCCGACATGGACGTGCCGGTGAGCAGCGACACGATGCGGATCCGGAGCGGGTTCGCCAGCGCGCGCAGCGGCACCAGGCCGTCACCATTTTCCCAAGACATGTTGGGATTATGACATTTCCAACAAGCCTTGGGAAAGGGGTGGCGGGCACCGCCTCGGCATCCCACCGATTTCCTCGAATGCGGTCGCCTCTCGACCGGCGCTCCCGGCGGCAGCGGCGTACCGGAGACGGGCCCGAATGATCAGCGGGTACGATGGCCGGCGATCCACTCCGCCAGGGCGAGCAGAGTGGACTCCGCGCTGTCGGCCATGTGGTCGCGCAACGCCTGGACGTCCTCGCGGGTCTCGCCCAGGACCGCATCGGCGCGTGACAGCCGCCAGGACTGCTGGACGATGCTGCCCCTGCCCTGCTCGCGAAAGTGCCAGCCCCAGCGCACGATGCCGTGGTCGGCGCCGCCGACGACGAAGGCGAACGCGCTCATCCTGGAGGCAGGGGCTCGGGTGAGCCAGACCCTGCGGATCCCTACCCCAGCGGGGTGAGGCGCGGATCGTCGGTGGCACGCATACTCGGTTCCATGAACGAGCACGGGCATCTCGCCGACTTCCTCCAGACACGCCGGGGCCAGCTGCGGCCGGAAGACGTCGGGCTGCAGACCTACGGCGAGCGGCGCCGGGTGCCTGGGCTGCGGCGGGAGGAGCTCGCGATGCTCGCAGGCATCAGCGCGCCCTACTACACCCGCCTGGAGCAGGGCCAGTCACGCAACGCCTCGCGCGAGGTGCTCGACGCCATAGCGGGTGCCCTGCGACTGGATGAGTCCGAGCGTGCCCATCTGCACACCCTGGCCCGCGCACCGGGACGGGGCGGACCCGCGGGCCGGCCGCGTGCCGAACGCGTCACCCCGGCGACCAGCGCTCTGCTGGCAGCCTTCGAGCGCACACCCGCCATCGTGATCGGCCGCCGCAGCGATGTCCTGGCCTGGAACCGCCAAGGTCACGGGCTGTTCGCCGGCCATCTCGACCCGGACGGCCCCAACGACCCAGGCCGGCGGCCGAACATGGCCAGGCTGGTGTTCCTTGACGCGCACACCCGTGACCTGTACACCGACTGGCTCGCCAAGGCCAGGGCCGTGGTGGGCAACCTGCGCCCGACGGCTGGGCGATACCCGGACGATCCATTGCTGGCCGGACTGATCGGCGAGCTGACCATGCGGAGTCCGGAGTTCGCCGCGATGTGGGCCGATCACCGGGTTCTACCCTGCGATGTCGCCGACTACGAGATGCGCCACCCCCTGGTCGGGACATTGACGGTCACCCAGCAGACGCTGCAGAGCCCGCAGGGAAACGGCCCGGCCCTGGTGGTGGCCACAGCCGATCCCGGCTCCCCCTCTGCGACAGCCCTGACCCTGCTCGCCCACGTCACCGCATCGCAGGAAGCGGCCCAGCCGCGCCACGGAGCCGAAATCCGCGCCACCTGACCTGAGCCCCTCCGTCCGCGGCGTCCCTGCCGGGCCGCCCTGTCGCCGACCGCTCCCACGCCTGCCGGTCGGCAGCACGATCGCGACCTTCCCTCCGAGGCGCCCCCTCGACCACGGCGCCGCACCGCGGCTGCCGCATGCCCGAAAACAGTGAAGGAACCATGTCCAAGCGAAGCATCAAGATCACCATGTCGGCCCTTCTGATGGCCGCGGCCACCCTGACGACGGCCGCGCCGGCCAACGCGACGCCCCCCAAGGGGCCGCTGACGGACGTGCGGATCGCCACCCACTTCGACCTGTCCGCGGGCCAGATGCCGGAGAACATCACCCTGCTGCCCGACGGCACGGCGAACATCACCTTCGCCGCCAGCCGCCAGGTGGCTCAGATCACCCCCCGGGGTACGACGCGCATCCTGGCGACGCTGCCCGCACCCGCCGACGGCGGGGTCAACACACCGATCCTCGGTTTCCCTCTGGCCACCGGCATCGCCCGTACCTCGGACGGCACCGTGTACGTGCTGTACGCGACCGGCACGGCCGATCTGACAGGGCTGTGGCGGCTGCGCCCCGGGCAGGTCCCGCAGCGCATCGCCGCGCTGCCCGCAAACGGCCTGCCCAACGGGCTGGCACTGGGTGAGCACGGTGAACGGCTCTACATCACCGACTCGGTGCTCGGCACCGTGTGGACCGTCCCCGTCACCGGCGGCACTCCCACCGCGTGGTCCACCGCCCCCGAACTCGCCTCGACCGGCTTCCTCGGAGCCAACGGTGCGAAAGTACACCGTGGCGCGCTGTGGGTGACCAACCTCGACCAGGGCACCCTCCTGCGCATTCCGATCCGCTCCGGAAACCGTGCGGGAGCACCGCAGGTCAAGGCGTCAGGCATGGTCGGTATCGACGATTTCACCTTCACCGGCCGGGGCGACGAGATCCTCGCCGCCCTCAACGCCCCCAACACGGTCGTGCACATCCGGTCCGACGGCACCAGCACCACCGTGCTGGATGCCGCCGACGGACTTCAGAACCCCACCTCGGTCGCGCTGCGCGGCAACGACGTGTACGTGCTCAGCGCCGCCTACACCACGGCCACCGATCCCAACCTGCTGCGCGCACGCCTGCGTGACCACCGGTAAGACCCGCATCGCCCTCATCTGCTCGGCGGCATGACCGCCGAGCAGATGAGGGCACAACCGGCGAACTACACGGCCAAAATCTTGGACCAACCGCACAGGCGGCCGGAATCTGCGGCCGTGCACTACGCAACCGGCTGAAGCCGCATACTCGCCGAAGGCTTCGAATGGCGTCCGGTGGCCAACGGACGAATGAAGTCGACGCCGATTATGGAATCCCTCGATATAACGAATCACAGCCTTACCGGGAGCCTGTTCTCATGTCAACCCACCCCGGTGCGTATTTTTGATGTCCTGCTCCATCGGGTTGCCAGAGCCTCGATAAAGATGCCGTGTTCCGGTTGTCGGCGAGCTGACAACGCTTTTATGTCTGATGGTAACTCCCCGGCCCGCCGGTCCGAATTCTGCGTATAACAAAAAGTGGTAGCAATATTGAAAGTCCGGTCGTGGAGGCACACACTCGGCGTTGAGAAGGCCATCCCAGATTTTTGGAGCCGCAATGAACCGAGCCGTAATCGGAATTCACGGGCGTAGAAAATCGACGCTCCGGCGCCTCACATCCGCCATCGTCGCGATGCTCGCCGTGGCATTCCTCTGCGTGCCGCCCGCCGCCGCCCTCGCGCTGCCGACGCCAAAGGATCTGACCGCCTTCCTCGACCTCGAATGCTTCAAGACCAACCCGTACCAGCCACCCGCCACCACGCTCACGCTGCGGCACATCAACCCCGTGCTCGGCAACCTGCCGATCGAGACCGTCACCCTCGGCCAGCGTGAGCAGCTGTGCGTCCCGGTCGCCAAGAACAACCAGGCGCCGCCGTCGCCCGCGCTCGACTTCATCAGGTTCATCGACCTGGCCTGCTACAAGATCTCCGGCACCACGGTGAACACGGGCCTGGTGCTCAGCCACCTCAACCCGCTGTTCCAGGGCCTGCCACGTACGCAGATCTCCATGAACACCCCGCAGCAGCTGTGCGTGCCGGTCATCAAGAACAACGTGGCCCCACCCGCCGAGGTGCTGTCGCTCGTCCGCCACATCGACCTCAAGTGCTACGGCATCACCCCCAACAACCCGCTGAACCAGCAGGTGTCCCTGCGCCAGCTCAACCCCGTCCTGACCCCGGTGATCCCCACGCACGGCGCGCAGGTCCTCTACGCCCGCCAGCTGTGCGTCCCGGTGCAGAAGGCCGGCGACAACATCCCGGGCGAAGTGTTCAACATCGTCCGGTGGATCGACCTGGAGAAGTTCGACATCGTCACCCCGGCCGCCCTGCCCACGGTCTCGCTGACCCTGCGGCACATCAACCCCGTCCTCGCCGGTCTCCCGGTCGAGCAGGCCACCCTCAGCGGCGCCAGCCAGCTGGCCCTGCCGGTCGCCAAGAACGGCAACTTCCCCCCGGGCTGATCCGCTGACCCGGGCCCCTCCACCCGTGCCGGTGGAGGGGCCCGGCCGTCGGCGGTCCCATGCCGCTCTGTCATAGGGCTTCTCGAACCGGGAGGAGCGTTCCTGCTCCGGTCCTCGCCGGAGACGAGGACGCTCAACCCCGGTCGCTCAGGGCCGCCAGGTCCAGGACGTGGTAGCCGTCCGCCGTCCTCCAATGGAGGTACCTGGCGTTGGAGACGCTCACCTTGTCCGTCTCCCGGCCCGGCAGGCGCACCGCGGTACGTGTCCGCGCGTCGAGAAGCCATCCGGCCCCGCCCTCGCGCCACGTCGCGAAACGCCCGTGACGCGAGATGCCGATGTTCCTGGCATGTGGGCTCAGGCCGGCGACGGTGCCGTCGCTGTACTCCAGGAGATCCCGGTTCCTGCCCACCCCGGCGATGTACGAGGCCTGATCGGGAACGCCGCGCCTGGCCCCGTCCGGGCCGTAGCGGGCCGGCGGCGAGCCGGTGAACTCCCCGGGATCCGACGAATCCGCCACTACGGGGGACCTCGCGAGGAAGGTGCCGCCCTCCCAGACGATGTCGTACAGTCCCCGCAGCCACAGCAGGGGAGTCCTGTCGCCGGGGCCCATGCGGTAGACGCCCACGTCTCCGGTGGCGTTGGTGACGCACCCGGAGAAGTAGAGCTCACCCCGATGGAACTGCAGGTCGATGGGGTACTGCCAGTCGGTCCCGCAGTGCCCGCCGGGAACGCCCCAGGTGTTCATCACCTGCCGGGTCAGGCCGGTGCGCATGTCGGTGACCTCGAGAATCCACCCACCCGGCTCGCTGTTTCCGAGGAGCTTCACCACGCGCGTGCCGTGCGCCGCCGCGACGGCGGTGTACGACTCCCTGTTCTCGCGTTGCAACAGCGTGCTGCGGCCGGTGACAGGGTCGAGGATGTCGACGTGGTCGAGGTACGGGAGGTACCGGGAGAACCTGCGGACGATGAGCCGCCCGTCGGGCAGGGCACCGACGACGGAACGGGACATCGTGTCCTTGGCGGGGATCCACAGGATCCTGGCCCGGGGATAGGCCCGCGCGAAAGGGGTTTCGGCCTTCCGAACGGGAGGGGGCACGGGTGGGGGTGTCTCCGACGGGGCGAGCCACGCCGGTGAATTATCTTCTTCGAAAGGGACGCTCGGAGCCTGCCCGTCGGTGGCCGACGGCGGTACGGAGGGCCCGCAGGCGCAGGCTCCCATCAGCAGTACGGCCGCCATCATGCGGAAACGGCACTTCACCCGCGTCCGTGCCGGGACGGGGGACTCCCGATCGCGGTCCCGGAGGACACCGCCGTCGGCACCGTGACCCGCCTGCCGTCCAGAGGCCATCGCGCACACCGCCGATCGCGCTTTTAGAAGCACCACTGCCAACTTGAACGATCGTCATCCGTCAACGGTCCTGTCTCGCTCGACCCTGCCAGAAGCCGAGCCGGTTCGGGCCGTTTTCTGCCGTCAGGGGGAGACGGGCTCACTGTGGGAGGAGCCCTCCGCCGGAAGATCGCGAAGCCGAACCGACGATCACCTGGGAGGCGGTCCTGGAGATCCCGGGTGAACAGGTGGCCGAACCGATCAGGATTCGAGAAGCACCGGCCACCGAACCGCAGATAACGTGACAGACATGGACATCACCATTCACACGAGCTTCCTCCCGCACGACGACCCGGACGCCTCCCTGACCTTCTACCGTGACACCCTCGGCTTCGAGGTACGCAACGACGTCGGACAGGGCAAGATGCGCTGGATCACGGTCGGCCCCGCCGGGCAGCCCGGCACGTCCATCCT